>NZ_JBSFDZ010000006.1:216861-283650 GCF_053594175.1 Nocardia sp. NPDC001965
GGTGGATGCCGGTGTTCCGGTGGAAGCCGGTGTCGTCGTCAGGGCGAGGCTGGACGGTGTGCCCGAACCGGTGTCCGGGGTCTGCGTGATCGCCGCGGGATTCGTTCCCGCGGCCGGGATCTCGGCGCCGGGTGCCGCGGCGGCGATCGGGGTACCGACCGCGGCGGAGTAGGTCGGTTGCCCGCTCGTGTAGGTGAGATCCGAATCGGCCGAGAGCCGCCCGCCCGGCGAGAAGAATGTGCCCGTCTGCACCGCGTCCAGCGCGGTGAGCAACTGCTCGTAGGCGCCGGACACCGTGGTGTGCGCTTCGGTGCACAACGTGGTGAAGGCGGTGACCTTTGCGTCGACCTCGGTGACGAACACCTGGTCCAGCCAATCGCGGCACACGGTTTCCGGATCCGGGTCGCCGGTGTAGTTCGCCGGTAGTTCGGTGCGCAGCTGCTCGGTCACCGGATCACCGGCGGTATCGCCCTGTCCGCGGGCGATATCGATGAACCGGTCGATCTGCGCTGCCGTTTTGCCACCGGCCGTATCCGGATCGAAACCGGTCCGGGCGGCGTCGGCCTTCTGCCGCAGAGCTGTATCGATCTGTTCGACCGCTGTGGTGGCGGCGGTCCGGACGGCGCCCAGGGAATCCAGGCCGGCGCTTATCTTGCTGCCCGCGTCGGCCAGCAGCTGCTGGGCGTTGTCGGCCGCGGGCGAACCACTCCACAGGCCCGGTACTTCGCCGAACCGCAATGTCTGGGTGCCCGCCTCGTCCTCGACCCGTCCGGTCAGCTCCTCGGTCAGCACGGTGGTGAAATCGCGTAGTCTCGCCAGGTCCAGCCCGCGCTGCTGATCGTAGGCAGCGGCCAGCCCGGCATAGTCGCCACCCGCCGGTGCGGCCCCGGTCCATTCGCGGTAGCGGGGGAGGAAGACCTCGAAGTACCGCAGCGCGTCGGTGCCGGTGTCCAGGATCGCGTCGGCGCCGGTATCGTCGCCGGTCCTCATTCGAACGCCCCCGCGACCGCGCCGAGGTTGGTGGCCGTGGCCTGGTCCACGCCGGTGCAGCTGCTCGCGCTCGCCCACAACGCGGTCCCGCAGTCGTGTACGCAGTTGGCCCAGGAGAAGAGATAGCGGGTTATATCGCCGAGCCCCTGGCCCAGGCGTTCGCCTGCTGCTCGGTAATCGCGGCCGGCGTCGGCGGTTTCGAATCCGCGCAGGCAATCTGCGGTGCGCAGTGCGGCGGCATTGACCTCGTCGGCCGATCCCCGCAGTTCCCCCGCGATACCCTGCACCGCTCCGATATCCATCAACATGTCGATCACTCCCCGTGTTTCGGCGGCAATCCGCTCACCGCCGGTATCCGCCGGACGACGGACCACAGGACTCGGCCGGCCCGGCGCGAATCCTGCTCTGCTACAGGGTTCGACGGCGGCGGCGGGATACGGGTTCCCGCGGTACCGGAAGTTTTCCCGCCGTTCACAATCGGTATCGGCCGGTGCGGTGTGCCGACTCACCGGCCCCGGTGCGCCGGTGAGTCCGGAGCGATCCGGGGTCGCGAGCCTAGGCTGGTTCGTGTGACCGACCAGGATGTACGACGGGACACTCTCGCGCGGCATCTGCGCGCGCGGATCGGTATCGACGCGGTGGACATCTCCCGCCGTCGCCGGGTGGAGTACTCGTCGGATGCTTCGAACTACCGGGTCCTGCCCGAGGCTGTTGTCTTCCCCCGTGCCGACGAGGATGTGGCCGCCGTACTGGAGGTCGCCCGGGCCGAGGGGGCGGCCCTCACTCCGCGGGGCGCCGGTACCTCCGTCGCGGGGAATGCGGTCGGTCCCGGCATCGTCGTCGATTTCAGCAGGTACATGAACGGAATCAGCGAGATCGACCCGCACCGCCGGACCGCCCGGGTACAGCCGGGTGTGGTGCTGTCGGAGCTGCAACGCCGCGCGGGCGCCTACGGGTTGCGTTTCGGCCCCGACCCGTCCACCCAGAACCGCTGCACGCTCGGCGGGATGATCGGCAACAATGCCTGCGGGCCGCATGCCATTGCCTGGGGCCGCACATCCGACCGGGTCCGGGAACTGCGGATCCTCGACGGTACCGGCGCCCCCCGCCGGCTGGCGGACGCGTTGGACGCGGTCCCGGGGCTACCGGAGTTCACCACGAGCTCGCTCGCCGTACTCCGCACCGACCTGGGCCGGTTCGACCGGCAGGCGTCGGGTTACGGCCTGGAACATCTGCTGCCGGAACGAGGCGGATCGGTAGCGGCGTCGTTCGTCGGTTCCGAGGGCACCTGCGGAGTGCTGCTCGAGGCCGAAGTGGAATTGGTGGAGATTCCGCCCGCGACGCTGCTGGTCGTGCTCGGCTACCCGGACCTGGCGACCGCCGCCGACGATATCGCCGCGGTGGTCTCGGTCGCGCCGGTCGCGGTGGAAGGTATCGACGCCGGTCTGGTCGAGACAGTGCGGGCGCACGGCCGCCGGGTCCCCGAGCTACCGCGCGGGGCAGGCTGGCTGTTCGTGGAACTGGCCGGGGCGGACGCCGCCGCGACCCGTGCCGCCGCGCGGACTCTGTGTGCGGCGGCCGGAGCCCTGGACACGCGGATCATCGACGAGCCGCGCGCCGCGGCCGCGCTGTGGCGGATCCGGGCCGACGGGGCGGGTCTGGCCGGCCGGACCCGCGACGGTGAACCGGCCTGGCCGGGCTGGGAGGACGCGGCGGTACCACCCGCGCGACTCGGCGCCTATCTCCGCGATTTCGAGGATCTGACGCGCGAGCACAAGGTCGACGGGCTGCTCTACGGGCATATCGGCGACGGATGTATACATGTGCGGCTGGATCTGCCCATCGCCACCGCACCGGAACGGTTCCGGGCATTTCTGACCGATGCGGCCCACCTGGTGGTGGGCCACGGTGGTTCGCTCAGTGGTGAGCACGGTGACGGCAGGGCGCGCTCGGAACTGCTGGACATCATGTACTCGGCCGAGGTTCGCGCGGTCTTCGCCGGTTACAAGGCATTGTTCGATCCGGAGAACGTTCTCAACCCGGGGGTCCTGGTGGCGCCGCGCCCGCTGGACGCCGATCTGCGACTCACCGGTCTGCCGCTGCTGCCCCGGGCCGGCGGTTTCGCGTTCGGTGGCGACGGGGATATGTCGACCGCGGTACACCGCTGCGTCGGGGTGGGTAAATGTCGGGCCGATACCCGGGCCACGGGTGGTTTCATGTGTCCGTCGTATCTGGCCACGGCCGACGAGAAGGACACCACCCGGGGCCGAGCGCGGGTGCTGCAGGAGGTGGTGCGGGGCGAGTTGGATTGGTCCGCGCCCGCGGTCGCCGAATCGCTGGATCTGTGTCTTTCCTGTCGCGCCTGCGGAACGGATTGCCCGGCGGGGGTCGATATGGCGACCTACAAATCGGAGACCCTCTACCGGCGCTACCGCGGGCGTCCGCGTCCGCGTGACCACTACACGCTGGGAATGTTGCCGCGCTGGCTGGCAGGCGCCACCCGGATGCCGCGGTTGATCAACGCCTTGGCCGGCGCCGGGCCGTTGCGCCGGCTGGGTATGCGGGCGGCCGGGGTCGATCCGCGCCGCACGGTGCCGGAGCTCGCGCCGCGTTCCTTCCGGCGTATCTGGCGGAAGGAATCGGAGAATCAGCAGGTAGCGGCAGCGACCGCGCCGGCGGTGATGCTCTGGGTGGATACCTTCACCAATGCCTTCGATCCAGAGATAGCGCTGGCGGCCGTACGGCTGCTCAATTCCCTCGGGTACCGCGTGGTCGTGCCGCGCCGGCCGGTGTGCTGCGGGCTGACCTGGATCAGCACCGGCCAGCTGGACGGCGCCCGTGCCCGGTTGCGCGCCACGCTCGGCGCGCTCGAGGACCACGTCCGGGCCGGTGGACAGGTGGTCGGCTTGGAACCGTCCTGTACCGCCGCACTACGGGCCGATCTGCCGGAACTGTTGCCCGAGGATCCCCGTTCTGCGCCGGTGGCGGCCGCGGTTCGCACACTCGCCGAGTTCCTCACCGCGCAACCGGACTGGCGGCCGCCGAGTCGCGCGGGCCGGTCGATGGTTGTGCAGCCGCACTGCCACCATTATTCGGTGCTGGGATTCGAGGCGGATCGCCGGATATTTGCCCAGATGGGGGTCGATGTGACCGAGATCGCAGGGTGCTGCGGCCTGGCCGGTAATTTCGGAATGCAGAAAGGGCATTACGAAATATCGACGGCCGTCGCCGCCAACGGGATATTGCCGGCTCTCGACCGGGCGGGGCCGGACGCGGTCGTCGTCGCCGACGGATTCTCCTGCCGTACCCAGGCCGCTCAGCTGGCCGCGCGCCGAGGTCGGCATCTAGCCCAGATTCTCCTGGAGGACAGTTGATTTCATATGTCGAACGGCCGGTATCCGGCGGCTACGGCCGCCCGTGACGAGCCGGCGGTGCTCCGGGGGAGATCAACTTCCGAAAGGCAGGGTTCCGGGCGGAATCTCGTAGCCGGAGCTGCCGGCGAAAACCGACCCCCACAGACTGAGTAGCCAATTGAGCCCTTCGGTGATCATGGAAACCTCCAGTCGCGGCAAGAGCCGTAGATTTGCTCAACTGCGTTTTTCATCGTAGTGCGACGGGGCACCGTTACCCGGGCAGCGCACAATGACATTGTGCCTGTCCGAACAACGGGAACCGGAGACGACGCGTGGGCGACGCGGACCGTGTCCGCCGACGTCCCGGTCCACCTCGCCCATACGCTCGCGCCGTTGCGTCGCGGACCGGGCGATCCTTGCCATCAGATCACCCCGGACGGAGCCCACTGGCGCACCTCCCGGATGCCGGCCGGGCCGGTCACCTACCGGCTGGTCCAGGACGATCCGGTCACCGTCACCGCGGATGCCTGGGGTGCGGGGGCCGCGGAGTTCCTCGACGGGCTCGATCGCATGCTGTGCCTGGACGAGAAGGTCGACGATTTCGTCGCCGTCCATCCCACGGTGGCGGCCGCGCACCAGCGACACCCCGGGCTGCGAATGCTGCGTACCGGCCGGGTGCTCGAAGCGCTGGTCCCGGCGATCCTGGAGCAGAAGGTGACCACCGTTTCCGCGCACGCGGCATGGCGCCGCCTGCTGCACGGGTTCGGTAGCCCGCCGCCCGGGCCCGCGCCGGAGGGGATGCGGGTGCCGCCCGACGCGGCGACCTGGAGCCGGATCCCCTCGTGGAGCTATCACCGGGCCAATGTCGGACCGCAGCGCTGGCAGACCGTCGTCCGGGCCGCCCGGGTCGCCGACTCGCTGGAGCGGACCGCGACGCTGGATCCGGGCGAGGCCGCCCGCCGGCTCCGGACGATCCCCGGTATAGGGGAGTGGACGGCCGCGGAGACGGCGCAGCGTGCCCTCGGTGACGCCGATGCGCTGTCGGTAGGTGACTTCCATCTGGCGTCGATCATCGGCTGGACCCTGCTCGGGCGGGATATCGACGACGCCGAGATGGTGGAGTACCTCGAACCGGTACGTCCACATCGGTACCGCACCGTCCGGCTGCTGGAGATCAGCGGGCAGGCCCGCAAGCCGCGGTTCGGTCCTCGCGCGTCGATCACCGATCACCGGTGGCACTGAGCCGGGACGGATCGTCGGTCGGCACCGAGCCGGGACGGATCGTCGGTCGGCACCGAGCCGGGACGGATCGTCGGTCGGCACCGAGCGGAACGAATCACCGGTTGACACCGAGCCGGGAACGCAATTCACGATCGGGGAGAACCTGGTTCTATCAGGTGCGTAAAGCCGGTGATCGGCCGGTTCGGCGCCGGAATCCGGTCGCTACTGGAGGGCGCGGTTGTCCAGAACGCAGCGCCCGGAGTCCACGAGAGTGGCTCGGGCCCGCCGGCGGACCCGGCACTCGTCCACGGTGCAGTCCAGGTGTAACTGCATCGCCGAATGAGCTTGTTCGGGGGTCATCACGCCGGGATCGGCACCGCAGGCGAGCAGGGTGGGGATCGGGGCGTCCAGATTCAACCGCATCACACGACCTCCTTCTGAACCCGCGGTCGACTCCTGTTGTCCGCGGTGGTTTTCCGGGTGTGCACATACGACCAACAGCTCACCATAGGCCGAGAACGGTCCATATGGTGTGAGATTCGGCGACTTCGAGGGTACCGAGTTGCGAAATTTCTTGTAGACGGGTGTAAACCCGGCCTTGTCGTGGCTGCGCGTAGCATCGCGCTACATGCTTGTGGCGCGCTGCGCCGGGACCCTGGACACGAAATACGGCGATCTTCGCGGCAGTGAAGGAGAACCTGGATGAGCATCGACAACGGTACGAATGTGGACCTTTCGGGCGCCCGCTGGGTGAGCGGTGCTACCGGTGCGGATGCCGACGCGTCGGGGACCCACAATGTGGAGATCGCGATGCTCGCCGACGGTCATATCGGGATGCGCGACGGCAAGGACCCCGACGGGCCGGTCCTCGTATTCACCCCTGGGGAGTGGGCGGCGTTCACCGCCGGTGTCCGCGACGGTGAATTCGACCGTCCCTGATCCTTTCTTTCGGGTGCAGCTGCCTAGAGCACGGCGTTTGGGCGCTTCAGGTAACGGGTAGACAACGATATGTGGACCCAGGGATCAAGAATTCGTCTCCCCGGCTCCGCAAGTTCGGGCCCGGCGACGGCGTCGAATGGTTGATCGTCGGCCTGCTCTTTGCGGCATCCGCGGCAGGTGTGTTCGTACTCACCGGCTCGGTGCTCTCGGCGTTGTTCGTCGGAGTGCTGGTAGGGCTGGTCGCGACCGGCGTGGTGGCGATGTTGTGACGCCGGTCGGCGTGCGACCGGTCAGCGCCTGAAGAGTTTGTTGCCGAGCCAGACGATCGGATCGTATTTCCGGTCGGCGACGCGCTCCTTCATCGGTATCAACGCATTATCGGTGATCTTGATATGTTCCGGGCACACTTCGGTACAGCATTTGGTGATGTTGCAGTAGCCGAGTCCGTGCTCCTCTTGGGCGGCATCCCGCCGATCGGCCACGTCCAGTGGATGCATCTCCAACTCCGCGATACGCATCAGATACCGCGGGCCGGCGAAGGCCTCCTTGTTCTCGTCGTGATCGCGCACCACATGGCAGGTGTTCTGGCACAGGAAACATTCGATGCATTTGCGGAACTCCTGTGAGCGCTCCACGTCCACCTGCTGCATGCGATACTCACCGGGCGCCAGATCCGGTGGCGGGGTGAACGACGGTATCTCCCTGGCCTTTTGATAGTTGTAGGACACATCGGTCACCAGGTCGCGGATGACCGGAAATGTCCGCAGTGGCGTCACAGTGACGACATCTTCCGGGGTGAACGTCGACATGCGAGTCATGCAGAGCAGCCGTGGTTTACCGTTCACCTCGGCCGAGCACGAACCGCATTTGCCCGCTTTGCAGTTCCACCGGACAGCAAGGTCGGACGCCTGGGTCGCCTGCAGGCGGTGGATGATGTCGAGCACCACTTCGCCCTCGTTCACCGCGACCGTGAAGTCCTGTAGTTCGCCGCCTTCGGTATCGCCGCGCCATACCCGGAACTGGGCGTCGTAACTCATCCGCTCACGCCTCCTTGCTGTCCGAATCGCGGTCAACGGGTGTCGACCCTGCCGCGGTGCCGCTCGTCGCGGTCGGATGACCTGCGAGTTCGGCTGGGGTGTAGTACTTTTCCAGCTCGCCGAAGTCGAAGAGGGCGAGTAGTTCAGCGCGCATCGGCGCCTGATCCTGCACGGTGACGGAGATATCGGGGATATTCGCGACCCCCGCACCATCGGTGGCGCAGACCAGGAGCTTGTTGCGCCACTGCGGGTCCATGCCCGGATGATCGTCGCGGGTGTGCCCGCCGCGGCTCTCCGTGCGCAGCAGCGCCGCCTGTGCCACACATTGGCTGACCAGCAGCATGTTCCGCATATCCAGGGCCAGATGCCAGCCCGGATTGAACTGCCGGTGCCCTTCGATGGTGACATGTTCGAACCGGGCACGTAGCGCCTCGAGCCGGGTGATCGCCTCGCCCACCTCATGCTCTTTGCGGATGATGCCCACGAGATCGTTCATGGTCTGCTGCAGATCGGTGTGCAGGGTGTACGGATTCTCGCCCGATCCGCCCTCCGGCGGGTCGAACGGGGCGAGAGCCGATCGGGCCGCCGTCGCGATATCGGTTTCGGCGACGCCCGGCCGCTCGGTGAGCTTCTCGACGTATTCCGCCGCGCCGAGTCCGGCTCGCCGCCCGAATACCAGCAGGTCGGACAGGGAGTTACCGCCGAGCCGGTTGGACCCGTGCATACCGCCCGAGCATTCGCCCGCGGCGAAGAGACCGGGTACGTGCGCCGCACCGGTATCGGGGTCGACCTCGATACCGCCCATCACATAGTGACAGGTGGGGCCGACCTCCATCGGCTCCTTCGTGATGTCCACATCGGCCAGTTCCTTGAACTGGTGATGCATGGACGGGAGGCGGCGGATGATCTCCTCCGGGGACAGGCGTGAGGCGATATCCAGATAGACACCGCCGTGTTCGGTACCCCGGCCCGCTTTGACCTCTTCGTTGATGGCCCGAGCCACTTCGTCACGCGGCAGCAGGTCGGGTGTGCGCCGCGCCGAATCGTTGTCGCGCAGCCACTGATCGGCCTCTTCTTCGCTTTCGGCGTACTGTCCTTTGAAGACGGCCGGGATATAGTCGAACATGAACCGCTTGTCATCGGTGTTCTTCAGCACTCCGCCGTCACCCCGGACGCCCTCGGTGACGAGGATTCCCTTCACACTCGGCGGCCACACCATTCCGGTGGGATGGAACTGCAAGAACTCCATATTGATCAGCCGTGCGCCGGCCCGCAGGGCGAGCGCGTGACCGTCACCGGTGTACTCCCAGGAGTTCGAGGTCACCTTGTAGGACTTGCCGATTCCGCCGGTGGCCAGCACGACCGCCGGCGTCTCGAACAGGATGAAGCGACCCGATTCCCGCCAGTAGCCGAAGGCACCGCTGATCCGGTCTCCGTCCTTGAGTAGATCGGTCACGGTGCATTCGGCGAAGACCTTGATACGCGATTCGTAGTCGCCGGTCTGCGCGTAATCCTCCTGCTGCAGCGACACGATCTTCTGCTGCATGGTGCGGATCAGTTCGAGTCCGGTGCGGTCGCCCACGTGGGCGAGCCGGGGATAGGTGTGGCCACCGAAGTTGCGCTGACTGATCCGGCCGTCGGTGGTCCGGTCGAACAGCGCGCCGTAGGTTTCCAGCTCCCATACCCGGTCCGGCGCCTCCCGGGCGTGCAGTTCGGCCATTCGCCAGTTGTTGAGGAACTTCCCGCCGCGCATGGTGTCGCGGAAATGGGTTTCCCAGGTGTCCTTTTCGTTGGCGTTGCCCATCGCCGCCGCGCAGCCGCCCTCGGCCATCACGGTATGGGCCTTGCCGAACAACGATTTGCACACCACCGCTACCGACAGTCCGTGTTCCCGGGCTTCGATCACCGCGCGCAGTCCGGCGCCGCCGGCCCCGATCACCACGACGTCGTAGGTGTGCCGCTCCACTTCGGGCATAGCCGTGCAAACTCCTCAGTCGATGATGCGAAGATCGGAAATCGTGCCGCTGGCAACCAACATCACGTAGAAGTCGGTGAGCACGAGGGTGCCCAGCGTCGTCCAGGCGAGCTGCATATGCCTGGTGTTGAGCTTGGAGACCTGGGTCCAGAACCAGTACCGCACCGGATGTGCGGAGAAGTGTTTGAGCCGCCCGCCCGCGATATGCCGGCAGGAGTGGCAGGACAGGGTGTAGGCCCACAGCAGGATCACGTTGGCGGTGATGATCAGGCTGCCCAGCCCCAGGCCGAAGCCGCCGGTCTCGCCGTGGAACGAGATCACGGCGTCATAGGTGTTGATCAACGAGATGAGCACCGCGATATAGAAGAAGTAGCGATGCGCGTTCTGGATGATCAGCGGAAGCCGGGTCTCCCCGGTGTATTTCGCATGGGGTTCGGCGACCGCGCAGGCCGGCGGCGAGAACCACACCGACCGGTAGTAGGCCTTGCGGTAGTAGTAGCAGGTGAGCCGGAACCCGAGCAGGAACGGCAGCACCAGGAAACCGAGCGGCAGGAACATCGGCAGATCGCCGAAGGGCGTACCGAAATGACTCGCACCCTCCACGCACGATGTGCTCAGGCAGGGCGAGTAGAACGGCGTCAGATAGTGGTAGTCGGGCACCCAATAGGCCGTGCGCACAAACGATCTGACGGTCGCGTAGATGACGAACGCGGCCAGGCCGATCACCGTGATCAGCGGCGGTAGCCACCACCGATCCGTGCGTAGGGTCCGGGCGGTGATCCGGGCCCTCGTCCTGCTGAATACGCCTGTACCCGCTTCGGGAGCGGTCGTGGTCGTTGCGGCACTCACTGGTCGATGCCTCGCTGATCGGCGGTGCGGGTGGTCATGTGTACCTCCGCGATCGAATGTGATGCTGAGCACCATACGCCCGGCCCGCTATCGGACGAACAGGGTCTGCGCAATCTGGATGCACTCGAGGTAGGGTGATTTGCGCCACATTTACTGCCGATCTTGGTTCGGTGAACCCACCGCAAACGCGAACGACCGGCCGCCTGTCCGGCGACCGGTCGTCTACTGATCATCGGGTTCGGGCCCGATGTCCGGGGTTCAGTTATCCGGCGGTGAATCCCGCTGTGCCGGGTGGATCCCGGCGGCTGCTATTGGGTGCGCGGTCTCGAATGGAAGCCGAGGCCTTCGTCCTGTGCGCCCATCCAGGCCGATTCGTCGGATTTGCTGTCCGGTACGTAGATGGGCTCCTGGCCGCGGGGTGACGCCACCTGCGGCGGTGGGCTCTGTTCGATCTCGTCGGCATCGATACAGAGCCGTTCCAGGTCGTTCTCCAGCCGGCGCACGGTGCCGGCGTCTCCGTAGTGGGTGCGGAGCACCCCGATGGAGCGCCGGAGCTGGTTTACGGCGTATCGGAGCTCCGCGATGTCGCTGCGTGTCATGGATACCTCCTGAGTTGCTGACCGGTCGCGATACGAGCGCCGGCCGGGCTGCGCCGGCCGTCCGGCGATCTTGTGACCGACCACACAAGGTGATCTACAACACAGTACGGCAAAATCCGGATTCCGGCTCGTCCGAAGATCAAGATCGGGTTTCGGTTGGGAGGCGATGCGTGCAGTTCGGGCGATGGGTGTGCGTGCGGTCTCGCGGTGTATATCGATCTCTAGCGTCGGTGCCAGACATTCGTATACAAGACTCGATCCGGCTCTCGACCCCTCTATTCTGCTGTCTAGCTATCCGCCTAGATGAAGGAATATCGGGGTAGTGGGCCCACGCCGATCGCGCTGCCCACACGACGCCGGTGTCGACGCGCACACCGGGGCCGGCGGATCCGCGCGACCGGGTCGTCCGGCCGGTGCGGACGTAGTGCTCGGGCGGGTGGATCGGTGGTGGTGCCGGTCAGGTGGCCACATTGCGCAGGTAGCGCCCGAAATGCGGGACGGTGAATCCGATGGTTCCGCGTTCCGCCGAATAGATGAGGCCTTTCTTGATCAGCCCGTCGCGGGCAGGTGACAGCGATGCGGGTTTACGGCTCAGCTCGGCGGCCACCGCGGCAGTGGCGACCGGGCCGTCGTCGCCGGACAGGTCCGCCATGGCCCGCATGTACTCACGCTCGGCGGGGGTGGCTCGCTCGTACCGCGATCCGAAGAAGCCGACCGCCAGTTCCTCTTCGGCGGTCGGCGCCGCGACTTCCACATCTTCCGCGGTGATCGGACTGCCCGGCGCCTGGTCCCAGGTCGCCTTGCCGTAGGCCTGGACGAAATACGGATAGCCGTCGGCTTTGCGGTAGAGCGCGGTGAGGGCTTCGTCGGAGAACTTCACGTCTTCGCGCTCGGCGGGTGCGATCAGGGCCCGGTCGGCCGAGCTCCGGTCCAGCCGATCGATGCGGTGATAGCTGAACAGTCGTTCGGAGTAGCTCTTGGACGCGGAAAGCACCGCCGGTAGATGCGGGAGCCCGGCCCCCACAACGATCAGCGGCGCGGTGTCCTGACTGAGTTCGTGGCAGGCGCCGCAGATGGCCGAGATATCGGCCGGGCCCAGATCCTGCATCTCGTCGATGAACACGGCGATACCCGCGCCGACGTCCTGGGCCAGGGCCGCGGCCTCCATCAGCAGTTCCACCAGATCGATTTCGATATCGCCGGAATCGGCGCGACCGGTCACGGCAGGTACGTCGATACCCGGTTGCCACCGTTCCCGCATGCCCTTGTCCGCGGTCGCCCGGAGTGCGAATGCCTTGAGAATGCCCAGGAAATCATCGACACGTTCCTGGTTGTGGTGGGTTTTGGCGATGGCCCGCGCGGCCATGTGCAAGGCCGACGACAGCGGCCGGCGCAGGTCCTGGTCCGGGCGTGCCTCTATCTTGCCGGTGCCCCAGCCCCGGGAGACGGCGGCCGAACGCAACTGATTGAGCAGCACCGTTTTCCCGACGCCGCGCAGACCGGTGAGCATCACGCTGCGCTCCGGGCGGCCCCGTGCGATCCGTTCGAGAACGATATCGAACGCGTCGAGCTGTTTGCCGCGCCCGGCGAGCTCGGGTGGGCGCTGTCCGGCGCCGGGCGCATACGGGTTCCGCACGGGGTCCATACCCTCACACCGTAGCGGGCCGATCGGAAAATCTGTCCGTATCTATGCCGTCTTCTAGAGAGGGCTAGCGGTGGCTACGGACTCCTGCGGCCGCGGCCTCGGGGGTGGCCGTGCACGGACCCGACACGCCCGGACGAGACCCTCGTGTTACTTTGCGCCGAGCCGAAAAACGCTGTCGCCGCAGTGCTTTACAGTTCTACGCCCTGCTGGCGCGAAAAGGACACCCGTTCGGCTGGACAACACCGGGTGGGCATCGTAACCTTCTTGTGACTTAGTGGAGTCGAGTCGTTTCGTAAGAGAGGCGGCGCCACTTGGTCGCCGCCGCAGCCGGCCGCCGCGAATCGAGTAGGACGCGCGATCGGAGCGACGGAGAGCACGAAGGATCGGAGACGTAGCTCGGTGGGTAAGCACAGCTTGCAGCGAGAATCCAAGCTGCCTAATTCTGTCAAGGGCGCACTGGTCATGGGCACGCTGGCCGCGACTACGGGCACGATGCCCGCGATCGCCTCGGCCGCGACGACCACGATCGATGTTCCCGGTATCGGCAAATTCGATGTCGATGTGCCGGACCAGTTCGCGGCCCAGGCGGATCAGCTCAACCAGCAGCTGAACCAGGTCGTCGAGCAGGCGCCGCATGTCATGCCGGCCGCTCCGGCGCTGCCGAACTTCGCGCCCCCCGCCCCGGTCCAGCAGCAGACCCTGGGTGATGTCGCCCTCGACGCCGCCAAGACCAAAGTCGGCGCCATGTACTCCTGGGGCGCGGCCGGTCCGGCCAACTTCGACTGCTCGGGTCTCGTCCAGTGGGCCTACAAGCAGGCCGGTATCAAATTGCCGCGCACCAGCTTCGAACAGTCCCATGTCGGTGCGCCCATCGCGTTCGAGAGCCTGAAGCCCGGCGATATCGTCATCACCAACGGTGGTGGCCATGTGGGCATGTACGCCGGCGACGGTCTGCTGCTGAACGCGGTGCAGTCCGGCGAGCCGGTCACCTACACCCACCTTTCCGCCGACGATGTGGTTACCGCGCGTCGTATCGTGTAGCGGGTGAGCAGAGCCCCGACTGAGCAGACCAACGGCGATAGCCAGGCCCGGGTCGACTCCTGGGTTTGGGCTGTCCGATTGTTCAAGACTCGGTCGGCTGCTGCCGCCGCCTGTCGAGGCGGCCATGTGCGTGTGAACGGTGCGACAGCCAAACCCGCGCAGCCCGTGCGGCCGGGCGACGAGATCCGGATCCGGAACAACGGTATCGAGCGGATCGTCGTTGTGGAGCGAGTGATCACCAAACGGGTCGGTGCTCCGATCGCCGCCCAATGCATGATCGACCGTAGCCCGCCGCCACCGCCCCGCGAAGTTCTCGCGTCCCTTCCACAGCGTGACCGTGGCAGCGGACGGCCCACGAAGCGAGAGCGCCGTGAAACCGATCGGCTGCTCGGCCGGACCGAGGACTGACACCCGAATCCGGAAGGATTCGTCGATATCTCGCCCCACCCACCGGGGAGATACGACGCATACCGTTCCGGCGGACCCACCGTGCTCGGGTCGTGTCGGAACAGTCAGTGCTCTCGGGTCGGGCCGGCCGGGTCGTGCGGGCCGGCAGTGTTCTCATACGCCCAGGGCCGGTCGGCGTCGGGGCCGATCGGTTGTGGGGTGCCGGGAACCGGGGTGGCGAACACCGCGATGAAGGCCACCGGATCGGCCGCGGTGAGTTCGATCAGATTGGCCGCCGATGCGGAGATCCGTGCGAACCGCCGTGCGAGCCGACCCGCATCGAGTGCCGGATCAGGCGGATCCGCAGCCCGGCCCTCGGCAGTCGTCTCCTGCTCCGGTGCCGCCCGCACCGAACCGCCGACGGTCTCGGCGGATACGGCAGTCCCGACCACCGTATCCTCGAAAACCTGTGCCGCATGGACCACTCCGCGAATGGTGCAACCCGTTTCGCGGATATCGCGCAGCGCGTTGTCCAGGTCGTGGCGGTCCGCGGTATCGCAGTGCACCACCACGATCCGCTCCTCGAACCCCTCGAGCAGCGGGGGAACAGGACGTGGCGAGCGGGTCGGCACCACCACATCGCGAGCACCCGCCGCGAGCAGGCGGCGCACCATGACCGAACCGAGAGCGCCCAGACCACCACTGACGACATAGGTTCCGGATCGATCGATCGTCATCGGCGGTTCGAGAGCGATGCGGCCCGCGATGAAGCGGATAGCCCTATTGGCATCGACCATGCGGGTCCATGCGATGATATCTGTGGGTGGGGGGTCATCGGCGAGCCGAATCGATGCCAGCGTTCCGGCACCCGTGACCTCCGCCCGCAAATACTCCCCGTTCGGTTTCCGGTCGCGATCGGCTGGGCCGTCGTGCCGGGAAAACGATGTTCCGTCCGCTGTCCCGGCGACGGACTGGTCGCCGAAAGATATTGCGGGAGTGCTCGATCCGGTGCCGGGGGATACTGTGCGCGGCCCGGTGGACCGGAATTCCCGCCGCGCGACCTCTTCGCCCGTTCCGGGCATGCCATCGAGGAGCGGCGGGCGCATCATGCCACCGGCTCCGGGTCGCGGCGGTTCGGGCAGGCCCGCCGCGCTCAGTGCTCGTGCGGCATGGAACTGAGCCAGGCAGGTGAGAAATGCGGTGCCCTCGTCGATCCGGTCCGCGGTGCCGTATGTGGTGTGCGCGAATTCCGGAACGGCCCGGACGGCCGTCGCGAGCAACGGTTCGGGGCCGATCTCCAGGAGCATCGACAAACCGTCTTCGGCCGCCCGGCGCAGCGCCATCTCGAGTTCCACTCGATGAGTGAGGTTCTCGGCCCAATAGTCCGGGGCCGTCGTCGCCGAATCCACGACGATTCCGCCGTGTACACCGGAATACAGCGGGATACGCGGGACCGTCGGCCGGATCCCGCCGAGGTCGGCGAGGAACTGCGGGACCGCCGCCGCCATGGCCGGACTGTGCACCGGATGATCCGAAGTCGTCCGGGCGGCGGCGATACCGCGGCGAACGGCCCGGCGCACCACCACATCCACATACCGGGAGGCACCCGACACCAGCACCGACCGTGGCCCGTTGATCGCGGCGATCGAGACATTCTCCGCCAGCGGTCGTACCAACCGGATCGCCTCGGCCTCGGTGGTCAGCAGTTCGGCGGCCGCGCCGGTCCCCGCCATCCGGCTCGCCGCACGCCCCCGCGCCACGGCCACTTTCGCGCCCTCCGCCAGCGGTAGCGCTCCGGCGGTCACGGCGGCGGCGACCTCCCCGATCCCGTGCCCGGCCACCGCGTCCGGCCGCACACCCCAGGCGGTCAGTAATTCGGCCAGTGCCACCTGGAAGGCGAACAGCGCAGGCTGGACGAATTCCTGGTGGGACCGGGCCGGGGCCGGATCCGTCGCGGGTGTACCCGCGCCGGTTTGCCGGAAACCGTGCCGAGGTGTCCAGACCCGCGGCCCGCCTGCCGCGGCGACCGCGTCACCGGCCGCGACGACCGCGTCGGCGAAAGCCGGATAGCGGCCGGCCAGCATCCGGCCCATCCGTTCGTGCTCCCCACCTTCGCCGCCGAACAGGAAGAGTGCTCCGTCGCGAGGACCGATCATCGTAGTGACACTGCGGAGGGACGGGCTGCCTGGCGGCCGTGGCGAGCGGATGGCCTCACGCCTCGATTATGCCGGAGAATTCCGGTAATCCGGATTTCCGAATCTGTTGGCGCCGTGCAATTTCCGCCGCCATGGTCTGGACCGGACCATACGCCGCCGGATCCGGCGGTGCGCGGATCCGGTTCAGGCGGGCCCAGCCGGATCGGTGTTCGGCCGCGGGGTGATGTCCTGCCCGGAGCCGGGCCGGTACCGTGACCGAGTGGCCGATTCCGCGGACGGACGAACCCGCACCCTCCCCACCGTGCTGCGCTGCTGTGCGGCACTGGCTGCCACTCCAGGGCGGCTGCTGCGTCCCCGGCGGGCCGATACCGCGTTCCTGGCGCGGCTGGAATCCGCCCCTTTGCCGCCCGCCCGGGCGAGCGTGGAGCTGACCGTGATCGTCCAGGGCCGCATGTCCGCGCCGACGACCATCGTCGCCGAGGGGGTGCGCAGTTTCGGTCAGCTGCCCATGGTCATGGGCGCCTATATCGTCGAACATCCTTCGGCGCGGTTCCTGGTGGATCCGGCACTGTGCGCGCATGTGCACCGGCGGGTGCTACCGGGGCTGCCGTTCCCGATTGCGGCGCTCGTAGCGCCGGACGAGCCGGTACTCGGATTGGCCGACGCACTGGCCGCGCGCGACCTCGACCCCGCCGCAGTCGATTTCGTACTACCCACCCACCTGCACTGGGATCATATTTCCGGGGCTCTCGAATTGCCGGCTTCGGTGCCGGTGCGGCTGCCCTCCGAGGAACTGCGGTGGGCGCTGGACGGTCCGTACGCACCGGTCGGGGTGGCGCGGGGGCCACTTCAGGGTCGTCCGCTGGAACCACTCGAACTCGACGGTCCACCGGTACTCACCTTCACCCGCAGCCTGGACCTGTTCGGGGACGGCTCGGTCCTGCTGGTGGATCTGGCCGGGCATACGCCGGGCAGTATCGGAGTCCTGTTGGCCACCGGGGACGGCCGCCGGGTACTGCTCGCCGGTGATTCGGTGTGGAACCGGCTGCAGATCGAACTGATCCGGGAGAAGGCGCCCATGCCCGGGCAACTGTTCGACGCGGATCGCGATATCGCCTTCGAGACCATTCACCGGCTGCATGCGCTGCCCGCCGGTATCGAAGTGGTCGCCGCGCACGACTACAACGCGGTATCCGAGCTCGCCGCCCACTGACCCGGGCGGCGCGATTGCGGCGAGGCCGCAGAGTGCGGGAAGCCAGCCTTTCCCGGATGGCTTCCCGCGTTTCCTGCGTCGGATCGAATCGCCATTGTTCCGACGAGGCGCAGGGGCTCCCGGCCGCGAGCGGTCAGGCCGAAGCCACGAACCCGGCCAGCCGGGCGCTGATCAGTTCCTCGGCCTCGCCGACCATCCGGTCGATGAGTTCGGCGCAGCTCGGGATGTCCTCGATCAGGCCCTGACACAGTCCGACCGACCAGATACCCGCATCGAGGTCGCCTTCTTCGAAAACTCGTCGGCCGCGGGCACCGGAAACCAGTTCGCGGACATCCTCGAATGTGCCGCCGGCTTTCTCGATCTCGACCACTTTGCGGCTCACCTCGTTGGCGGCGACGCGAGCGGTGTTGTGCATGGTGCGGAAGATCAGCTTGGTATCGCGCTCGGAATTGGCGACGATCTGCTCCTTGACCTTCTGGTCGATCGAGGACTCCTCGGTGCACAGGAACCGGGTCCCCATGTTCACACCGTCGGCACCCAGCGCCAGCGCCGCGACCAGGCCGCGGGCATCGGCGATACCGCCGGAGGCGATGATCGGGATGGTCAGCGCACGCGCCGCGGCGGGGATCAGCACCAGGCCCGGCACATCGTCCTCACCGGGGTGTCCGGCGCATTCGAAACCGTCGATGCTGACCGCGTCCACGCCGATCTTCTGGGCTTTGAGGGCGTGCCGGACGCTGGTGCATTTGTGCACCACCTTGATCCCGGCCTCGTGGTAGGTGGGCAGGAACGGTTCGGGATTGCTGCCGGCGGTTTCCACGATCTTGATGCCGCTGTCCACGATCGCCCGCGCGTATTCCTCGTACGGCGGCGGGTTGATCGACGGCAGGATGGTCAGGTTCACCCCGAACGGCTTGTCGGTGAGTTCGCGCGTGCGCTCGATCTCGCGCCGGAGATCGTCGGGGGTGGGCTGGGTCAGTGCGGTGATGAAACCGAGCCCACCGGCATTGGCAACGGCCGCGACGAGTTCGGCCCGGCCGACCCACATCATCCCGCCCTGCACGATCGGATGTTCGATACCGAAGGTCTCGGTGAACCTGGTCCGCAGCATCGGTGCTCTCCTCTACTTTCGCGGATACTCCGCGTCTGCTGCATGGTGCCACGGGTGTCAGCGCTCGATCAACCCTGGAAGTGAGTCGTGATTCGCATATGTGATGGGATCTCGTGTAGCTGGATGACGTGCGAGATGCTGGGTATCACCGCAAATACGCGCTTCAACGAGCGAGAACTCGTTCGCCCGCCGAGTTCCTCGGGATTAACCGCTATTCGGCACTGATTTCCTTGCCGGTGCTCATGTGAATTGTTATTCTGCCGACATGTTCACACCGCGTGTGGCGCCGGACACCCCGGTGGGTCGCGCGGTACCGAGAGGAGTACGTGGGATGACCACCGGTGCGCAGGCCCTCGACGAGCCGATCAGATCGCGTCGCAACCACTGGAACAACCAGATCGCCACGCACGCGGTGATGCGGCCGGACGAGGTCGCACTGCGCTTCCGCGGCGCCGACACCACCTGGCGCCAGTTGCACGAACGGTCGCAGAAATTCGCCGACGCGCTCGCGCGTCGCGGCGTCGCGTTCGGCGACCGGGTGATCATCCTGGCTCTCAACTACCCCGAATACCTGGAGGCGGTGTTCGGGATCAACGCCCTGGGTGCGATCGCGGTACCGGTGAACTTCCGGCTCACTCCGCCCGAGCTGGCCTATATCGTCGGCGACAGTGGTGCCAAGGCGGTGGTCACCGATACGGTGCTGCAGCCGCTGGCCGCCGCGGTGCAGGCGCAGGCACCGGCGATCGAGCACATCTTCGTCATCGGTGGTACCAGTGGCGAGGGGGTCGTCGGCTTCCAGGACGCGATCGACGAGACCGGGGAAGCGCACACCCCGCTCGATATCGCCGAGGACACCCCCAGCCTCATCATGTACACCTCGGGCACCACCGGCAGCCCCAAGGGCGCCATCCTCTCCTACGGCAATATGAACTCGCAGGCGCTCACCTGTATCCGGGCGCTGCAACTGGAGCAGGAGTCCATCGGCTTCTGTACCTCACCGCTGTTCCATATCGCCGGACTCGGCAGCCTGGCGCCGGCCTTCCTGCTCGGCGCGAAAACCGTGCTGCATCCGCTGGGCGCCTTCAGCGCGAGCGAGTTCCTCGACGCGGTCGAGGCCGAGCAGGCCACCTCGGCCTTCTGTGTACCCGCCCAATGGCAGCTGATCTGCGACGATCCGACAGTCAAGGAGCGCAAGCTCGCGCTGCGCGCACTGAGCTGGGGTGCCGCACCTGCCTCGGACACGGTGCTGAAGGCGATGGCCGACGCGTTCCCCGACGCCTTCAATGTCGCGGTGTTCGGGCAGACCGAGATGTCGCCCATCACCTGCGTGCTCGAGGGTAAGGACGCCATCCGCAAGCTCGGTTCGGTCGGCAAGGTCATTCCGACCATCCAGGCCCGGATCGTCGACGACGAGATGAACGATGTGGCGCCCGGGGAAGTCGGCGAGATCGTCTACCGCGGCCCCACCATGATGGCCGGCTACTGGAACAAGCCCGAGGCCACCGCCGCCGCCTTCGCCGGCGGGTGGTTCCACTCCGGTGACCTGGTCCGGCAGGACGAAGAGGGCTTCATCTATGTAGTGGACCGTAAGAAGGACATGATCATCTCGGGCGGCGAGAACATCTACTGCGCCGAAGTGGAGAACGTCCTGTTCGCGCATCCGTTGATCCGTGAGGCTGCGGTGATCGGTAAGGCGCACGAGAAGTGGGGCGAGGTTCCGGTCGCGGTCGTCGCGCTCAACGATCCGGCGGGGGATATCACCCTCGCGGATCTCGAACCGTTCCTGAACGAGAACCTGGCGCGCTACAAGCATCCGAAGGAACTGGTGATCGTGGCGGAACTGCCGCGCAACGCCAGCGGCAAGGTCGTGAAAGTGGAACTGCGCAAAGTCGATTCGTAGTTCACCGTTTCACGTGAATCATTGCGCCGGACCGCGGCGGCCCCCGGGGTGCCCCGGTCCGGCGCGTTGCCGTCCGGCGCGCCGACGGCCAGGACTTTTCCGGGACAGTTGTGCGTCTCCCGCGCGGATGGTCGATTATCTACGCCATGTCGGATCAACATGCTGCAGTCCTCGCCCTGCACTGGCAGGTGAACGTTATTCGGCCGGAAGGGTTCTTCGGCCCGATGCTGGCCGAACCTGTGGCCGCCAGTGGTGTGGTGCAGCGGGCGGCGGATTTCCACAAACAAGCGGCGGAACTGGGCCTGCCGATCGTCTGCACCCGGTTCACCGTCCCCGACGACGAGGGGCGGTTGGTTCGCAACACCGGATTCATGCAGTCGGTCGGGGCCGCTCAGCACGAGTTCCGGCCGGAGGCCGCCGGAAGCCGGCTGATCGATGAGATCGCCGATCAGGCCGACCGGATCGTCGACAACCAGAAACTATCGGGTCTGGCCGGTAACGATCTGCCGCGCTGGCTGGTCGAGAACGATATCGACACGCTCTTCCTGACCGGTGTCGCCACCAACCTCACCGTCGAGCAGACCGCGCGCCACGGTACCGACCTCGGATTCACCGTTTACACGGTCGCCGATTGCGTGGCCGCCGCCGACCCCCAGGTGCACACGGCCTCCCTGGCCAATATCGCGCTCGTCAGCGCAGGTCTGCGCACCACCGCCGATGCCTTCGGCGACCTCGACTGACTTTCCGTGGCCGGGACCCGGTTCCGGAGCGACGAAGCGACGGAGCGCGGCGACCGAATCCCGGGGTGAACCTGGGTCGCGAAGACCCGAAACCCACGGAAAAGGAGCCCACCACTAAGGCGGGGCCCGCCCCGGTTCTGGAGCGACGGAGCGGGGGAGCGAAGCGGAGGAGCGG
Source organism: Nocardia sp. NPDC001965 (assembly GCF_053594175.1). NCBI lineage: Bacteria > Bacillati > Actinomycetota > Actinomycetes > Mycobacteriales > Nocardiaceae > Nocardia > Nocardia sp. NPDC001965. The sequence continues at coordinate 238,193 of NZ_JBSFDZ010000006.1, forward strand.
AGGAGTGAAGAACCAGGGTTAATAGGGCCCCGCCCGCGACGCCGAAGGCGGCGCAAATAGACACAGCTCAGATCATGTTCTTCTCGGCCATCCAGCGCATCACCTGCCAGCCGCAGAAGACCGGGATCCAGCAGGTGAGTACCCGGTAGAGCAGTACCGAGGGCACCGCGACCGCGGCGGGCAGGCCGAACGCGGCCAGACCGCCGATCAGTGCCGCCTCCACCGCGCCGACACCGCCCGGTGTCGGCGCGGCCGAGGCCAGGGTGCCGCCGATCATCGTCACGATGGTCACGGTGACGAAGGTCGTTCCGCCGCCGAATGCCTGGACGCTGGCGAAGAGGGCCAGTGCCTGTCCGAGGGTGAGCGCCGCGCAGCCGAGCACGATGATCACGCAACGTTTCGGGTCGCGCGCAAGCACGGCCAGTTCGCTGACGACCTCCTGGACCTGCGGGAGTACCGAATTGTTGAGCCAGCGTCGCAGCTTCGGTACGAACATGAAGGTGCCGACGATACCTACTCCGACGCCGGCTATCAGATAGAGCACCGTGGGCGAGGGTACGAAATGCGAGAGGTCCGCCGAGGTCCCGGCGGCGACACTGAACAGCACCAGTAGCGATATATGGGTGCAGACCTGTACCGCCTGCTGTAGGGCGACCGCGGCCGTGGCCCGCACCGCTCCGACGCCGCCCTTCTGGAGGAAGCGCACGCTCAGCGCCAGCCCGCCCACACGGGCCGGGGTGGTGGTCGCGGCGAAAGTGTTCGCGATCTGCATCAGGACCAGCGGCCAGTACTTCACCACGCTCGACGCGCAGGCCCACAGTGCCGCGGCTGTGCCGAGATAGGTCAACGACGACAGTGCCAGGCCCGCCAGCGCCCACCACCAGTTCGCTTCGCGGAGCTGGGTGAAAAAGGTGGGTACCGCGCTGATGAAGGGGTAGGCCACATAGACCAGGCCGATCAGCAGTGCCAGCTGGATGAGGCTTTTGCGGCTGAACCGGGTGATCTGCTCGGCCTCGATCCGGTCCTCGCCGGTCTGTTCGCGTACTTCCTCGCGCGCGGCGGAAACCACCGATTTCCAGTCGGGGATGGATTTACGGATACCGCCCGGCATGGCGAACTTGGTGAGTCGGCGTGAAGCGGTGAGTACGGTCTCCTCGCCGAGTGCGCCGATCGCCGAGCGCACCGCCGGTTCGGCGCCGAAAACCGCTGTCATCGAGACCAGTAGCTGGGCGATATCGGATTGCAGTTGGGCATCCGAGGCGCACAGTTCCGCCGCGGTGAAACCGCCGAACAGCGCTCCGTCGGGTCCGATCCGGATCTCGGCGGGCCGAAGTTCACCGTGGGCGATCCCGCGCTCGCGCAATACCGTCAGGGCCTGCCATACCGAATCCAGTGCCGTGGGGTCGGCGGGGTTCTGTTCGATCGAGCGTCCGGCGGGCAGCGTGTGCGCGTACAGCATCCAGCCGCGCGGCAGGCCGGAGACGGTGACCGGCCGGTGGGCGGCCAGATCCAATTCGGCGAGGGCGATGGCCATCAGTGCGCGGTGTTCGACCGCGCGATGCATGGATCCGTGCAGCGGTGCTGTCTCACTGGAGCGGAAGGTCAGCCAGCGCCACAGCTGGCGCACCGCGCTGAGTGAGCGTTGATTCTTGCCGTACAGCTCGACCACCAGCGCGCGTTCGCGTTCCTCCACGACTGCCGAGAGCATGAGCGCGCCGGGTCCGGCCGGTCGGACGACGGTGAACCGGGTGACGGTGTAGCCGCGGCGGGCCAGTTGCCGTACCGCTGCCTCCAGCGGTACCTCCAGCGCAGGTGTCCCCACCAGTAGGACGATCACCGCGCCCACCAGCCAGCCGACCACCAGGCCGAACATCGCCCGCGCCGGAACGACTGCGCTGACCACCAGGTGGATGGGCGCGAACGCCAGCAGCAGCACCCACAGCCAGCGCCGGGGCCGCACGGGGAGCCACGGACTGGCAACGGTGAGTACCGCGGCCAGCATCGCGATCCAGCGCGGGTCGTCGAGGAACTGCTGCAGGAAGGTTTTGTCGTCCAGATTCTCCGGGACCTGGAGGTGCCATTGTGGGGCCGACAGTCCGCTGGGTGTGATGGACAGCAGCAGTACCGCCGTCAGCCCGGCGGTGGCGTAGCCCGCGAGCAGTTTCCATTGGCGTCCGAAGGCCAGCTCGACCAGGATCGCGAACGGCAGGATGAGGATGACGATCCCGTACAGCAGATAGACGAGGTTCGACTGGTCCGGGTTGAGGAATCCGACGATGTTGGAGACCGAACGTTCCAGCGCCAGCCATTCGGGCCGGGTGATCAGCGAACCGGCGATCACCACCGCGACGCCGATCGCCGCGAAGACGACACGCAGGATATCGCTGGTCCGCCGCGTGAGCGGTTGTAGGAGACTGCCCGTGACCGGGATCTCCCGCCCATCGACTCGCATGTCGTATCGGTACTTTCGGATCGAGGTGAAGCTGCCGGGCCGGCCACGACCACCAGCAGGTGAGTATGCAGGACCCCGAGCCGGACGATACACACCAACACGCTGTCAGAATCCAGGGGTGAGTGGTGATCAACGCATCTGTTTGGTAGGGGACTCCTTCGTCGCCGGGGTAGGCGACCCGCAGGCTCTGGGGTGGGCCGGCCGGTTGACCGCGCATGCGCGGGCCGCCGGGGCGGCCCGGACTGTGTACAACCTCGGGGTGCGCGGGCACACCTCCGCCGATATCGCCGCGAGGTGGGCCGCGGAATGTCTGGTGCGGCTGCCGGCGGGGTCGGACGGGCGGGTGGTGTTCTCGTTCGGAGTGAACGACAGCCTGCTGGTCGACGGTCGGCCGCTGGTCGAGGCAGCGAGCACGGTGACGAATCTGTCCGTATTGCTCACCAGCGCCCGGGCTCAGGGTTGGCCGGTGCTGGTGGTGGGACCGCCGCCGGTCGACGATATCCGGCACAACGACCGGATCGGTGAACTGGACCGGAGCTTCGAGCAGACCTGCGCCGAGTTCGAGGTGCCTTACGCTGCGTCGTTCCGGCTGCTGGCCGATTTCCCGGTCTGGGCGGAGCAGGTGCGGGCGGGCGACGGTGCGCATCCCGGGGCGGAGGGATATGCGGCGTTCGCCGACCGGCTGCTGCCCGTGTGGCGGCAATGGCTGGGCTACTGACTGCGCCCACGGATAAATAGGATAGAATTTCCGTAAATTAGGCGGACTCACCGGAAAATGTCCCAGACGGTGCGATCGTGCCCGCCCCGGTCGTGGCGCGCTCAGCTCGCCGGTACGCCCGGGGCCGGAGCGCGCCGCATCACCGCGAAGACCTCGCCGAGTTCGGGCACCGACCGCTCCAGTTCGGCAGCGAAATCGCATTCGCATTCCAACTGGCTCAGGGTGCCGACCAGGGTGAGCGCCGCACGCGCGAAGGGCGTGCAATCCGGTGGCAGCGTCAGCTCCCGCATCACATTCGTCAACCGCAACGCGGTGGTGCGCAGCACCTGTTTGCGCAACCACGGCGTGGTGATGCGAAACCGCGGGTGCCGCACCGGCTCCGCGCACGCCGACAACGCCGCGTCCAGCGCCGCCGCGTCGAGAGTTCGCCCCGGGAAGGCGAACCCGTGCGTACGCACCGCCGTCTCCAGCGCCGCCGGCTCGCCGTTGAAGATCGCATCGCACATCTCGACAACCAACCGGGTGAAACCGGGATGCGGCCACGGCGCGCAGGCACCGAAATCCACCACCCCGAGCCGGCCGTCCGCGAGCAGGCGCAGATTGCCGGGATGCGGGTCGCAGTACAGCAATCCGTGCTGCTCCCAGCCCGTCAGCACGAACCGCATCATCGCCTCGCCGACCCGGTCCCGCTGCGCCCGGCTGCCCGATTCGATGATCCGGGCCGCCGGAATACCGTCCAGCCACTCCGAGACCAGGACATCGCCGCGCTGCGCCAGTACCTCCGGTACCCGGAATTCGGTGCTCTCGGCATACACCCTGGCGAAGGCCCGCTGATTATCGGCCTCGGCCGCGTAATCCAGTTCCGCGCGCACACTCTCGCACAGCGCCTCGGTCACCGATTTCACATCCGCGCCCGGCAGGAATACCGACGCAAGCGTCGAGATCCGCCGCAACTGCACCAGGTCCGACTCCACCGCCGCCCGGGCGCCCGGGTACATGACCTTCACCGCGACCGCCCGGCCGTCGTGCCAGACCCCGCGGTGTACCTGGCCGATCGACGCGGCCGCGGCCCGCCGATCGTCGAACTCCCGGAAACAATCCCGCCAATCCGGGCCCAGATGCTCGGCCAGCACCCCGTGCACAGTGGCCGGCAGCATCACCGGCGCCGAATCCTGTAACCGGGCCAACGCGACCTGGTACGGCGCGGCGATATCCCGTGGCAGGGCGAGCTGGTAGATCGCGAGCAGCTGCCCGAGCTTGGCGGCACAACCCTTCAACTCGCCCAGCACCTCGAACATGTGCTCGGCGGTCCGGGTCTGGATGTCCCGGTTCACCTCCCGCGCCGGGCGGCCCAGCGCCCGGCGGCCCGCGCCCGCCGCCTGCCGGCCCGCGAACGCGACCGGTAGCGCTACGAGCTTGGCGCTGCGCAGCGCCCGCCGCACCGGCGGCGCGCCAGGATCACGTCGACTGCTCATACCTCATCCCCAGAAGCGATTCGCCTGTTCTCCTGTGCAGTCTGGCATATTTGCGCTTAGACTGTCTGGGACGTATCAGCTGCCGAGAAAGGTGCATCCATGGGGTCCCGCACGGTGGTCGCCGATGTCGCCGACGAACTGGCACGGCGGGTCGCCGCGGGGGAATATCAGCCCGGTGAGCTGATGCCCTCGGTCCGGCAGGTCGCCGAAGAGTTCGAAATGAACCGGGCAACCGCCCAGCTCACCCTCGGCCGGCTGGAATCGTACGGTTTCGTCGAGGCCCGGCGCGGTAAGGGATTCACCATCCGCGAAGTCCGTGCCGCGGGCGGCCTGGACGTGTACCGGCACCTCTTCCGCTTCTCCGTACCGATGCCCGAGGTCGCGATCGAGATGTTCCGCGATATCGTCGAGGTCGAGCGCGGCATCGTCATGGACGCACTGCTCTCCTACACCGGCCTGGCCCACGGCGCCGCCGCGGCGGCCGGAGTCGATCTCGCCGAACTGAAAGCCGAGATCGATACGCTGGAAACGCTGGCGCGGCTGGATGTCCCCGACTACCGGCGCATCCTCGCGATCGAGATCGGCGTAGTCCGAAAACTGCTGGTAGCGCTCGAATCCAGTATGCAGCGCGCCATCCTGAACTCCATCGGCGAGATGGTCCTCGAAGTACCCGAGGCCGTAGACGCCTACTTCGCGGGCGCCGCCGATCTGCACGTGCTCGTGTGGCGGGCCCTGATCGCGGTCTGGGAATCGGAATCCGGGCCCACCCCCGCGCAACTCGCCCTCTTCGAAGACCTGTTCGGGATGTACCACAACAAGGTCGTCGCCCGGTTCGAGGAACTGCTCGGCGTCGACGGTGAAGCCGAAGAGGTCCACGCGGCCACGGCTTGAGGTACTGCGTCCGTCGAGCACAGTAGGCCGACGGGCGGCCTCGGATTCGGGCAGGCTCACGTCCACATCCGAATGGTGGCGGCCCCTGATAGCCTGCGGTAGAACGTGTCCGGGATCTGGCGGGTCGCTTTCCTGGACTGGAGATCAGACCTCCGGTCGGACGCGATAATCTCGGCTGATGGTTTCGAGCTTGCCCGGCCTATTTTGCACAACAGCAAAGAGATTGGTGCAGGCGACGCGGGAGGAGACATCACATCTCGGTGACCATATGGACGGTGCCGCCGAGAAGCTGACAGAAACCACGCACTCGATGGTGAAGGCGAGCGTTCAGGGAGCGGAGGTCGCGGGCAGGCCGACCGATCCCGTGTTTTACGGCAGGTTGTCAGAGGACTTCGACAGGTGGGTGTCGTTCTCCCCTGAAGACGTCTGGGTGGAGTCGTTGCATCGGGCTGACGGAACTACTTTCGGGTACCACTTGCCAGCTACACAACAAGACGCCGACATATCGCGAGTAACCAGTCCGATCATGGATCTTTCCGGTGTGGCGGAAGCCCTCGAGCATCCGGGTGACCCCATGGATTCGTACTTCCGCGGTCCCCTTCCCGCACCATGGTCCGCAGAACCCGCGGTTTTTCGTCTACACGGAGTCCTCGACGGCCGAGCTATGTGGTTGAACGCCGATCTGGGCGCGGGGATAGGCCGATCAGTCCTGGTTGTCGACGGTTCGACGGCTGCGAAGGTGGCAGAGTCACGCGGTCTGCTCGGCGCAGGGACAGGCAAGTCGGAGTTGTTGCTGGACTCGTGCGAATCCGGAGTCGTCGGCGGTGCTGCCGAATCGTTTGTCGCGCAGCTGGGCAGTTCCGGATCCTTCTCAGGGCGTGTTGTCGCCCCGACCGATCTGAGCATAACCTGCAGGCTTGCGGGTGAAAGTTCCGCACGTGTCGGCGTAGTGGCGAACTATGACGGCAACGGAGAAATGCAGCCACTCTTCAGGGAGTTCGAGGTCCAGCAGCGGGATGTGGTCGGGTAGCAGGGGCAGGTTTCAGGACACGGAGGCCGCGAATACCGACTCCGCGGGCTGTGATCTCGGTCTTGCCGTGCTCCGATCCTCAGCACGGCAAGACCGCGTGGAGTAGCTCCGCGACCACCGCCGACGAAACGTCAGGCGATCAGATATCGCCGTTCAGTTTGTTCAACCGTTCGCAGGCCGTGACGTACTCCTCGACGAGGCGGCTCATCACATCGGCCGAGCGTTCCATCTTGTTCATCATGCCGACCACTTGGCCGACCGGGTTGAAGTTGACGTCCTTGGCGGCCTCGGGGTAGCGGTGGCCGCGTTTCACGCCGTCCAGGGCGACCATCATCTGCAAGGGCATGGGCAGCGGGTCCGGGGTGTCGGCCGACTCCCAGGCGTCGGTCCAGTCGTTGCGCAGCATCCGAGCCGGCTTTCCGGTCCAGGCGCGGGAGCGGATGGTGTCACTGCTGGTGGCGTCGATGTAGGTCTTCATCTGGGCGGGCGGCACATTGGCCTCTTCCACCGTGAGCCAGATGGATCCGGTCCAGGCGCCCGCGGCGCCCATCGCCATCGCGGCCGCGACCTGGCGGCCGTCGCCGATGCCACCGGCGGCGAGTACCGGCAGGTCACCCACCGCGTCGATGACCTGTGGCCACAGGACCAGCGAGGAGACCTCGCCGCAGTGGCCGCCGCCTTCGGTGCCCTGGCAGACCACGAAGTCCAGGCCCGCTTCCTTGTGGTTCAGCGCGTGCTTCACCGAACCGCAGAGTGCGCCGATCAATCGGCCGGACTCCTGGATCTGGGAAACGAATTCCGGCGGCGGGGTGCCGAGCGCGTTGGCGACGAGTTTCGCCTTCGGGTGCCGCAGGATCACTTCTACCTGTGGGGCGGCCGTGGTGGCGGTCCAGCCGAGCAGCTGCGGGTGGACTTCTTCTTCGGGGAGCTTCGGTACGCCGTGGTCGGCGAGGATCTTTTCGGCGAAGTCGCGATGGCCCTGGGGGACGTGTTTGACGAGTTCGGCCTCGAGCTGTTCGGGGGAGAGGCCGTCGATGCCCTTGCCCTCGTATTTGGAGGGGATGACCAGGTCGACACCGTAGGGGTTGTCGCCGACATGTTCGTCGAGCCAGGCCAGTTCGACCTCGAGCTGTTCGGCGGTGAAGCCGACCGCGCCGAGGACGCCGAGACCGCCGGCGTTGCTGACCGCGGCTGCCACGTCGCGGCAGTGGGTGAAGGCGAAGATGGGGAACTCGATCCCCAGCCGGTCGCAGATATCGGTACGCATGGCGCTGGTGGTCTCCCTATGCCTGGAACAAGTTACATAATTGCCGCGCGGCGGCTGATCCGGCCGCTGTCACCCGTCGGCCTCGAATGCGCCGCACACCTCCTGCAACAGTGGCCGGCGCAGCGGAACCCGACAGGTGTCATACCTTGAATGTAACACGTTCTAGTTTTATTGGAACCGCTTCAGCCGCGTGTCCCCGGTCCGGCCTCGTCCACCAGCTCTCCCGGCTCCGGATCACGCACCGCGGTGATCCGCGGCGACCGCACCGGCACCTTCAGGAACAGCCAGAACAGCAACACCAGCAGGGTGGCCCGTCCCCACACCCCGAAACGGACCACGGCCTCCATCAGCTCGACCGAATTCCCGGTGCCCATCGCGTAGAAGTAGCGGAACACGCCCACCCCGATCGCGATATCGGCCGCCAGATAGCTCCAGACGACCGGCCACGGCACCGCGAGCAACACCAGAAACGGAATCAACCACAGCGTGTACTGCGGTGAATGCACCTTGTGGAACACGAGGAACCCGCAGAGCATCGCCCCGCTGACCCCGAGCCACGGATACACCCCCGATTCGGCGTAGCGCCGCCATCCCGCCCACAGCGCCACGGCGAACGACACGATGATCAGCGTCGGTGAGGCGATCGAGACTGTTTCGGCGAAGGCGGCGCTGCTCAGCGGGTCCGAACCGAACAGCGGCCGCAGGCCCCAGTACCAGATCGAATTCGTGGTGATATCGGCTTCGCGCTGCTGCTGGAATTCGATCGAGGCCCGCCAGCCGTTGTAACCGGCCAGGGCGAAGGGCAGATTGACCGCTGCCACCGTCGCGACCGCCGCCGTCGCGACCGCCGAGGCGCCACCCACGTCCAGCCGGGGGCGGGAGCCCGGTCCGGCCCGTTCGCGTTCTCCGCCGGTCAGGACGTAGAGCATCAGCGGGATCACGAAGATCGCCGGATAGATTTTGAAACAGAACCCCAGCCCCAGCAGCATCGCGGCCAGCACCCCTCGTACGCGCAACGGGAACCGGATCGAGGCCATCACCGCGGCAGCCGCCACGGTCGTGCACACCACCGGCAGTTCCCAGTTGTGGAACGCGTACAGCACCAGCGGCGGCCCCGCCGCCCACAGCAGTGCGGCCCGGCCCGCCAACCGGGCCAGCAGCCAGGCGGTGACCAGCGCGAACGGTGCCAGCAGCAGGGCGGAACGGAGAAGGAACGCGGCATCGTTGTGCGCGCCCAGCGCGCCGAGCCACATCAGCAGGCCGCTCAGAACCGGGTATTCCACGGCACCCCCGGTCAGGGTGCCGTCCGCAGTGATCCCGCCGTGTATGTAGGGAAAAATATGCTGGTCGATATCGCGGCCCAGCCAGAGGAACTGGATATCGGAATAACAGACCCGTGCATCCTTGACGTAATCGAAAGCGGCACTGCGGCCGTCGGTCCGGAAAGGCGCCCCGGCGCAGCGCGCCTTGTTCAGAAAGGCGACCAGCAATGTGACGCCGCACAGCAGTACGACCGTGAGAATCGCGGTACGGCGCGCCACGCGATCGGACCCGAGCACACCCCCGGCCGGTCCGATCGACATACCCTCACCCTAGTGGGCGGCACCGGGGGCCTGCTGTGCGATCGAATGCGCATCGGGCCGCTCCGATCCGGGGTACGACCCGGCCGTGACAGCCGGGAAGAATTCGGGAAACGGCCCACGCCGGACGCCGGAATCCATTTCGTCCACCCGGCCGGCGGGGTGGTCGTGACATCGAAAGATCGATTTCGTCATGGGCCGGGCACTCAGGTACTCTTGCCCGGTTGCTGACGCGACGACCTCCTGCCACGGACCGTCCGTGGCCGACCCAAGACCACAGGAGGTGATTGGTTCGTGCGTCATTATGAAGTGATGGTCATCCTCGATCCGAGCATGGACGAGCGCACCGTCGGACCGTCTCTCGAGAATATGCTCGGCGTTGTCCGCACCGAGGGCGGCAAAATCGACAAGGTTGATATCTGGGGCCGTAAGCGCCTCGCCTACGAGATTCGCAAACAGGCCGAAGGCATCTACGCGGTTGTCGATCTGACCGCCGAGCCCGCCACCGTGAACGAACTCGACCGCCAGCTGGGCCTCAACGAGCAGGTCCTGCGCACCAAGGTTCTGCGCAACGACAAGTAGTTCCGGCGCTACCGCCGTTTCGTCGGAGCCTGTCTCTAGGCTCTAGCGCAACAGGCGAGTGCACCCGGACTGCACACCGAGCAGGAGGAACCCCCATGGCAGCTGGCGATACGGTAATCACGGTCATCGGAAATCTGACGGCCGATCCCGAGCTTCGATTCACGCCCGCGGGCGCGGCGGTGGCGAATTTCACCGTGGCCTCCACGCCCCGCATCTTCGACCGTAATACCAACGAGTGGAAAGACGGCGAGGCGCTGTTCCTGCGCTGCAATATCTGGCGCGAGGCCGCGGAGAACGTCGCCGAGAGCCTGACCAGGGGATCCCGTGTGATCGTCAGCGGACGGCTCAAGCAGCGCTCCTTCGAAACCCGCGAGGGCGAGAAGCGCACGGTCGTCGAGCTCGAGGTCGACGAGGTCGGTCCCTCGCTGAAGTACGCCACGGCCAAGGTCAACAAGACCAGCCGTGGTGGCGGCGGCGGTGGCGGATTCGGTTCCAACAGCGGCGGTGGTGGTAACTACAACGCCGGCAACGGTGGCGGTGGACGGTCCGAGCAGGGCGCAGCTGAAGACCCGTGGGGTAGCGCGCCCGCGGCCGGCTCCTTCGGGGGCGGCCGGATGGACGATGAACCGCCGTTCTGAGACGGCCCGCACGAGCCCGCGACGACGGGCCACCAAGAATACGGAGTGAACGAAAATGGCCAAGGCACCGGCGCGCGAAAAGGTGCTCAAGAAGAAGGCTTGCACTTTCTGCAAAGAGAGCAAGACCGGAATCGTCGACATCGATTACAAGGATGTGCCGCTGCTGCGCAAGTACGTCAGTGAGCGCGGCAAGATCCGTGCCCGCCGGGTCACCGGCAACTGCGTACAGCACCAGCGTGATATCGCCATCGCGGTGAAGAACTCGCGTGAGATGGCGCTGCTGCCCTACGTTTCGACGGCTCGCTGAGAAAGGTCGGTAAAGCAAATGAAGCTCATTCTGACTGCCGATGTGGACAACCTCGGCGCTCCCGGCGACACCGTCGAGGTGAAGGACGGCTACGGCCGTAACTACCTGCTGCCCCGGGGCCTGGCCATTGTCGCCAGCCGTGGTGCGCAGAAGCAGGTCGAGGGCATCCGCCGGGCCCAGGAGTCCCGCCGGGTGCGCGACCTCGGTCATGCCAACGAACTGAAGCAGGCCATCGAGGGCCTGGAGTCGGTCTCGCTGTCGGTCAAGACCGCGGGTACCGGCAAGCTGTTCGGTTCGGTCACCCAGTCCGATGTCGCCGCCGCGATCAAGACGGCCGGGGGCCCGGTCCTGGACAAGCGCAGCATCGAACTGCCGAAGTCGCATATCAAGGCCACCGGCAAGCACCAGGTGACCGTCCATCTGCACCCGGACGTCGCCGCGAAGTTCGCGCTGGAGGTCGTGGCAGCCGGTTGATCCGGTTCCGCCACAGCTACCCGAAACCGGGGATCGCGCCCGATCACAGCTGATCGGGTGTGATCCCCGGTCGGTTGTGCTCTGCCATCGAAACGGCAGATTAGCCGCTTGTTTGCGGTGATTCTTGTGAAGGCGGGTGCCTGCATGGGGTTCGGCAGCGCCCGTTCGTTCTGTATGTGTCTTATCCACAAGATGTGAGTTCTGTGGATCAATCACAAAACCAACCGGACGTAATGTGACCCAGGTCATATCTGTTCGCCTGTCCGTTAACTCAACACGCCCGGCTGTTCAACATCTCCGACACGCCGATACTTTGTTTATCCACACTGAGTGGGCCGTGAAAATCCAGGTCTAGCTGCGTATTTTCTGGGGCTGACCTGCGTTTTCCCCAAGTTGTCCACAAGTTGTGCACAACCAGGGGTGAACTATCCCCAGGTTATCCACAGGTCTGTGCACAGCCCTGGTTGGCATGTGGATAGAACCTCGCTTAGGTTCATCGCAGCACCATTGGCGACACCCCGGCGCGATGTGGCGTACCCGCTCTATCTGGGTGATAGCTGGTACGTCTGACCACAGGTCACCGGCATCTCGGACCGGCGATGTCGGACCCGTGGGGTAGAACCGGTCGTCGAAGGGTGGCGTCCGGTCTGAAGGAGAGGACGGTCGAGTCGGATGGCAGTCGTCGATGACCGCGGGCATACGGACTTCCCACCGGAACCCCCCGGCGAGGACTTCGGTCGGCAGCCGCCACACGATATGGCGGCCGAACAGTCGGTGCTCGGCGGCATGCTGCTCAGCAAGGACGCCATCGCCGATGTGATCGAGGTATTACGCTCCGGCGATTTCTACCGCCCCGCCCACCAGGCCGTCTACGACGCGATCCTCGATCTCTACGGGCGCGGCGAACCCGCCGACCCGGTCACCGTGGCCGCCGGCCTGGACCGCAGCGGTGAGCTGAAACGGATCGGCGGCGCTCCCTACCTGGTAACCCTCACCCAGACCGTGCCCACCGCGGCGAACGCCGGTTTCTACGCCGAGATCGTCGCCGAGAAGGCCATCCTGCGCCGGCTGGTCGAAGCCGGAACCCGCATCGTGCAGTACGGCTATGCCGGTGCCGACGGTCAGGACGTCGCCGAAGTGGTCGACCGTGCGCAGGCCGAGGTCTACGAGGTCACCGAACGCCGGACCGCCGAGGATTTCCTCCCGCTGGAGGAACTGCTCCAGCCCACCATGGACGAAATCGACTCCATCGCCTCCCGTGGCGGGATCTCGCTCGGCGTCCCCACCGGTTTCACCGAACTCGACGAGGTGACCAACGGTCTGCACCCCGGTCAGATGATCATCGTCGCGGCGCGTCCGGGTGTGGGTAAGGCGCTGGCCCTGGACACCCCGCTGCCCACGCCGGAGGGCTGGACGACTATGGGCGAGGTGCGGGTCGGGGACCGTCTCATCGGTGCAGACGGCGAGCCCACCCGGGTGGTCGCGGCAACGGAGGTATTGGCCGACCGGCCGTGTTACGAGGTCGAGTTCTCCGACGGCACGGTGATCGTGGCCGACGAGCAGCATCAGTGGCTGACCGAGACGCGGGCTTCCCGGCGATCAGCACAACAGGCCGCTACCGGTCGGCGCCCATACCGCAATCAGCGGACGTTCGCCGCCGTTCGCAGCACCGGCGAGATCGCGGCCACCCTGCGCTGCGCCCCCGCGGACCGCCGGATCAACCATTCGGTCACCAACACGCGTCCGCTACAACTGCCCCCGCGTGACCTGCTCGTCCCGCCCTACACCCTCGGCGCCTGGCTGGGCGATGGAACGACCACGGCAGCACAGATAACCTCGGCCGATCCGGAGATCATCGCCTGTATCGAAGGAGAGGGGATCGTCGCCGTGGCATCCGGTTCGGCGCGGATGCGCTACCAACTCCGGTTGCCGGACGACGAGCCGAAAGCGCAGCGGTTGTGCGCGGTATGCGGAAAGCCGTTCATTCCGTTCACCAGTGAGGTGCGGACCTGTGGTCGATCCTGCGGCGGCCGGGCGCGATTCGAATCTGCACTTGTCGCCGCGCCGATCTGCCCGCGCTGCGGTGAGCGGTCGATCGGGCTGCGGATGTGCCAGGAGTGTCGTAACGAAGTCGGCAGTGTACAGGCTCGTTTGCGCAGTATCGGAGTGCTCGGCGACAAACATATTCCCGCCGCCTACCTGCGGGCTTCGGAAGCACAACGCCGTGCCCTGCTCGCCGGGCTGCTCGATACCGACGGTACCGTCACTGTCGGCGGCTCCGTTCAGTTCTCGGTCACCGACGAGCGCCTTTTCGCCGACGTCCGAGACCTCGTGGTCGGCCTGGGCTACCGCTGTGACGTCTCGACAAAGGCGGTCCGTGGACGCACGCCCGAACGGTCGGTCGCCTACACGCTGACCTTCGCTACCGACGACGAGGTTTTCGGGCTCTACCGGAAGGCGATCCTGCACAAGGAACGCCGGGCCGCGCGGGGCACGAGCAGGTCCTGCTCGCGGTTCATCGTGGACGTCCGCCGGGTTCGGTCGGTCCCCGTCCGTTGCGTCGAGGTCGACAACAGCGACCATATGTATCTGGCCGGTCGATCCATGGTGCCCACCCACAACTCGACTCTCGGTATGGATTTCATGCGCAGCGCCTCGATTCGGCACGGACTGGCCAGCGTTATCTTCTCGCTGGAGATGAGCCGGACCGAGATCGTCATGCGTCTGCTGTCAGCCGAGGCCAAGATCAAGCTCGGTGATATGCGGGCCGGGCGGATGAGCGACGACGACTGGACGAAATTGGCGCGGCGGATGAGCGAGATCAGCGAAGCGCCGCTCTTCGTAGACGATTCGCCGAACCTCACCATGATGGAGATCCGGGCCAAGGCCCGGCGGCTCAAGCAGCGGCACGATCTGAAACTGGTCGTGGTCGACTATCTGCAGCTGATGACCTCGGGTAAGAAGGTCGAATCGCGCCAGCAGGAAGTTTCCGAATTCTCCCGGCATCTCAAACTGCTGGCCAAGGAACTCGAAGTTCCGGTGGTCGCGATCAGTCAGCTCAACCGTGGTCCGGAACAACGCACCGATAAACGCCCGCAGGTCTCCGACCTCCGTGAATCCGGTTCGCTGGAACAGGACGCGGATATGGTCATCCTGTTGCACCGGCCCGATGCGATCGAACGGGACGACCCGCGCGGCGGTGAAGCGGATCTGATTCTCGGAAAGCACCGTAACGGCCCTACGGCTACCATCACGGTCGCACACCAGCTGCATCTGTCGCGGTTCGTCGATATGGCGCGCGGCTGATCGGGCGGGCCCGGGATCTTCGACCGGTGGCCGGGTCCGACGACAGGGTGCCGTTCGTCGGCGATGGCCGAACGGCCGAATGACTGCGACAGAATCGGCCCGCCGTAGCGATCCGGCGGGCGAGGCGCCGGATCGCTACGGCGGGTGTGTCCGGAGGTCAGCGGGAGAATGTCACGTGGATCGTTCCGCTCGGCGCGACCTCGCTGGTGATTTCGTAACCGCTTTCCAGCTCGCGCAGCTCGTCCCACAGCCGGGCGCCGCGGCCGAGCAGGATCGGTGCGATCGCGACATGTAGCCGATCGACGAGACCCGCCGCCAAGTATGTGCGCACCACGGAAATGCCGCCGCCGATGCGGACGTCGAGTTCCCCTGCTGCCTTTGTTGCCAGGGCGAGTGTTTCCTCCGGTGTGGTCCGGACGAAATGGAACGTGGTGCCGCCCTCCATTTCCAGTGTCGGCCGCCGTTCGTGGGTGAGCACGAAGACCGGACAGCCGAACGGCGGGTTGGGTCCCCACCAGCCGTTCCAGTCGGGGTCGTCGGGGTGGGTGTGCAGGCCGAACATTCCGGCGCCCATGATCTCGGCGCCGATGCCCTCGAAAGAGGCGGCGGCGTGCGCATCGTCCACGTCGGTCGTGCCCTGGCCGGAGGTATCGCCCAGGATGCGCTCCCGGAAGGTGCGGGTCGCCGCGAACGCTGCGACCAGGCGGTTCCAGTCTTTGCCGATCGGGTCGTCGGGCGTCTGATCGGTGGTGGTCGCGTATCCGTCGAGGGAGATGTTCAGATCGACTCGGACCCTGCCCATCGCACTTCCTTCAAGTAGTTGTAAAATGCAAGCACTAAGCTAAGTGGTGTGTCCCTACGTGTCAAGGAGGAGCCATGGAGCCGAGATCGGGATGCGCGATCAATGCCGCGGTCGAAGCGCTCGGTGATCACTGGTCGATCCTGGTGTTGCGCGATGTGATCTTCGGGGACCGCCGATACTTCCGGGAGTTGCTGAACGGGTCGATCGAGGGCATCGCCTCGAATATCCTCAGCGACCGGCTCAAGAAACTCGTCGCCGCCGGCATTCTGACCAAGGACGACGCCGTGCGCGGCCAACGCGCGCGTTACAGCCTCACCGAGTCCGGTATTCAGACGCTGCCGATCATCTACGCACTCGGGAACTGGGGCCTCGACTGGCGAACAGGGACGCCGGAGTTGCGGGCCCGTCAGGAACTCATGCGCGCCGAAGGGATGCCGTTCATCGAAGAACTCATGCAGGACCTGCGCAACCGGCACCTCGGTTCCGCACCGGCGGGGAATGAGGGCCCGGGACCCCTCGAACGGCTGGCCGCCGCATACGACGCGGCTACCGGGGGCACCGCCGACGGCGGGCCCGAACACCCTTCCGGTGATCGCGGCAGAACGTGATCGGAATCGAGGAGCGGCGCCGACCCGGGCCCGCTGCGAACCTGCGGTAGCGAAGACCGCTGTGCTGCGGGTGTTTTCGCGGTGGAGGCGGGGATGCGGTCCGGTCTATTTCCGCTCCAATCCCTCCAACGCTCGCCGCGCCTGATCCCGCGCGATCACACCGAGCTCGTCCGGATCCACCGCGGGCTCGCCGTGCTGGCGCAGGACGGGGATCCGTACTCGTACCGAGACATTGCCGTCCTGCACACCTACGACGTAATCCAGTCCGGTCGTATCGCTGGAATCCGCTGTCGCGGTGTACCAGTAACCCTGCGATCCGATACCGCTGACCTCGCCGGACTTTGCGCCGGGACCGGTGGCGTCCTCGTGCTTCCACTGGTCATAGGCGGGAGCGGCTCCGGCAGCCGTGAACTCGACGCGTAGGTCGATGGCCGCCTGGTTCCAGTGGACGCCGTCGGCCGACTGGCTCTTGTAGCCGAATTGGCACGACAGACTGCCGGGGGCGTCGGCGCTCGGCGGATTCTCGTGGTGGTAGGGCGCTCCATCCGGGGCGGCCGACCATTTGTGCAACGGAGTGGGGTCGACCAGATCGCACGCGTCGGCTATCGCGTTCATCGAATAGGGTCCCGGCGCGCCTTCCGGGAGCGGAGTAGTCGTGGCGGCTGCGGGCGGTTTCGCCGCTGTGCCGCCGGGCGCCGCGACAGCTGTGGGCGGCAATCCACCGCCACCATCGGCGATGAGGACACCGATCATCACACCCGCGGCCAGCACCACCACCAGCCCGACGACAACGGCGACGATCAGGCCCGGCCGAGGGCGACTCGGCGAGGACGCGAACTGCGGTGGCGGCCGGTAGCCCGGCCCGGGCGGACCGTATCCGCTGATGGGATGTTCCTGATCAGTGTTCGACGAAAGGGGTTGCCGCGCAAGGGGGTCTTCGCCGCCCGCAATCGGTCGGTCGGGTCGAGAGTCTGTCATCTCGCGCGGCCCTTCGATCACTCGACGTGCTCCCCCGCCGACCTTCCATGCCGCGCCGATCCTACTGTGCGGTCGGTCGCGAGGTCATCCGAATCGTCTGCACCAGGACGGTTTCCTAGTTCTGTCGCAATGCGTCCAGCACTTTGCGGACCTGGGATCGGGCGACCGGATCGAGTTGGTCGCGACCCACCGCAGGGGAAGCCTTCTCGCGGGAGATATCGATCTGCACCTGCACCGCGGCAGCATCATCCCATACGCACATCGAGTATCGGGCGTCCACGATGCCACCGAAGTTGTCGGCTTCGAACTGCCAGTAACCGCGAGTACCGATTTCGCTGAACTCCCCGGAGGTAACCTCCGATCCATTGCCGGCGAGGTCGGCGGTGGTGCGTCGGCAATGGTCGTATTCCCGCGTGGCCGAGCCGTCCACGACTTCGGCCCGCACTCGCATGCCGGCGGTGTTCATGGGAAATTCGTCACCCGGCGAATTGCTGTAGTGGACAGTGCAGTGCAGGCTGCCGAGGTCGCCGGAACCCGGCGCTTCCTCATGAGCCGGATCGGGGAGCGGCGTGGACGCCCATCCGGCCAACGGCTCGAGATCTACCAGGTCGCACGCATCGGTGATCGTCCTCATCGAATAGGCCGCAGGTTCCGGAACCTGGGTGGGCACACTACCGTCACCTCGGCCGCCCACGACCGAACCGATCGCCACGCCGATCACCAGCACCACCACAACCACCGCGCCGACGACAACGGCGACGATCGGCCCGGATGTGCCGCGCGCGGCCGGTTGCGGCGGATACGCGGGCGGCGGAAACTGCTGCGCCGGCTGCTGCTCTCGATCGCCGTGCCGATAGCCGGAATCGGCTTCGCCTGCCCGCTGCTGATCATCGGATCCGCCCGGCGAACCAGTCATGTCCGAAAACCCCTCCGGTATCGGACGGGCTT
Organism: Nocardia sp. NPDC001965; assembly: GCF_053594175.1. Lineage (NCBI taxonomy): Bacteria > Bacillati > Actinomycetota > Actinomycetes > Mycobacteriales > Nocardiaceae > Nocardia > Nocardia sp. NPDC001965. Next base: position 256,249 of record NZ_JBSFDZ010000006.1, read on the forward strand.
CCCCGCCCGGTGGTGGACTCCGGCAGCGATCCTAGTTGTTCGGTACCGCGCCCGGGCAGGGAAGCAGCGCGCCCACCGGCCGGGGGACTTTCGATTCCGCGCCACCCGATTTCGCTGCGAGGCAGAGATTCGCGCTCGATTCGATTCCGTAACACCCGCCGGATCAGACTCTTCGAGCACGCGTCGATCGCACGCGTCCAGAGGCTGATCAGAGCACGGAGTCCTGCATGACCGAGTCACTCATCCAGTTGCCCACCGCTGGAGAAGCAGTTGTCGACACCTTCGACCGGATGATCCGGACCGGGCCCATCGTGCCCTATGAACTCCCGGGCGGTGTGCGGGCGTGGATGGCGGTCAGCCACCGGGCCGTCGGTGAGATCCTCGCCGGTGACGGCACACTGTTCAGCAAGAGCGCGAAGAACTGCCCCGCGATGCGCGACGGTACCGTTCCGGCCGACTGGCCGTTGCGGGTGCTCACAGACGCCGATCACCTGCTCAACATGGACGGTAGCGACCATATGCGGATGCGCCGGGCCGTCGCCCGCGCCTTCACCCCTGTGCGAGTGGCCGGACTCGAGACCCGTATCCAGCAGCTGACCGACGATCTGATCGACCGGTTCGCCGACCAGCCGGAAGTCGATCTGGTCGAGAACTTCACCATGCCGCTACCTGTGGGCGTGATCTGCGAAATGTTCGGAGTACCGGCCGCCGACCAGGGAAAATTCCGCGGCTGGACGGCCACGCTGATCTCGCACACCAGCACCGGTGAGCAGACCCAGGCCGCCATGCAGGAAATGGTCGGTTATCTGACCTGGCTGGTCGCGGACAAGGACAGCAATCCCGGCGACGACCTCACCTCGGACCTGGTGCGGTCCCAGCCCGAGCACGGGATAACCGACGCCGAACTGGTCGAAATGCTGTGGATCATCATCGTGGCCGGCCACGAGACCACCATGCATCTGCTCGGCAACGCGGTGGTGGCCCTCTACACCTATCCCGATCAGCTGGCGGCGGCCCGGGCGGGGGATCGCTGGGCCGATGTCGTCGAGGAGACATTGCGCTACCGGAACGCGGCCTGCGCGATGTTCAACCGGTATGCCCTGCGCGATGTCCGGATCGCCGGTGTCGATATTCCCGAAGGCGCGATCGTGGGCTGGTACGCGGGGGTCGGACGCGATCCGCGACAGTACTCGAATGCCGATGTCTTCGATATCGATCGTGACGATATCGATCAGCTGGCTTTCGGCCGCGGTCCGCATTTCTGCCTCGGCGCGCATCTGGCCCGTCTGGAATCCCGGATCGCGCTGGCCACCTTGTTCGGCCGTTTCCCGCAGATGCGCCTGGCATGCGATCCGGCGGAGATCCCCTACGCGCCGCAGTTCATGACCAACGGTCCCCTGTGCGTGCCGGTACAGCTCGCATCCGGCGACTGACCGGTACCGCCCGGCAGCGGGAAGCTGTCAGAATTCTGTCGGACCCTCCTGAACGGACACGGCGGAAATGAGCATCGGACCGACAGTGCCCCCGCTATGCGGTACTCCCAGCTGACCGTCGCGAGCGCGGCGGAATGGACCGAGGTGACCGACCACTTCCTGACCGCCGAGCACCGCTACCGTGACCCGGCCGACTGGTGGGCCCGGATCGCGGTCCAAGAATCCTCGGGTTACACCCTGCTGCGCTCACAGCAGCGCGGTGACCACCTGATGAATCGCGGTCGGTCGCATATCCGGGACGGTCCGGCCGACTACTGCTGGATGGTGTTCCCCAGACGCGGTGAATGGCTCATCCAACAGCAGAACCGGCTGACCCGGGTCACGGCGCAGCGCGGGTTCGTTCTCGAACTCGACCGGGTCTGCCGGATCCTGCTGCCCGGTTCGACGGCCTACGCGCTACTCCTACCCCGGGCGCGGCTGGGGCGCCGGTCGGCGGTGCCCGAGGCGCCGACGGTGCTCGATATGTCGACCGGCCTCGGCCGGGTCGTGCAGAGCACGCTCGTCGCCACCCTTGCCGCACAGTCGAATCTGACGACTGCGGAATTCGACGCCGTCTGTGATCGGGTCGCCGAATTGCTGTGCCTGATCCTCGCCGGTGATCTCGGTCCACAGCAGGCCGATCTGGCCGAAACCGTCGCGGCCATCAGGGCGTTCGTCCGGGAGAACCTCGGGTCCGGGGATGTACGGTTGCCCGCGGTCGCTCGGGCGCTGGGTTGGTCGCCCCGGCAATTGCGTTCGGTACTGCACCGGACCGGTATCACCTATCGCGAATTGCGGCGCGGCGAAGCATTGCGCATCGCGCGCGATCTGCTGACCCGCCCGGAGACGCAGTCCATCGCGGAGATCGCCGCACGGTGCGGGTTCACCGATACCGGGTTCTCGACGGCGTTCAAATCCGAATACGGGGAGACGCCGCGAGATTTCCGGCAGCGCCGGCGTGGCGAGGGCGGCCGGATCAGAGATCCCGGATGACGCGGCACGGGTTTCCGGCGGCGAAGACGCGCGCCGGAACATCCCGGGTGACCACGCTGCCCGCACCGATCACCGTGTTCTCGCCGATCGTGACCCCGGCGCACACGATGACCCCACCGCCCAGCCAGGCATTGTCGCCGATCGTGATCGCAGCGGCGGATTCCCAGCGGGCGCGCCGGAGTTCGTGATCGTCCATGGGATGGCGCGGGGTGAGGATCTGTGCGCGGGGACCGATCGACACATCGTCGCCGATGGTCACGGGTGCGCAGTCGAGGATCACCGCGTCGTAGTTCAGGAAGGTGTTGCTGCCGATCGTGGTCGGATAGCCGTAGTCGCAGCGGAACGGCGGCATGATCACGGTATCCGCCCCGCAGGAGCCCAGGAGGTGGCCGAGGATCTCCTGCCGTTCGGAATCGGCTTCCGGAGCCGATCGGTTGTAGCGGGCGATCAGTGTCCGGCAGGCCAGACGCTCCGCGACGAGTTCGGGGTCGTTGTCGCGATAGAGATCGCCGCGCAGCATACGTTCCTTGTCGGTCGCCATGGAATCGATCCTGCCGGATCACCGTGACCGGTGCGGCGACCTGCGGGCAGCGCGCCGGTTCCACCGCGCACGGACCCGCACCGGTGGTGTTCGGCGGGTTCGTTTTCCCAGTTCACAGACGTAGGGTGGGGTGCGGGGTTCGCTCGTCGAGGAGGACGGCAATGACCGATAGCCCACGATCGATCGCCGAGGTCGAATCGGCGCTGCCACCCGGTGCGGATCAGGAACGGTTCGCCGGATACGGAGTGATGGGGCAGCCCTTCACCAGCGGCCACTATCTGGCCTTCCGCCATTTCGGGGCAAGCTCGGTCGGTCGTGGATACGAATCGGTCTGGTACCGGAACCCGGACCGGGAATGGGTCATCTACAGCAGCGTGGCGCCGGAAGCGAGTTGTGCGCGGTATTACGGTTCCGCGCTGGCGGACGCGCGTGTCGCGAACATCGCGGTGACCTGGACGGGGCCCTACGCCCTGACGGTGGAGATACCCGGAAAGCTGGAGTGGGATATCGAGCTGGGGCGGTCGCCGGCCACGGCGGCGATGACCGGGCTCGGTAGCGTGCTGCCCGCGGCGCTGTGGCGTAATCCCACGGTCCTGTCGGTGATGTCGCGGGTCGCGGGCCCGGCGCTGGGGGTCGGCCGGGTGCGGTTGCGCGGCACCACCCCGAACGGGCAGTGGTTTCGTACCAATCCGCGGATGCTGTGGACGGTCGACCACACCGCCGCCCGTATCGACGGCGTCGATATCGGCCCGGCCGGGCCGCTCGCCGAGCAGACCGGACTCGGTGATTTCCGGTTGCCGCAACGCGGCGTGTTCGCCGTCGGTGAGGCCTACTTCGAAGCTTCCACCGGCTGAAACGGCCGCGGGAGCGGACCCGGAGGTCCGCTCCCGCGATCTGCGAGCCGAATGCGTCAGCCCACCGGGGTCGGCTCCGAGGCCGCGGTGGGTTTCGGATCGTCTTCTTTGTTGTTGCGGCGGACGCTGGAGATCACCGCGGCACCGATGAATGCGATACCGATGAGGCCGGTGACGAGCTCGTGGACGTGGATATCGCCGACCGTGATCAGCAGGATCAGGGCCAGTGCGCCGATGGCCCAGTGGGCGCCGTGCTCGAGGTACACGTATTCGGCCAGCGTGCCCTTGCGGACCAGGTAGACCGTGATGGACCGGACGAACATGGCGCCGATCAGGCCGAGGCCCAGGGCGATGATGATCGGATCGGCGGTGATGGCGAACGCGCCGATCACGCCGTCGAAGGAGAACGACGCGTCCAGGACCTCGAGGTAGAGAAAGAGGAAGAATCCGGCCTTACCGGTGGCCTTGGCCAGGCTCGACGGGCCGCCTGCGGCCTCTTCGGCGTGCTCTTCGGCATTGAACATCGAACCCAGGCCGTCGACCGCGATGTAGATGATCATGCCGAGCAGGCCGGCCAGCAGCACGGTGGCGCGGTCTTCGTCGTGGGCGAGCAACTCCGCGGCCAGGACCAGGCCGATCCCGGCCACGACCACCGACATCATGTCCAGCTTGCCGGCTTTGGCGAGGGGCCGTTCCAGCCAGGACAGCCAGGTGAGTTCGCGTTCTTCGAGGATGAAGTTCAGGAACAGCATCGCCAGGAACATGCCGCCGAACGCCGCGATCTGCGGGTGGGCGTCGGTGAGCAGGGTCTCGTAGCTGGGGCTGCCGTCGGGGAAGTAGGCGGCGTCACCGGCGGGCGGGTTCAGCGCGAGGTCGAAGGCCTGGACCGGGTTCAGGCCCGCGGTGATCCACACGATGGCCAGCGGGAAGATCAGCCGCATACCGAAAACGGCGATCAGGATGCCGATGGTGAGGAAGATCTTCTGCCAGAACTCACTCATCTTCTCCAAGATGGTGGCGTTGATGACGGCGTTGTCGAACGACAGCGAGACCTCGAGGATGCCGAGGATCAGGCAGAGCGCCAGGGCGGTCGGGCCGCCGTAGAGGAACGCCACCCCCAGTGACAGCACCGTGACTACCAGGGATAAGCCGAATATGCGCAGGACCACGCTGGGACCTTTCGTGTGCGGTGGCCGGACTGCGGTCGGTATCCCGGCCTGTACGAGAAACCTGGTCGGCGGTATCGACGACCAGTCACCAGCGTTGCCGTCGACCGCCTATTTGTCCAATTTGTCTCCTCACGCCTCTGAAGGCAGAGAACGAGGGGGCCCGTCACCGGACCCCCTCACGCTACCCGGAGGTGTGGATCGTCAGACGTTCACGCCGTAGTCACGCGCGATCCCGGACAGACCGGACGCGTAACCCTGGCCGATGGCCCGGAACTTCCACTCGGCCCCGTTGCGGTACAGCTCACCGAAGACCATGGCGGTCTCGGTGGAGGCGTCCTCGGAGAGGTCGTAGCGGGCGAGTTCCTCGCCGTTGGCCCGGTTCACCACGCGGATGTATGCGTTGCGCACCTGGCCGAACGACTGCGAGCGGCCGTCCGCCTCGTAGATGGAGACCGGGAAGAAGATGCTTTCGATGGTCGGCGGGGTGTTGGCGAGGTCGACGTTGATGACCTCGTCGTCGCCTTCGCCCTCGCCGGTGGTGTTGTCGCCGGCGTGCTCGATGGCACCCTCCGGGGACTTGAGATTGTTGAAGAACACGAAGTGCTGGTCGGAGACGACTTTCTTATCGGCTCCGGTGGCGATCGCGCTGGCGTCCAGGTCGAAATCGGTGCCCGTGGTGGTGCGCACATCCCAGCCCAGGCCGACGGCGACCGCAGTGAGGCCCGGAGCCGCCTTGCTCAGCGAGACGTTGCCGCCCTTGGACAAACTGACACCCATGCGGGATTCCCTTTCGTAGTCGTCTGTAATTCCCAGCATGTCGGTAACCGCCGGGTACGAAATACGACAGTAGTGGTTTTCGGTGAACTTGCGTACAAACTCGGGCAAGCCGGTCATCGGGCACCCGGGGGCGGTACGCCCGGATGTTCTGGTACCGAGGGTTTTAGGGAGGCGGCGCTCGCAGGCCGGGCCACAGTGTCGGTGTTCGACGTGGTGAGCGCGGACCGGGTGGTACGCCCTGTCGCGGCGCGCGGATGGTGGGATCTCATACCATCGGGTCTGTGGCAGGCCGCAGGCGTGGATGGTTCCGGGTGGGGGAGGATCCGTGGTTCGAACAGGCACGGTCGGCGCTGACGACGGCGTTCCTGGATATGGATCGGCGGCAGTCGGCCGCGGAAGCGGCCGTCCTGGCCGCCGAGGAGATCTTCCCGGCGCGGGAGACGGCCCGCCGCTGGGCGCCGGTACGTGAAGGTTGCTATACCGCCGCCGCGGCCTATCTCCAGCTCACCGGCGAACTGGACCAGGACGAGCAGACCGGGGCGCGCCGGGCCGACCGGCAACAGCGAGTGGACGCGGTGGTACGGCAACTGGGAGCCGCCGCAGAGGGGGTCGACCGCTTCTATCACGGCGACCGGGGCGCGCTCGAAGAAGCGATCGCGGTGGCGCGGGCGGTGCCCGAGCTGGTCGCGCGGGTCACCGCCGACGCCGCGCGGGTGCGCAGGCAGGCGGCCGAATCGGAGTACGCCGGCTACCCCTCTGTCCGCGCCGGTGCCGCGGCCGTGGATGAGGCAATGGTCACATTGTCGGCGCTGCCGGCCGACCAGCGCGGCCGAGCGCGGGTGGCCGCGAACGAGTTGGCCTCCGTTACGGCCGATTTGTCGGAATCGTTGGCCCAGGCCCCATCTCGGGCCGGCACCGCGCGCAACGCGATCGCATCGGTCACCACCAGGCTCGCCGCGGTCCGCACCCGGGCCGAGGGGATCGGGCCCGCGTATTCGGCGCTGCTGCGTGAGTTCAATGCTGCGAGTTCGGCCGATCTGGCAGACAATGAGCGCACCAGCGAGCGTCATATCGCCGCCGCGGCTCGGGCCCTGGCCGGGGCGCGTGCCGCCGCGGCCGAGAGCACCCCGGAGCAGGCCCTTGAACTGACCACCACCGCGCGCGGCCACCTCGCCGACGCCGAACAACTGGTCGACGCCGCGACCTTACGGCTGGCCGAGTTGCGGGCGGTTCGCGACGATCCGCGACAACGCGCCGAAGCCGTACGTTTCCGGCTCCGGGATGCCCAGATGCTTGCGGTGTCAAGGGGACTGGTGCCGGAATGGGGCTCCGTGCTGGACGCTCAGGTCGAACGCCTCGACCGGGTGGCCGCCTCCCTGACCGGGCGGCACCCCGACTATCGGGCGTATGTAAACGAACTCGACACCATCACCGAATTCATTGCCGGGATTGTCGAGCGGATGCGCAAACAATCACCACCGGGACAACGACGAGGATGAGACGGGGGCTCGATGACCGCAGGCATGGCCGTCCGGCAGGAAATTTCCCTGCACAAACGGGTACCGCGCCGACATTTCAGGCAACTACAGGGTCCGGACGCCAGAGCGCTGTTCCACCGCCAACCCGAACCGTTCGATGACCTCGCCGATCGGGAGATACTCGCGACGGCGCTGGGTGCCACCCTGTACGTACCGGCCACCCGCGCCGATCTGACGGCCACGATCGAGCGCCGGGCCGAGCGCGGGGTGTGTTCGATGGTGATCGATCTCGAGGACGCCGTCGCCGACCACGAGGTCGAGTTCGCGAAACTGCAGACCGTACGCACCCTCGACGAACTCGCGACCCGCCCCGATCCGAGCCCGATGTTGTTCGTCCGGGTACGTGACGCCGACACCGTGCCCGAACTGCTGGACCGGCTGGGTGCGGGCGCGCAGGTGCTGACCGGTTTCGTCTTCCCCAAGTTCGACAGCGCCTCGGCGCCGAAATATCTCGCCGCCCTCGACGCGGCGAGCGCTCGGACGGAGCGGCCGCTCTACGGGATGCCGGTACTCGAATCGGCCGCGCTCGTCCACCGGCAGACCCGCGACACCGAACTCACCCAGATCGCTGCGTGCCTGGCCGAGAACCGGGACCGGATCCTGGCGGTACGGATCGGCGCCACCGATATGTGCGCGACCTTCGGCATCCGCCGGGATCGCGACCTGACCATCTACGACGTGCGGGTCATCGCGGATGTGATCGCCGATATCGTCAACTATCTGGGGCGGGCCGACGATACGGGTTTCGTGATCACCGGCCCGGTCTGGGAGTACTTCGCCGATCACGAACGGATGTTCCGGCCGCTGCTGCGTACCGCGCCGTTCGAGGAATCCGACGCGGTGCCCTTCCGCAGCTATCTGGTCAGCCGCGACCTCGACGGCCTGCTGCGCGAGATCACCCTCGATCGTGCCAACGGTATCCAGGGCAAAACCGTCATCCACCCCTCCCATGTGGCGGCGGTGCACGCGCTGTCGGTGGTCACCCACGAGGAGTACTCGGACGCGCTGGACATACTGCAGGTCGAGGTGGGCGGGGTCGCCGCGTCCGGTTACCGGAACAAGATGAACGAGATGCGTCCCCATCGCAGCTGGGCGCGCAATACCCTGACCCGGGCCCGGGTCTTCGGGGTGGCCCAGAAAGGGGTGTCCTTCGTGGATCTGCTATCGGCGCTGGTCACGGTATGAGTTCACAGACCGGCGAGTCGTATTGGGCGACCCGCGCGCTCGGGATCGAACTGCGGCACCGGAAGGCGTTCCGCCACGGTGACACGCCGGACAGCCTGCCGGACGCACCGGCGATCACCGATCTGCTGCAGCCCGGATTGCGTAAGAATCCGCGCCGCGCGCATCTGCTCGTATCCACTGTGCTGGGCAAACATCTGCCCACCGATCCGTTGCGGGTCCGCGATTCCGGTGACCGGCTCGGTGATCTGGTGCGCGCGGTGCTCGGCGAGCAGGACGCGGTGGTGCTCGGATTCGCCGAGACCGCCACCGGCCTCGGCCATTGTGTGGCGACACGCATCGATGCCGCGTGCTATCTGCATTCGACCCGCCGGACCGTCCCGGGAGCGGTGACACTGACCGGATTCGAGGAGGGGCATTCGCACGCCACCTCGCATCTGCTGCAACCGATGCCCGGGGATGTGTTCACCGCGGGTCTGCCGCTGGTGCTGGTCGACGACGAGATCTCCACGGGCAATACCGCGCTGGAGGCCATCGAGGCGCTGCACGAATTCGCGCCGCGGACCCACTACGTCCTGGCCGCGCTGGTGGATATGCGCACCGACGCCGACCGCGACAGATTCGCCGCCGCGGCCGCCGCGCTGGGGGCGCGGATCGATACGGTATGCCTGGCCGCGGGCAGTACCGTTCTGCCGGACGGCCTGGTGGCGACGGTGGCGGAGCTGCCCGCGGCCGAACTCAATCCGGTGGCGGCCCGGTGCGGTACATCGGCCCGACTGGAGCTGCCGTGGCCGGACGATGTGCCCGAGGGCGGCCGGCACGGATTCCTGCGCGCCGACCGCGCGGGTTTCGAGCAGGCGGCCGGTGTCGCGGCGAAAATGCTGCGCGATCAGCTGGTCACCGAGTTCTCCGGTCGCCCGGTGATCGTGCTCGCCCACGAAGAACTGATGTATCTACCGCTGTGCCTGGCCGTGACGATCGCCGAAGCCGGAATACCGGTGCGATATCAGACGACCACTCGCTCGCCCGCCCATGTCCTGGACGAACCGGGCTATCCGCTGCGGCGCGGGTTCCGGTTCCCGGCTCCCGAACCCGGTGAAGAACAACCCCGCTACCTCTACAACGCGTCCTGGCCCGAAGATCCGAGCGCGGATCCGGTGCTGGTCTTCGTGGCCGATTCCCCGGCCGACAGCGAACTGCTCCACGCGCCGGGCGGTCTGGTGGATGTACTGACCGCGGCCGGTTCCGATGTGCTCGTCGCGGTGGTCCGAGGCGCGGATCCGCGCACGCTGGCGGCCACCCGCTCGGAAACCTCCGCCGGGCCGCTGTTCGGTCCCGAATTCGGTTCCTATGATCGCGCCGATGTGGCGTGGCTGCTGAAGGATCTGTCCGGCGCCGACCTCGAGGCCGATACCGTCGCCCGGGAACAGCGGATCCAGGCCGGGCTGGCCCACTACGCCGAATCGCTGCCCATCGAATACCAGCCCGACGCGGCCTACCGGAAACTGTTCGACGAGGTTCTCGCCGCGAGCGCCCAGCGGCTGGCCCTGGCAGTGGGGACGGTGGCCGAGCTCGTGGTCGCCGAACGCGGCATCGATATCGTGCTGACGTCGCTGGCGCGTGCCGGTACCCCGATCGGGATCCTCATCCGCCGCTGGCTCGCCGCGCCGCACGCGCACCGGCCCGCGCTCGATATCCCGCACTACGCGGTATCGATAGTGCGTGACCGTGGGATCGACACGGTCGCGCTGGACTATCTGGCCCACCGGCACGACCCCGGCTCGGTGGTGTTCGTGGACGGCTGGACCGGTAAGGGCGCGATCGCCCGGGAACTGTCCGCGGCCCTGGCCGAGTACCACGCCGCCGGCGGTGCCCGATTCGACGACGATCTGGCCGTCCTCGCCGACCCCGGGCACTGCGTCCGGACCTACGGCACCCGCGACGATTTCCTGATCGCCTCGGCCTGCCTGAATTCCACTGTCTCGGGGTTGGTCTCGCGGACGGTCCTGAACCGGGACCTGATCGGACCGCGGGATTTCCACGGCGCCAAGTTCTATGCCGAACTGGCCGGTGCGGATGTTTCGGCCCGGTTGATCGAAACCGTCACCGGGGCCTTCGAAACTGTCCGGCCGCTGGTGTCCGCGCAGGTCGACGCGGTTCGATCCGGCGACCGCACACCCACCTGGGCCGGTTGGGCCTCGGTGGAGAGGGTGCGGGCCGAATACGGCATCGCGACGGTGAACTTCGTCAAACCGGGCGTCGGGGAGACCACCCGGGTACTGCTGCGCCGGGTGCCCTGGCGGGTGCTGGTCCGGGAGGCCGACGCACCCGAGCACGCACATATCAGGTTGCTGGCGCAGGCCCGGTCGGTGCCGGTGGAGGTCGTACCGGAGCTGGCGTATTCGTGCATGGGTCTGATCAAGGATGTGCAACGGTAGATGACGGCGCCGAAACCATTGCTGGTGGCCACCGATCTGGATCGCACCATGATCTACTCGAGTGCCGCCGCCGGAGCCACGGCGGCGGAGACGGTCTGCGTGGAGTACCTCGACGGCGCGCCACTGTCGTATATGACGGCGGCCGCCGCGGACCGGATGCGGGGGCTGGCCGCCGCGGCGGCGCTGGTACCCACCACCACCCGGACCATCGAACAGTTCGGCCGGATCCTTCTCCCGGGGGCGCCCTGGCCCTACGCGGTCACCAGCAACGGCGGAAATATCCTGGTGGACGGGGTGCCCGATCCGCGGTGGCGCCAAGAGATCGACGCGGCGGTGCGCGCGGGCGGCGCCGGGCTCACCGAGGTCGAGGCCGCACTACGGGCCCGGATCGACGAGTCCTGGGTGCTGAAATTCCGCCGCGCCGACGACCTCTTCTGCTATCTGGTGGTGGATCTCGCCGCCACCCCACCGGAATTCCTCGCCGAATGGGACGCGTGGTGCCGGCCGCGCGGCTGGTCGGCATCCCGGCAGGGCCGCAAGATCTACACGATGCCGGCAGCGGTGTGCAAGAGCCGGGCGGTGGCCGAGGTCCGGGCCCGGCTGGTGGCGTCGGGCGGATCGGCCGCGACGGCACCGACGCTGGCCGCCGGTGACGGCGCGCTGGACGCCGAGATGCTCGCCGCCGCCGATCACGCGATCCGGCCCCGGCACGGCGAACTCGAGGAACTCGGCTGGACCTGTCCCGGTCTCACTGTCACCGCGGCCTCCGGAATCGAAGCGGGCGAGGAGATTCTCGACTGGTTCACCGCCGCCCTCGGCGATCCGGTGACCGCCGGGACCCCGGGCTAGAGCATGCGCCGCCGGGCCCGTGCTTCGGCGCGCGGCCGGCGAGGGGAGACACGCGACCACACGAGGTCCTGCAAAGCGAGTGTCGCCCAGCCCGCGATCGCCATCCCGGCCAGATTCACCACCAATTGCAGAGTGCTGCCCCAGATGGCCGAACCCACGCCGAAGGCCAGCCCCAGTGCGATATTGCCCGCCGCCGGCACCGTGGTCACCGAAATGAACACCCCAACCAGGGCACCCGATTTGGACGAGGTGAGCGAGAGGACCCCGGCGGCCGCGGCGATCAGCGCCACGATGAACGACCATTTGTCCGGTGTGTAGACGAAGGCGGTCTCCGGACGATCCCCGGTCACGGCTTCGATGGTGATCCACCCCAGCAGGCGCCCGATCAAGACCAGTACCAGGGTGATCGCGATACCGGCGGCGAAACCCATGACGAGCGTGGACAGCGCGCGCCCGAACAATGCGAGCCGCCGCCGCACCAGTGCCACACCGAGTGCGGCGATCGCGCCGAATTCCGGACCCAGCACCATCGCCCCGATGATCAGGATCTGTGAATCCACCACGATCGCGATACCGGCCAGGGCTGTGGCCAGGGTCATGAAACTCAGATAGGTCCAGTTGAGTTCGGTCTCCTCGTAGGACCGCTGGGTCACATCGGCCCAGATCACCGCGTCCGCGCTGTACCCGGGGGTGCGCAACTCGGTGAGATACCCCGACAGCGACATCCAGGTGTGCACCGGTTGCAGTTCGATACTGCCCCGGTGGTGCAGCCCGGTCGCCCGTAACTTCTCGACGACTTCGTTGGCGGCCTCCCGGGCGAGATCGGCCAGCACCACATCGCCTTCGGGACGAACCGCGCTGTTGCGCAGTACCGCGAGACCGCTGACGGCCGGATCGGATTCCAGGATCTCGACCACCTCGTCGGTCAGCGCGGTGGGCGACATTATCCGCAGATGCAGCATGGGCCGAGTCTGCCCGGGCAGCGGCCCGGTTCCCAACCGGGACCCGGGCCGTGTCGTGCGGACCCCGGGTCAGTAACCCTGTTGCTGACCCGCGAGCTGCTGCGTGATCACACCCTGTAGACGTTGCAGGCCCGGTACGGTGACCCCGCTCTGCAACTGTCCCTCGATGGTGCGGATGAGGGCGTGGTCGCTGAGCACCTTCTCGCTGGACTGGATGAGTACCGTCCCGGCGCCGGTGAAATCGAACTGCCGTTCCTCACCCGAGTTCACCCCGAACGCGGCGGCGCCGGCCGCCAGGAACCCCGAGACCCACCGCTGGTCGTAGTGGTGGCTGGGGGAGGGGCAGTCGGCCCAGCCCACCAGCGATTCCGGATCCACTCGCAGCGGTGGCTCGGCGAAGATCACCGGGCCGTTCGAGGAGGCCAGGAACTTCCCGGTGCCGATCAGCGTCAGGAAACCGGGAACGATCGACTGGTTCAGCGACAGACCCGGTTCGAACGCCAGCAGATTCGCCGCGCGGATGGTGAGGTTGCCGTCGTCGAGATCGTAGGAGTTGATGTCGTAGCCGCGGTCGCCGATCAGCAGTTTGCCCTGCCCCTCGGCTACCACGTAGTCGCCGGTGAACAGCGGCGCGGAGAACTGGTGCGCCACCATGTGCAGGAGGTGACCCTGTAGACCGTGGGTGAGTGACTGGAACTGCATCTGCCCGTAGTAGGCGATCATCGCGCCCTTGCGCATGAACCACGGTTTCACGAGGTCGATGCAGTACGCGTAGCTGTTGCCGGGGACGTTGTCGCTCTCCCCGAGGGTCATCGGGCCGAGGATCTCGCTCACAGTTTCTCCTCCGATGCCTGCACGTACACCAGACCCTGGCCCGCGCACTGCAGTTGCATGGCCTCACCGGATCCGCGACCGACCGCGTCGCGCCAGCTCACGGCCGTTTTCAGGTCGGTGTGCACATTTCCGTAGGAGGCGATGAAGGCCTGCGGGTCGACGACCACCGGATTCGGCCCGCCCACCTGGAGTTCGAGAAAACCTCCGTGCGCCAGCAGCACCGCGCTGCCCTGACCGGACAGCTGTGTGGTGAACATGCCCTGGCCGGTGAGCGCGCCGGATGCCGCGCCGCGCAGCGCGCCCATCAGGCCGCCGCCGCCCCCGCCGCCGGAACTCGCGACCGACACCACCGAGGTCTGCAGGCCGGCGGTGTAGGCCAGCAGGCGAGAGGCCTCCACCTGCAATACCGCACCCGGCGCCACCCCGACGACCTCCACTTCCAGTCCGGCGAAACCGTAGTGCACTCGGCCGCTGCCCTGCGCGATCATGGTGCGCTGGTGCTCGCCGGCCATCATCCGCCCGGCCATCTGCAGAATGCCGCCACCGCCGCCCATTCCGGCGCCGCCCGGTATCTCGTGCGGGGCGAAGGACACATCGCCGGTGTAGAAGAGCATGGCACCGGCACGGGCGACCACGCCGCCCACCGTACCGATATCGACGGCCACGACCTTGGAGTTGATCTTCTCGAACATATCGCCCTACCGTTCCGCCGGTTGGATCGAGACCACGCCCTGCCCGTCCCAGCGCAGCGAGAACGCCTCGCCGCCGTCCTGTCCCATCATCGAACGCCACGAGACATCGGTGACGAAGGACTGGTTCAGGTTGCCGCGGGCGGCGACGAACGCATCCGGGTCCACCACCAGCGGGAACTGCGGGGAAACCTCGAGGTGGATGAGCGGGCCGCCGGCCGAGAGCAGCGCGACCTGCCCCTGACCGCTGACCGTGGTCGTGAAGAGCCCCTGGCCGCTGGATGCTCCGCGCACACCGGCGAATCGCACATCGGTGCGCAGGTTCCCGGCGAAGGCCAGCAACTGCTGCGATTCCACCTGCAGGGTCTCGTTGTTCAGATTCACCACCGAGACGTACTGGCCGTTGACCGCGAGAAAGACCCGGCCCTGGCCGCCGCATTCCATCAGCGAGAGCTTCTCCCCGGTGGCCCGGCGCTTCATCCCGGCCAGCACCCCGTCACCCCCGCCGAAGCCGGCCGATTTGAACTGCACCGCCCCCTCGTAGGCGACCATCGAGCCGGAGATGGCGCGAATACTGGTGTTCGCCAGATGTACCTCGATCACCTTCTTCGATTTTTCGAAGAGTTGTGCCATGGATAGCCGCCTGCCCTCGCCGCCCCGGAGCCCCGCACAACCGCCGGTGCTCATCCGTCGCCGATACCTTAATAGCCGCAGGTCTATCCAGTCCATGCCCAGCGGGTGCGCCCATTCCTGCGGCCGCTCCCTATCTGCGCTCCGCATCTGTAGTGGGCCTGCCCCCGGTGCCGGAGCGGCCGCGCGCGGGAGTGCAGCGTCGGCCGCCGGGGTCGAACCGGAATTACCTGAGCATTTCCCGCTGCGCCGAACGGTTACCGTCCGTGGTCGGGCCCGTCCCGGTTCTGAAACGACAGAGCGAAGGAGCGCAGCGACTGAGCGCCGGAGTGAAGAACCGGGGTCACGAGGGCCCGACCCGCGGCGCCGGAGGCGCCGCAGTAGATACAGTGGCATCCATACGCACCGACAAGCGAAGGGTCTGACTTGTCCGCAACACTCGCCAAAGGCCAGAACGGTCCACTGGCCACGAACGACGTGGTGGTTTCCATCCAATTGGCGGCACCGGCCGATCTGTCCGCTCTATTGGTCACCGAGCAGGGCAAAGTCCGGTCCGACGCGGATTTCGTCTTCTACAATCAGCCCAGCGGCCCGGGGGTGAACCTGCGACCCGGCCCGGCCGGGCAGCCGGCTTCGCTGGCGGTGAACCTCGGCGCCGTACCCGCCGATATCGCGCAGGTCCGTGCGGTCATCACCCTCGACGATCCGAATACGAATTTCGGTCAGTTCGCGCCCCCGGTGGCCTATGTGTCGGATCCGTCCGGCGCGCAGTTGTTCGAGTACCGGATCGACGGTCTCGCCACCGAGTCCATTGTGATCGCGCTCGAACTGTATCGGCGCCAGGGTGCCTGGAAGGTGCGTGCGGTCGGTCAGGGTTATGCGGGCGGTTTCGCCGCGCTCGTCACCGATCACGGTGTCACGGTGGATGATTCTCCGGCCGAGACGCAGGCCGCGGCCCCGCAGGCTGCCGCGCCGCCGCCTCCGCCGCAGCCTGTGCAGCAGGCCGCGCCGATGCCACCGACCGCCCAGCAGGCTTATCCCACCCAGCAGCCGCCGCCGGCTCCGCCGTATCCGCCGCAGGGTGGTGGTTTTCCGCCCCAGGGTGGCGGTTATCCGCCGCAGGGCGGGGGCTACCCGCCGCCGCCGGGCCCCGGGTATCAGCAGCCACCCGGCCAGCCGGCGCCGACTCAGCAGCATCCCGGCGAGATCAGTCTGAGCAAGACCGGCCCGGTGAGCCTGCAGAAGGGGCAGCGGGTGAGCCTCCGCAAGGAGGACGGTGCCGCGCTCACCTTCGTCAAGATGGGTCTGGGCTGGGATCCGGTGCAGCAGCGCGGCATGTTCGGCAGCCGCACCGTGGATATCGATCTCGATGCCTCGGTGGTGATGTTCGCCGATATGAATCCGGTGGATGTCGCCTACTACGGGCAGCTGACCTCCAAGGACGGATCGGTCCGGCACCAGGGTGACAACCTGACCGGTGAGGGTGCGGGCGACGACGAGGTGATCCTGGTCGATCTCACCCGCCTGCCGGCGCATGTGAACAACCTCGTCTTCGTCGTGACCTCCTACAAGGGGCATACGTTCGGCCAGGTGCAGAACGCATTCTGCCGGTTGATCGATGGCGCGAACAACGCCGAACTCGCCCGCTATTCGCTCACCGGCGGCACCCCCACCACCGCGATGGCCATGGCGAAACTTTTCCGGGCCGGAGCCGACTGGAAGATGCAGGCCATCGGCGAGGGTTTCAACGCCAAACATCCCGGTGAGGCCATTCCGCAGTTGGGCCGGTTCCTGGCGGTATGAGTGGCGTCGGGGGACAGGATATGAAGCAGCTGCAGGCGGGGCAGAACATCCCGCTGGCCGGTGGGATCGCCCGATTCGAAGTCGAAGCCGCAGTGCCGCTGACGTTGTCGGCGCTGGTGGTGAACGCGGATCTGCGGGTCGCCGCGGCGGCCGACGTGCTGGTGTCCGAACGGGCCACGGGGCCCGGAGTCCGGGTCGACGTGGCGGCCTCGGCCGTAGTCGTCACTCCCGGCGATATACGCGCCGACGCGGCGGCGGTGCTGCTGGTGGCCGCCGCGCAGAGCGGGATCGGTGTGGTCACCGCGTCGCTGACGGAGAACGACACTCCGGCAGCCGGGTTCGTGATCGCCCCGCAGGCCGGGGAGACCGCACTGATCTGTTTCGAACTGTATCGGCGGGGTCCGGGGTGGAAACTGCGCGCGGTGGGTCAGGGGTACGCGGGTGGTTTCGCCGAACTGCTGCGGGCGCACGGTGCCGACGGTTATGTCGATGCCGTACCGGCGGCCGCTTCCGCGGCGACGGTGCTCGACGCGACCGTCGCCGCTCCCGCCGCGGTCACCACACAGGCGGGCGCGCAGGCCGAGATCCCGCCCCTGGAGGTCGGTCACGGACTGGAACGGCTGTGGATGATCTTCGAGGACGCGGCGCGATCGGCCGCGGCCCTGGAATCGGCGCGTGGCTATGCGGCCGAACGGCTCGACCAGGAACTCTCGGCCGCGGTTTCCGATCCCGCTACCCGTAACACTCCCGCCGCGGACGCCGCGCGGGCGGCCGCCCAGCGGCGCCACGACGAGCTGACGACCACCGCCGAGAGCAACCACCGGCGCGACAGTCTCCAATTGCAGCGCGAACTGCACGAGGCGGACCCGGTGCTGCCGGCGGCGCTGGCCTCGTGGAATTCACCCGCCTGGGATCGGCCGGCCGCGCCGGCCGACGGTATTCGGCTCGGCGAGCTCTACGCACTCGACCGCGGGGCGCTACGGGTCCCGTACTGTGTGCCGGTTCCGCTGAACCGTCCGCTGTGGGTGGATACCGAATCGTCGGCGGCGGTGGCACCGGTTGTCGGCGCGCTGCTGGCCAGGCTGCTGCGGGCCGCCCCGGGCCGCCGGACCGTTGTCGACATCATCGATCTCACCGGTGCTTTCACCGGTTTCACCGGTATGCTCGCGCCGGTGCTGGCCGGGCCGCCGATCACCGATCATTCCGATATCTCACCCCGGCTGCAGCAGCTCGTGGATTCCGCCGAACTGGCGGAGATGGCCTACAACTCGGGGCAGGGGGCCGCGCCGGCCGAGCACCGGATCCTGCTCGCCGCGGATTTCCCGCACGGATACCAGGCTGCCGATGCGCAACGCCTGGTCGCCCTGCTGGCGCGTGGTGACCTGATCGGACTGTCGACCGTGATCGTGGGCGCCGACGAATCCGATTCCGGCGACAGCACAGTGGCCACCCTCTCGCGGGCCTGCCGCCATCTGCCGACGGTCGCGGGAACGCCGTTGTTCGATCCGTGGGCAGGCAACGCCTGGCAGCTGGATCTGGATCTGCTGCCGCAGGAACCCGAGCAGCGGGCGCGGATCCTGCGGGCGGGTTGAGGCGACGGGCCGGACGGCTGCCCAGCGGTCCGGCCCGGGAATCTTCGCGGGCAGCGATTAGTCCGCCGGTGATGTTCCGTCTTATCGGTTGAACGCGCTACCGACCCGGCGCGACCGACCCGAAGGACCCGAAATGACCATCGCCGACCCCACCGCCAGCTTCTCCGACGACGTGACCGCCGGTCCCGGCAAGATCCGCAACCGCGTGCTGTGGACCCTGCAGATCCTGCTCGGCCTTTTCTTCATCATCGCCTCCGGCGGCCCGAAGCTCGTCATACCGAACTCCCTGACCGAGAACGCCCCCGAGAATCTGACCATCCCCTTCGGGCTGCTCATCTTCATCGGAGTCGTGGAGGTCGCGGGCGGTATCGCCCTGATGGTGCCGCGGCTCAGTGCCCTGGCCGCCGCGGGTCTGTCCGTTCTCACCGTGCTCGCCGCCGGGACCCAGGCCTTCCTGGCCGGTGAGCCCGCCATGGCGATCTTCCCGCTGGTGCTCGCCGCGATCTTCGCCTGGATCGCCTATGAGCGCCGTGCCACGGTCACCGACCTGCGTAAGACGTTCTCGCGATGACGAATCCATGACTACGACCGGCGATCGGTGGCCATCCACCGATCGCCGTTCGTGCGTTCCCGGATCGGTCGCCCGTCGGGTCGGCGGCGACCTGTCCAGCGGCTATCTGGTCCGCGGTGCCTGCCCGGGCACCGGATCAGGTGGCCGTTGTCGCGTCTGCGGCGCCGGTCCGATACCCGACTCCGCGGTGGGCGCCGGCACCGGATCGGCATCCGTATCGCACCAGTTCGGTTGCGATGCAGTGATTTCGGTTGGGTAACGGCCGGAGCGGGGCGCTCGATAAGGCATCGAGGTCATATCCGTGGCCGGATCCAATTCGAAAGAACGGTTCGAAATGATGCGATTCGATCGCTCCCTCGTCGCGGGTGCGCTGCTGGCCGGTGCGGCGCTGTTGTCCGTGGCTCCCGCACAGGCACAGGTCTCGACGGAATCTCGGGTGATCGAGCTCCAGCCGGTCGAGGCGCAGCCGATCGATACGCAGACGATCGGCAACGGCGTGATCGCCAGCGGTTCGGCCGATCTGAACAACTTCTTCTGCGGAACACTCTGGCGTCCGGTCTGCTACCCCGACGGACTTCCGTACTGACCCGGTCGACCACCACAGAGGTAACACGGTTCGGGCGCCGACGTGTGCTCGCCGGCGGCACCGCCGTGCTCCCGGCCGGGGATACGACCGGGTGCCGGGCCCGGCTCCGGGCGTAGCGGCTATCGGCCCAGGCGGACGGGCGGGCGTTCGGATCCGCCGCCCGCCTGGGCCGACCGGCTCGAGGCTGCCGCGCCCGCGGGCTCCTGCGGCCGGACATGTTTCGCGGCGACCGCACCGGTCCAATGCGTTTCCCGGGAGATTCTGGGCCGCAGCATCTCGGGTAGCCACGGCAGCAGTGGATCGCCGGCGTTGTCGACCACCCCGCCGACCGGGTCGTCCACTCGGTCCCGGCGCACCAGATCCTGTTCGGGCCGGTAGATCTGCCGGATGATCAGGGCACACAATCCGATCACCGCGAGATCGCGCAGCAGCACCGTCGCGGTGAACCACTGCTCGGGCAGGCCCTTACGGTCCACCCCGAGGTAATAGAACATGCGCGGCACCCAGACCAGCGCGTCGATCGTCATCCAGGCCAGCAGTACACGGCGATGCGGTAGCGCCAAGACCGCGATCGGTACCAGCCAGAGCGAATACTGCGGGCTCCACACTTTGTTCGTCAGCAGGAACGCGGCG
Source organism: Nocardia sp. NPDC001965 (assembly GCF_053594175.1). Lineage (NCBI taxonomy): Bacteria > Bacillati > Actinomycetota > Actinomycetes > Mycobacteriales > Nocardiaceae > Nocardia > Nocardia sp. NPDC001965. Next base: position 276,362 of record NZ_JBSFDZ010000006.1, read on the forward strand.
ATCACCAGGAAGCACAGCTGGGCCAGCCGGGGGCGGCGCGGGGCGGTCAGGCCGATGTAGGCGATACCCAGACAGGCCGCGACGAACAGCAGCAGCGAGACGAGGTTGAGGATCGTGGGTGGCTCGCCGTGCCGCAGCACACCGTCGAAACCGGACCAGTCGGTGAACGACACCACCACGTTGTAGAGGGAATCGGGATCGGCGTGGCGTGTGGTGTTGAGGCGGAAGAACTCCCGCCAGCCGTCCGGGTACAGCAGGGCGATCGGCAGGTTGACCAGTGCCCAGGTACCCAGGGCGCCGCCGGCTGTCAGGCCGGCCGCGCCCAGTGGCCGGGCGCCCAGCAACCGGGTCCGGGCCGGGAGTTCCTCGAGCCAGCTGCGCAGGGCCGCGAAACTGCCGATATCGCGCAATCGGGTGGCCTGGTGTGCCCGCGGGGTGCGCTGCATCGGGTCGGCGCGCAGGCACAACACCACGATCGGGCCGAGCAGCAGCAGCGGATACAGTTTCGCCGCACCGCCCAGACCCAGCAGGATCCCGGCCAGCAGGGGCCGGCGCCGCGCCCACGCGAGCAGGCCCAGCGCGGCGAAAGCGGTCGCGAGGAAGTCGAAGTTGGTGAAGCCGTGCACGATCACCAACGGTGAGCAGGCCACCAGCGCCGCATCCCAGATCCGGCGTCCGGCCAGCAGCGCGGTCGCCCAGATGGTGACGAGCCAGGCCGCCGACAACCCCAGTGCCACCACGTTGAAGTACAGGACCACCTGCAACGCACCCGGCAGCGGGCTGGCATCCCAGCTCTTGGCCACCAGCATCGAGACGTACTGGTACATGCCCGACAGCACCGGATATTCCATATGGCGGACCTCGGTACCGCCGCCGGGGGTCTCCTCCACCCAGGATTTCTTGTACGGGAACGCGCCCTCGTTGAGCCGTTCGGCACCGTAGAGCGGCACCGTGTCGGAGTAGCACATGACGGTGTACTGGCGGCCGTTGTTCCAGTCGAGGGTGAGCAGGCCGCCCGAGGTCGTGGTCTGCTGGATACATCCGGCCTTTGCGAACCAGCCGAACGCCAGGAAGATCACCGCGAACGCCAGCAGCACCCGCATCGGCGTCCAGAACCGGGCACGCCCGATCAGGGCGTGATCGCCGACCGGGCCGCCCACGACCGTGCACAGCTGGGCGGTCATGGAATCGTTGCGGCTCGGTTTGTCGCGCCCGTCGGCCGAGCGCAGATCGCGGGCGAGCGGTGCGGGCGCATCGTAACCGGCTGTGTCGGCCCGGCCGGTTCGCCCGGTTCCAGGACCTACACCGTCGTCCGGCCCGCCCACCGGTCGCTGCTCACTCACGGCACTCGACGTTACCTGTTACCGGGGTCCCGGCCCGGACCGAGCCGGAGCCCCGGACAGTACTGCGGGTTTATCCACCCGGGCGCGGGTGGCTGTCGTCCTCACCGTCGCCGCCGTCACCGGAGGTATCGGTTCCGCCGCCCGCGCTGGGCGCCTGGGTGGCCGTCGGGGCCGTACTGGTCTGGCCGGCGGTCGGCTGCCCGGGCATCGGCCCCTCCCCGTTGCCCTGCGGCTGATTCTGTGGCTGCTGCTGGCTACGCGGGTTGGGCTGCACTCCCGGGACCGGGATGGTGATACCGGGCAGGATCTCCACCTGGCTCGGCTGGATCACCACCGGCGGCTCGAAGGTCGGCATCGTGGTGGACGGCGCCGTATAGGGGGCGGTCCACTTCGGCACACCGGCCTGGCCCTTGATCGGCGCGGGTTTGGGGAACTTCTCGTTGGGCGTGCCCTCGAGAGCGCCGTCCATCGTGCCCTTCCAGATATCCGACGCCAGGCCGGAACCATAGATCATCGCGCCGCCGTAGTTGCGCAGCGGAGAATTGTCGGTGCTGCCCACCCAGACGGCGGTGGACAGCGACGGCGTGTAGCCCACCATCCACACGTCTTTGTTCTCCCCGGTGTCACCCAGCTGGGCGGTGCCGGTCTTGGCTGCCGAGGCACGACCGCCGGCGAGCCCGTGGTTGCGCGAGTACCCGGCGATCGGTTCCATGGCCGCCGTGACATTGTCGGCGACGGCTTCGGAGACCCGCCGCTCGCCGGCCACGTCACCGCGATCGAGCAGCACCGTACCGTCCGCGGATACGACCTTGGTCACGAAATGTGGCTTGTGGTACATACCCGATGCCGCCAGCGTCGCGTAGGCCGAGGCCATATCCAGCGGGCGGGCCTGGTACTGGCCGAGCACGATTCCGTTGTTCGGGCCGGCGCCGCCGGGCTCCGTCAGCGTGGGGCCGACTCCTGGAAGCTCTTCGGGAATGCCCAGTTTGTGACCCATATCGGCGATCTTCTGGGGTCCGTTCTGCATTTCCAGCTGCATCCGGTAGAAGCTGGTGTTCAGCGAGCGTTTGAGCGCTTCGGCGATGGTGCAGACCCCGCACTGCTCGCCCTCGACGTTGGTGATCTCGATACCGTTCACCGTGATCGGCGAGCTGTCGTACATCTGCGACAGCGGGATACCGTTCTCCAGGTTCTGGGCCAAGCCGACCACCTTGAACGAGGAGCCGGTCTGCAGCGCGGCGTTCGCGAAGTCGTATCCGTAACCGTCCTCGCCACCGTAATAGGCTCGCACCGCGCCTGTTTTCGGGTCGATGGAGGTCACCGCGGTCCGCAGTTTGTCGGGCTCACCCTCCATGTTCTTGCGCGCGGAGTCCACCGCCGCCTGCTGTGCTTTCGCGTCGATGGTGGTGGTGATCTCCAGGCCTGCCGTGTTCAGCTGCTGTTCGCTGATTCCGGCCTCGGAGAGTTCGCGCAGTACCTGCGCTTTGATATGACCCTCCGGACCCGATGACTCGGTCTTCTGACCGGCCGCCGCCGACGACACCACCTGGGGGTAGGTCATGCCCGCGCGTTCGGTGGGGTTCAGGTTCCCGCCGGCGACCATACCGTCGAGCACGTAGTTCCAGCGGGACTTCGCGCCCTCGGGATTGGACTCCGGATCCAGCAGCGACGGCAGCTGGATGGTGGCGGCGAGTACCGCGCCCTCGGCGGGGCTCAGCTCGGACACCGGCTTGGCGAAATACGCCTTGGCCGCGGCATCGATACCGTAGGCGCCGCGCCCGAAATAGATGGTGTTCAGGTAGGCGGTGAGGATCTCGTCCTTGCTCCACTGTCGAGCCATCTTCGCCGAGATGACCAGCTCGTGCAGCTTACGGGTGAGGCTGCGTTCGTCACCGACGAGCGCGTTCTTCACATACTGCTGGGTGATCGTCGAACCACCACCGGCGCTTTCGCGCCCGAGCACATTGTCCCGGGCGGCGCGGGCGAAACCGGAGATCGAGAAACCGGGGTTGCTGTAGAAGTCCCGGTCCTCGGCCGCGATCACGGCGTTGCGCACATGCGGCGGAATCTGATCGATCGTCACATCGGTCCGGTTGCCCTGCGGCGGAACCACACGCGTGATCTCGGTTTCGCCGTCGGCGGCGAGAATCGTTGCGACCTGGTTGTTCTGGATATCGCCCGGTTCGGGCACCGAGACGGTGGAGTAGGCGATCAGGAACACCGTACTGGGAACCACGATGGCAAGCGCGACCAGCACGTATGCGGTCCTGCGCGCAATCTTCCACCAGTTCCGGCGTTTCTGTGCCGGACCGCGCCCGTCCGGGCCGCCGGGGCCGCCGGAACGGCCACCCGGGCGCCGTGGCGGCGGACCGCCCGCGGCGCCGGAGCGGGTGGGCCGGCCGTCGGGGCCGGTCGCCCGGCGCTCACCGGTATTCGGGCCGGGGCGTCCGGTCACCGGGCGTGGCCCGGTTCCGGTGCGTTCGCGGCGGGTCGTTTCGGTGGGCGCACCGGGTTGCGCCATTTTCGCGGTGCCCTGCTCGGCACGCGCCGCGCCCGGCTCCCCGGGACGGCCCATGCGCTGGGTGGGCTGATTGGGGGGCTGCCCCGGCGCGGGCCGTCCGGGCGGCGGGCCACCGGGACGCTGTGGCGGCTGCTGACCCCGGGGTGCTCCGGGCATCCCGCCGGTGTTCGGACCCGGTCGGCGGCCGTCGGGGCCGGGCCGGGGGCCGGGTGCCGGTGGGCGACCCGCGCCGTTCGGTCCGGGACGCGGTCCGTTCGGCCCCGGTCGCGGACCATTGGCGGCGGGTCGTGGGCCCGTCGCCGGCCCCGGTCGCGGGCCACCGGGGCCCGGTCGCGGACCGCCCGGTGCGGGCGGGCGTCCGCCCGGCGCGGGGCGCGGTGCGTTCGCGTTCGGTGCGGGGACCCGGTTGGGCACCCCCGGTCGCTGCTGCGGCTCTCGACCCGGAAGCGGTCCGCGCTGGGTGCGACCACCGCGCGGGTCATCGCCGGGTGGGGGCTCGTAGGGCGAAGTCACTGACAAGGTCTCCAAAGCTCGTATCGGTCTGATGGGCTCGCTCCGCGGCGCCCCGGGGGGCACGGCGCGTGCACCATCGTCGGGCCGGGCGGTCTCATTCCGCGGCGGTGCGCCGGTTCACTCGGGAGCCGGAACGCCGGCCCTGCGGCGCTTTCCCGAGCACATAGGACTGCACCAGATGATTCCAGCTGCATGTCCGGCACACCTCGACCACGTGAACCGAGAATTCCTCTCGGGTCTCGGCCAGGCGTACCAGCTCTTCCGGGCTGCGCGCGGAACCCGCGACCGGCCCGAGGCCGTCGCCGTAGACCCAGGATACGAGGGTGAGCTGTTCCTTCCGGCAGATAGGGCATGTGACCTCGCTCCCCCGGCCGTGAAATTTGGCCGCACGCAGCAGGTAGGGATTAGCGTCACATACCTCGGCGACATCGACACGGCCCGCATAGACGTCAGCCAGCAGCGACTTGCGCCGGAGCGCATAGTCGACCACTTGCCGCTGAATTCGCACGCTCCCAGAGTAGCGGTGATGTATTTGCGCCGCCCGCGGCTGCATCGGATCCGTTCGCTCGATATCGGCGCCGGCGCCCGCGCGCGCGAACCCGGCCGGACTTCGCGGGGTCCGAGGCATATTCGCACCGTGGGGGATTTTCCGGTCACCGCGGCCCGCGTTTCCCCGGTCGCGGGCCGGTTGCAGTTCCGGGCAGCGGACCGGGGTGACCACCGATTGGCGCACTTGGGCCATCGGAACACCGGTTTCCATATGACTGCGGGCGTGTGAACAGCTGAAGGAGGCAGCCGGCCGCCATCGCCGGACCCGTACGATTCGAAGGTGTCCACCGCAGTACCCGCCGATTCCATCCGCGCCCGGGATATCGACCGTGCCGAGACGTCCACCCTGCTGGACGCGGCATACGCGGAGGGGCAGCTCGGAGCCGGCGAATACCATGACCGGGTGGCGCAGGCCCGGGCTGCGAAAACCCTCGGTGAACTGCGCATTCTGGTGGCCGACCTGCAACCGCCCGCCGGTACGGATGCGGCGTTGTCGGGGGCTGCCCGCCGGACCGGGCCCGGGATACGCCGGATCGGATCGGGTACGGACTATCCGCCGCGTACGAAAGCCCGCGACTCCGACCGGGCGAACGCGGGTGAGCTGATCGATGCCGGACGGCGCGACGGCCAGCTGTCCGAGGAAGAACATCGCGTCCTGACCGAACTGCTGGGTTCGGCGCGTACGCTCGGCGAGCTGTCGGAGCTGGTGTCGGACCTGCAGGGCAGCAGGTCGGTACGAACCCGTCCGGTATCCGCCACCCGCTCCGGGCCGTTCGCGGCACTGATGGTCGTGCTGGGGTTGGTGGCCGCCTTCGTGGGGTTCGCGGTGACCAGCCCCGACTCGGATCCACCCGTGCCGGAAGCCGTGGCCGGGCCGGCATCGGGATGGGGCGAGGTGGCCCCTGTGGTGATCGAGACACCCGATCTCCTGACCGGCGAGGGTATGGCCCACTTCCTGGAGCGATACCGGGCGAAGTTCGGGGATATGGCGGCGGACTCCGTCGATTTCCACTCCGAGTTCGCCTCGATCAGCCGGGCGGTCCCGGGCGCGCCGAACCGGCAGATCGATTACGACTTCCGCGGTGGTTTCGCGCAGTCCGGTTCGGTGACCACCCGCCGCGCCGAGACGGTCGCGCTGGATCTGGGACAACTGGACCCGGCCGCTGTCGCCGCGGTGGTCGACACCGCGGTCCGGACCACCCGGGTCCCCGAGGGCGCGGTCTCCATGATCAGCATCGAGGTCGAGTCCTCCGGCGATCTCGCAGGCCGGCCGATCGTCTGGATCCTGGTTGGCAACAAGTTCAACGAATCGGGCTCGATATACACCGATTCCGCCGGTGCGGTACTGCGCGTGCGGGCATTCGAAGGGTAGAGCGAGTGGCGACGAACCGGATCCGGGCACGCGACAGCGACCGTGCCGATATCTGCGGACTGCTCGATACCGCGCTGGCCGAAGGCCAGCTCACCGCGAACGAACACGAGCAGCGAACCGCGGCCGCGATGCGGGCGAAGACATTCGGCGACCTCGATACGCTGATCGACGATCTGCAGATACCCGGCGATCTGGCGAAGGCGCCGGTACTGCGCGGGCAGCGACGATCCCGGCGGTGGGTGATCGCGGCGGCGGTGGCCGCCGCGGCGCTGGTGCTCGGCGGGGCGGCCGGGCTCACGGATCGGGCGACCTCCGGGTCCGCGCGGCCGGAGCTGCCGGATACGACGACGGCCGCCGGGATCGCCGGTTTCGTGGCGATCTATCGCGCCGAATTCGGCGATACGATCGCCGACGAGGTCTCGTTCTATCCCGAACATGTGTCCATCGAGCGCTACGACGCCGCCGCTAGGGTGAAGACCTCTTACACCTACCGGGGTGGGGAGTTCGACGGCTGGACCACCAGCACTACCCGTCGGCCCGAGGAACCCACTCTGGACCTGGGGAAAATCGACCTGACCGCGCTGGCCGGGCTGCTCGCCGGGGCGACCGCGACGGCGAAGGTCCCGGGTGGGGCGATCGGCCATATCTCGGCGCAGCACGAGACCTCCGCGTACGGCGAACCGGCACCGATACTGAGGATCTTCGTGGACAACGAAGCGAAATCGGACAGCGGCCACTTCGAGGTCGGCTTCGACGGGGAACCGTTGGTGGTCCACCCGATCGATTGACGGTGTTTTCGGCGACCGGGGTTTGCGGTCGGTGTGGGGACTCGCGTGTGCTGCTGGTGTGTTGCGCCGGGGGCGGGTGGGGGCTGTGGGCCCGTTCGCGAAGGTGCTGTGGTTTCGGCGGCGCGGGGTCGAGGCCCCCTGATGTCTCGCCGTTCAGGCCTCGAGACTCGCGCCTTCGGCGCATGCGCTTCGAGGCCTGAACG
>NZ_JBSFDZ010000007.1:0-30561 GCF_053594175.1 Nocardia sp. NPDC001965
TGCACCAGTCTGCGTCGCCTCATCGTGCACTCCTCGGTCGTGGACGAACTGCTCGACCGCCTGATACGGGCCTATCGGCAGTTGCGAGTGGGCGCTCGCCGACTGTCCGTTGTCTCCGATAACACCGGTGCGGTGGTCGACCACGGAGGCGGGGCGGATAACTCAGAAGGCCGCTTCGTCGAGCTCCATGATGTCGTTGTCGAGATTCGACAGCACGGTGCGGGTGGCGGTCAGCTCCGGCAGGATGTTGCGGGCGAAGAACTGCGCCACGGCGACCTTGCCCTGGTAGAAGTTCTTGTCCGCGCCTTCGGCGCCCGCGTCGAGGGCCTTACCGGCGATCTCGGCGTGCCGCAGCAGCTGCCAGCCGATGAGCAGATCGCCGACCGAGAGCAGGAAGCGCACCGAGCCCAGGCCGACCTTGTAGAGCTCGTCGGTCTGCTCCTGCGCACCCATCAGATGCCCGGTGAGGGTGGCGGCCATGGCCTGCACATCTTCGAGCGCGGTCGCCAGCAGTTTCCGCTCACCCTTGAGGCGGCCGTTGCCCGCCTCGGAGTCGATGAACTTCTGGATCTGGCCGGCCACATGCGCCAGCGCCACACCGCGATCGCGGGCGATCTTGCGGAAGAAGAAGTCCTGCGCCTGGATGGCGGTGGTGCCCTCGTACAGCGAGTCGATCTTGGCGTCGCGGATGTACTGCTCGATCGGGTAGTCCTGCAGGAAGCCGGAACCGCCCAGGGTCTGCAGCGATTCGGTCAGGTACTGGTAGGCCCGTTCCGAACCCACGCCCTTGACGATCGGCAGCAGCAGATCGTTGACGCGGGCGGCGGTATCGGCATCCGCGCCGGAGACCGCGGCCGCGACATCGGCGTCCTGGTGGGCGGCGGTGTAGAGGTACACCGCGCGCAGGCCTTCCGCGTACGCCTTCTGGGTGGCCAGGCTGCGGCGTACATCCGGGTGGCGGGTGATGGTGACGCGCGGTGCGGTCTTATCGGTCATCTGGGTCAGGTCGGCGCCCTGGACACGCTGCTTGGCGTAGTCCAGCGCGTTCAGATAACCGGTCGACAGGGTGGCGATCGCCTTGGTGCCGACCATCATCCGGGCGTGCTCGATGACCTCGAACATCTGCGCGATGCCCTGGTGGACCTCGCCCACGAGCCAGCCCTGGGCCGGAACGCCGTGGCCGCCGAAGGTGACCTCACAGGTGGCCGAGACCTTCAGGCCCATCTTGTGCTCGACATTGGTGACGAAAACGCCGTTGCGCTCGCCCAGTTCGCCGGTCTCGTGGTCGAAGTGGAACTTCGGGACGAAGAACAGCGACAGGCCCTTGGTGCCCGGGCCTGCGCCCTCGGGCCGGGCGAGTACCAGGTGCATGATGTTCGGGAAAAGGTCGTCGGCATCGGCTGAGGTGATGAAGCGCTTCACGCCCTCGATATGCCAGGACCCGTCCTCCTGCTGGACCGCCTTGGTGCGGCCGGCACCCACATCGGAACCGGCGTCGGGCTCGGTGAGCACCATGGTGGCGCCCCAGCCCTGTTCGACGGCGATCTTGGCCCACTTCTTCTGCTCGTCGGTGGCGTTGTTGTAGAAGATGTTGGCGAAGCCGGGGCCGGCTGCGTACATGAAGGCCGCGGGCTGGGCGCCCAGGACCAGTTCGGCGATGGCCCAGTAGGCGGCGCGCGGGAAGTCGATACCGCCGAGCTCGGGATCGACGGCGTAGGAGTCCCAGCCGCCGTCCTGCAGGGTGCGGTAGCTCTTCTTGAAGGATTCGGGGATGGAGACGGTATGAGTCTCGGGGTCGAAGACCGGGGGATTGCGGTCGGCGTCGGCGAAGGATTCGCCCAGCGGACCCTCGGCCAGGCGACGGACCTCGTTCAACATCTCCTTGACGGTGTCGGCGTCGAGATCGCCGTACGCGCCGGATTCCAGGATGCTGCCCAGGCCGAGTACCTCGAAGAGGTTGAACTCCAGGTCGCGGACGTTGCTCTTGTAATGACCCATTGTGATACTCACTCTCCGTTGAGTCGGGTGCGGTCGGTGCAGATACCGTTCCCGCCCGTCGGTTGCCGTCGGGTAGCTGACGTGGAACGACAGGCTACTCGCGGGTAACTTATTAATTATATTACCGGCGAGTAAGGCGGTCGGCAAAGGGTCGCGCCGCATTGTGATGCGCGGAACAGACAACAGCCCGTCAGCAGGTGTTTTCGGGCCGGTTTCGGCCGGGCGGCGGGTAGGCCGGTGTGAAGCCGGCTGGGATAACGATTCGATTCGCATACGTCCGGGTCGCGATCGGGTGGGCCCGGCTGCGCTCGCTAGGGTGAGGCGTGCGGATCGAGACGAACTCAGGGCCCGCGGAGGCCGAGATCGACTACCCGGATGATCCGGCGTTCCTGCTGGTCTTCACGCACGGCGCGGGCGGCGGTGTCGACTCCGCCGACATCCTGGCCGTGCGCGACACCGCATTGGCCGCCCGTGGTGTGGTGGCCCGGGTGCTCCAGCCCTATCGGGTCGCCGGACGCCGCGCGCCCGGCAAACCCGAACCACAGGACCGGGCGTGGGTGGAACTGATCGCCGCGCTGCGGTCGCGGATCGGCCCCGAACTGCCGCTGGTGCAGGGTGGCCGCAGCAACGGCGCGCGAGTGGCGTGCCGGACGGCGGTCGAGCTCGGTGCGCGCGGGGTGGTGGCCGTATCGTTCCCGCTGCACCCACCCGGGAAGCCGGAGAAGTCCCGCCGCGACGAACTGCTGGCGGCCGGTGCGGCCGAGGTGGTGGTGATCAACGGCGGTAGCGATCCGTTCGGGATCCCGGACGCCGAGGACGCGGCCGAGGTGCGGGTGATACCGGGGCAGCCGCATTCCTTCCGCCGGGGTTTCGACACCATCGCCGACACCCTCGCCCCGTGGTTCCGGCGCTGGAGTTCGTGAGCCGGCGCCGGACCCGACCCGCATTCGTTTCCCGGCAGCGGCGCCGCGCTATCGCTGCGGCGTGGCTTTCGTCGCCACGACCAGGGCATCGATCGCGTCTCCGCTCTCTGTCGGGCGCAACACCTCGCGCGCTGTATCGACAACGAGCCCGGAATCGGAGCCCAGATCCGCGACCACGTCCTCGGGGGTGAACAGAATCGCCGGATCCTGCGGACCCCCGTACCCGCGGACCGGATTCTCGCTGTGATGGCCGAGTACCAGGAGCATGCCGCCGGGAGCGAGCGCGTCGGCCGCCTGCCGCAGCAGTCGCCGGCGCTCGGGAGCCGGCAGATGCAGGAACACCAGCAGGATCAGCTCCCATGGGCCGCCGAGGTCGAGCGCGGGGTCGGTGAGATCCGCGCACTGCCAGGTGATCCGTTCCCGGATCGACCGGGTCAGCCGGGTCGCCACCGTACGCCCCTTGTCGATGCCGACCTGGGAGAAATCGATACCGTGCACGCGCCAGCCGTGGGTGGCCAGCCAGAGCGCGTTCCGGCCCTCCCCGCAGGCCAGATCCAGTGCACGGGGCAGTTCGGGCACCTCGCCGTCGGGACCGGGCAGGCGGGGCACGCGCCGCTCCAGTCCGTGCACGAACTCCACCACCGTGTTGTTCGGAGGCGCACCCCACACCAGTTCGCTCTGCACGTAGCGCGCATCCCATTCGGCCGCCTTCATACGGCAAGTGTATGGAGGCGGCCCCGGGTCGCGGGTTCAGCCCGCGTCGGGTTCGGGCAGCCAGTGCACCGGTGTCGTCTCGCGGATGTGGACCAGTATGTCGAACGCGTCGCGCAGCGATTCCACCCGGAAAAGTGCTTCTTCGTCTCGCGCCGGGTCGTACAACCCGCTGATGACCCCGAGCAGAGCCGGTGCCGCCGTCCAGGCGCCGCGGCGGGGATCTCGTCGCCGCGATCGACGAACCAGGCGGCCGGATCGATGGCGCCGAAAATCGCGTCGACGAGGTCGGGACGGGGAGCCGGGGCGTACGCCGTGCCGAGGTCGCCGTGGTGGAAACCTGTCCCCACCGACCGATAGTCCGCGCCGAAGCGCGCCCGCAGCCCGTTGCCCTCGGTGCGCATCCGCTCGGCCGCGGTGGCGCCGACCGCGGGGTCGGCCGCGGCGGTGTGGGCGATCCCGTCCCAGTAGACGATCCGGGCACCGGTGCGCTCGTAGTGGTCGATCAGGGTTGCCGCGGGGGCCGGTCCGCCGCCGAAGCCGCCCCGCCCGGCCACGCTGTGCTGGTGGAATCCACGATCGAGCGGAGGAGTTCGCGGGCGGTGGCGAATTCGGCCGCCGCACCGGGATCGGCCGGGCCGGGTAGCGAATCCACCAGCGTGAGCGCGTCGCGGGCATCTTCGGCAAAGGGGCGACCGGGATGTATTCCCTGGTGGCGTTGTACGTGCGCTGAGGGTGTGGATCGAACGGAGATTCTCACAACCGGGTGCGCATCAGTACGACGTTGTACTGGTTGTGCACGGTGGTGAGGAAGTACAGATCGCTCCCGGTCTGATACGGGAAAATCGAGGGCGCGTAGGCCGTCGGCAATTCACGATTGTCGATCAATACCCGCGGCTCGCTCCACGGCCCGGCGGGTGCCGGTGCGGTTCGCATGACCACCGAGTTGAACGGGTCGGTGGTGAGCGATACGTATTGTCCGAGATAGTCGTTCCACATCACCGACAGTTCCCCGACACCGTGCATGATCGGCCGTGCGGCATTCACATCGCCGGGCTTCCAGCCGCCGCCGTCCCAGTATTCGTAGGCCGCCAGGTTCTGGATGTCCGGTTCCCGTACGCGGGATACATACGCGGCATTGTCGCGACCCGACGCGGTGCCGTAGTTGTATACGTAACCGCCGTCTTTCAGAAAGGCGTTCATCTGGAAATTGCGGTTTGCGCCCTCGTTCGGACGCCGAGTGAAGGCGAGGTCGGCCCAGGTTTCGCCGTTATCCGCCGAAGCGGCCAGTCCGGAGTAATTGGTGGTCCATTCTCCGGGGGTGTCCCACGTTTTCACCGACATGAGGCTCATGTACTGCACGCCGCCCACCGAGATACCGGCGGTAGGAATTCGGCTGATCTCCAGCAGCGGGATCTTGGGGCTGGGTATCAGGTCCCTGGCCTGGCCGAACACGTCTCGGACGACGCTGTCGAAGAAGATACCCTCACGCGGATCCTGGGTATGGCTGCGCACCAGTACATTGCTGCGCCATGCCCACATACTGCCCGCGAGAAGGTTCGGGAAACCGACTCCGGCCGTATCGCCGAATGCGGTCAGCATTTCGCCCTGCCCGTTGTCCCACATAATGCCCAGGTCGGTCCCGAGCATGTTGTAGTTCTGGGTTCCGTTCGGGCTGGCCATACCGGTCACCTGGAAAACGGCTCGGGTCGCCCCGTGTAACTGGGGGAGTCCGTTGGTGCCGTTCAGCACGGGAATCGGATTGATGGCGTTGGGATTGGCTCCGGCCGGTGCGATGACCGCAACGAGTGCGGCCGATGCGCCCGCCAGCACAGACACAAGTAAGGATCGGGTTCTCTTCAAGTCCGTCGGACCTCCGGGTCATGTCAAAGACGCCGCGGTTCAACTGGGGGCGCCTCGATGGATACACGGAACATTTCGACTGGCTGGCAGAACGCGGACATGTTAGCAGTGGATTCGGCCTGATCAGACGCATTGTCGGCGGTTCTTCCCGGGTGTCATTCCCGGCCCCGGCGGAAGCGAGGATCGAGCCGCGACGGTGCCGGATGGAGGCTTCGGTCCACAAGCGACATAGACCGCTACATGGTCTAATCGAAAGTTAACCGTGGATTTCAGCGGGAGACTTCAGTGAGGAAGCGGAGGACGCATGCTGCCAGCCGGAATGGACCCGCGCACACCGGTGCTCGTCGGCGTGGGACAGGTCGTGCACCGATCCGGTGAACCGGGCCTGCCGGGACCTGTCGAGCTCGCGGCCGAATCGCTGCGCCGGGCCGGTGCGGACAGCGGGACCGGGGACGCGCTGCTGCGTTCGGCGGATGTGATCGCTTCGGTATCGCCGGTGAGTCGCCAGTACGCCGACCTGGGGACCTTGGTCGCGGCCGAGGTGGGTGCCTCCCCGAAACGGACTGTGCAATCGGCGCCCTACGGCGGTGATGCCCCGCAACGGCTGCTGAATATGCTGGCGAACGATATTGCCGAAGGGCGGGCGGATATCGCGTTGCTCTGCGGGGCGGAATCGGTCGCCTCCTGGAACACCGCCAAACGGGCCGGTACGGATCCGGGCTGGCCGGACCAGGACGAGAACGCCCGGCCCGATCTGATCGTCGGGGCCGACGACGCCCCCAATACCGACATGGAGACCGCGGCCGGGCTGTGGGGTCCGATCTATGTGTACGCGCTGATGGAATCGGCCATGCGCAATCGGCTCGGACTCGACGAACAGGCCCATCTGGCCCGGATCGGCGGACTGTGGTCGCGGTTCTCCGCGGTGGCGGCGCGCAACCCCTACGCCTGGTTGCCGCGCGAACGCGGCGTGCGCGAGCTGATCACCACCGGAGCCGACAACCGGATGGTCTCCACCCCGTATCCCAAGCTGTTGATGGCGAACCTGACCGTCGACCAGGGCGCTGCCCTGATCCTGTGCAGCGCGGCCGCGGCGGACGCGGCGGGAGTCCCGCGGGATCTCTGGGTCTTCCCGCACGGCGGCGCGACCGCCACCGATACCTGGTTCGTCTCCGAACGTACCGATATGGCCGCTTCACCCGCGATCGCGGCGGCCGGGCGGGCGGCGCTGGGCGGTGCGGGAATCGGAATCGACGATATCGCGCATATCGACCTGTACTCGTGTTTCCCGGTGGCCGTACAGGTCGGCGCGGCCGCCCTCGGCCTGTGCATCGACGATCCGGCGCGCCCGCTGACCGTCACCGGCGGTCTGACCTTCGGCGGCGGGCCCGGTAACAACTACAGCACCCACGGCATCGCGGCGATGGCCGAGGTCCTGCGCCGCCACCCCGGCGACTACGGCCTGACCACCGCGCTGGGCTGGTACATCACCAAACACGGTGTGGGTGTCTACTCGGCGGAACCGCCGGCCCGGATGTTCCGGCCGGTGGAGGCCGAGGTGCCGGTCGCCCGGCGGGCGACCGCGCCCGGCTACATCGGTCCGGCGGTGATCGAGGCGTATACGGTTCCGCACCGGAAGGGCAGTGCGGGTGACGAACCCGAAGCCGTTGTGGTGAGTGCGCTGAACCCGGCCGGTGCCCGCATACTTGTCCGGGCGACGGACAGCGAGACCATCGCGGCGGTCACTGCAGGTGACCGCCTGGGGGCCGCCATCGATATCACCGGCGCCGACCGCTTCATTCTGCGTAACGAGAGGACCGCCTGATGACCGAGACCGTGCTCCTGGAACGGTGCGATGCGATAACCGTGCTCACGGTGAACCGGCCCGCAGCGCGTAACGCCATCGATCTGGCCACGGCGAAGGCGATCGAGGCGGCGCTGGATGAATTCGAGGCCGACCAGTCGGCCCGGGTCCTCGTACTCACCGGAGCCGAGGGAACTTTCAGCGCCGGAATGGATCTGATCGCCATGTCGCGGGGTGAGGTTCCGGTCACCGAGAAGCGCGGGCCGCTCGGTATCGCCGCGACGCCGCCGGTGAAGCCGATGATCTCCGCGGTCGAGGGGTTCGCCCTCGCCGGTGGTTTCGAACTCGCGCTGTCCGGTGATCTGATCGTCGCCGCGCGGGACGCGAAATTCGGTCTGCCCGAGGTGAAGCGGGGCTTGGTCGCGGCGGCCGGCGGCGTGATGCGGCTGACCCAGCGCCTGCCGCGCAGTATCGCGGCCGAGTTGGCGCTCACCGGGGGCCGGATCAGTGCCGAACGTCTCTACCAGCTGGGCCTGGTCAACCGGGTGACCGAACCGGGCGAGGCTCTGGAGGTCGCGCTGGAACTGGCCGGGGAGATCGCGGCCGCGGCGCCGCTCGCGGTGGCAGCCAGTAAGCGGATCATCGACGAAACTCCCGACTGGACCGTCGCGGAGGGTTTCGCGAAGCAGGGTGAGATCGCTCTTCCCGCAATTGTTTCCAAAGACGCCGCCGAGGGCGCGCTGGCCTTCGCCGAGAAGCGTGATCCGGTCTGGCAGGGCCGCTAGGTCGAATGTTCGGGTCGCCGGATCCGGCCGGCGGTGGCGCCGCCCGGCATCCGGACCCGGGCCGGACCGCGCGATGTGGGCTCGGCTCGTCCCTAGGGCCGGCGGTCCGCGGCGTCGCCCGGGGATCGCAGCGTGGGCAGCCAGTCCAGGAGGACACGGGCGCAGCCCTCGGGGTCGTCGTAGAAGGGGGTGTGCCCGCTACCTGCGAGCGTGATGTGCCGGGCCCGGGGCAGCACTTCGCGGGCCCGGCGGCTCTGTGTCGCATAGGTGAGCAGGATGTCGCGGTTACCCCACGCGACGGTCACCGGTAGTTCGGCCAGAGCGGCGGGGTCGTGCAGTTTCGCGTCGGTGAACGACGCGAGAGCGGGGGCGAATCCCAGCGAATCGACCGCGCCACGGGCGGTATCCACTGCGACCTGCGGGCTGACGGCCCATGGTTTACCGAACACCAGGCCCAGGAACGCGGTGCGACCGGCGGGCGTGGCGAGTACCTTCGCCACGGCCGGGCCGAGGATCCGGCCGAATTTCGCGGACCGGCCCAGTGACTGCTGGCACCAGATCCGGCCGGCCCTGTCCCAGAAGAAGATCGGCGAGAACGCTGTCACCGAACGGGCCAGGCCGCGGGCGCCCAGGTTCAGCGAGATACCGCCGCCCATGGAGTTTCCGGCCAGGTGTGGCCGGTCGATGCCCTGTTCGGCCAGGAAGTCGGCGAGCGCGTCGGTCAGTGTGTCGACGGTGGTGCGCGGAAGGGGTGCGGAGTCACCGAACCCGGGGAGGTCCACCGCGATGACCTCGAACTTTTCGGCGAGCGCGCCGATGATCGGTGCCCATACCTGCCACCGGCTCCCGACGCCGTGGACCAGCACGAGTGGTTCACCGCGGCCGGTACGACGGTGGTTGAGGATCGTCATATGCGCCGCTCCGATCGGATCGCGATACCGGGTTCCCAGACTAACAGCAGGCGCCGGCCCTCAGTTTGCGCCACGAGCCATGTCCGATCGGGTCCGATCCGCGGTATGAGCACTGCGGGGACGGCTGCCCCGATGGGCCGCACGGCATCCGGCTGTGAATCGCGTCGGAATTTCGGGCCCCGGGTTGCGGGCCGAGTGTGACTGCGACTACACACATGCGTGGACGTCGCGCGGGTAGCCGCGGGTACCCACCCCGGCCGGCGTGGCGTCTGTGCGATACATCTGAGAGAGGAACCCGGTGCGGAAGACCCTGATTGCCGCGACCTTCGTCATTCTGCCCTTGTTGGCGGCGGCCTGCGGTAGCGATACCGACTCCGCGCCCGCGCTGACCGAAGCGGATCTGTCCAAATCTCTGCAGGAGAAAGGGCTCCAGGATCCCGCGTTCGCCGACTGCGCCGCGAAGCTGTACATCACCGAAGGCATTTCGCAAGACGGTCTGCGGACCATGGTCAGTGACGAATTCGACACCCGGATGGCCGATCCGGAAACCTTGGGCATGAGCAAGGACGACGCCGACAAAGCCCGGGCAGCGACCAACAAGATCGTCAGCGAATGCCTCGGTAAAGCGCAGTAGCAGATGCCCGGAAATGATTCTCGCTGAGCGCAATACTCTCTCGGGAATCGCCTCCGGAGCAGCATGCCTGCATGACACCAGAGAATCCGCCCTTCACCGCGGCCCGCACGGCCGCGGTGATCGGGGCCGACCCGGCGGGCGTCACCGCCGCGCTGGGGTTGCTCGACGCGGGATTCGATGTCGCTCTCTACAGCGACCGTGACCAGAACGCGTTGCGCGACCGAACGCGGCCGGGTGTCCGGATCGTCGCGGTGGCTCCGCATCCCGCCGGTCTGTCGGGCAGCCGCCGCCTCGGCCGGCCGGGCCGGCCCACCGGACGTATCGCCTTCGACGGCTATGTCGGCGTCACGGTGGACAGTACGTTGGAGACCGCGGGCCGGATCACCTCCTTCGTGGAGCGGGGCGGAGCGTTCCTGGTGGAATCGGTGACCCCGGAGTCGCTCGGCGCCATTGCCGCGTCGACCGACCTCACTCTGGTCGCCACCGGCCGCGGCCGGCTGGCCGGATACTTCCCGGCCGCCGCCGACCGTCCCGTGCACCGGGGTTCGCCCCGGTCGCTGAAGGGGCTGTACGTACTCACCCGGACCACCGGTTCCGATCGTGTCGAGTCCAACCCTCCCGCAGCCGGGCCGCGGATGGTGCACTGAGAGAGCAGCACCAGTCGAGTCCGGCCTGCGCCGGAGACAGGAGGCTCCGGCGTGACCGTGGCAGTGGTGGTCGGAAACCCGAAACCGGCATCTCGAACTCTCACCGCGGCCGTCGGCCTCGCCACGGCGCTGCGACCGGGCACCGAGCCCACGGTTATCGATCTGGTCGAATTCGGGCCGGGCCTGCTCGGCTGGGGCGATCCGGCCGTCACCGCGGCTGCCCGTACCGTCGCAACCGCCGAACTGGTCGTTTTCGCCAGCCCCACGTTCAAGGCCACCTACACCGGTCTGCTGAAACTTTTCCTGGAGCAGTTCGACGGCGGTACCGGGCTGGCCGGGGTGCTGGCTGTTCCGCTGATGCTGGGTGCGGGTCCCGCCCATGCGCTCGCGCCGGATCTGCTGCTCAAACCGGTCCTGGTGGAACTGGGCGCGACCACAGCGCTGCCCGGGTTGTATCTCGCCGACCGGACCTTCGCCGAGGACGGCGTGCTCGACGCGTACGCCGACCGGTGGCGACCGGTCGTACAAACGCTGTCGGCAGCGGCGAACCGTTCGAAGTGAAGGGTGAATCATGAACGAGATCTTCGAAACCCCCGCCGACGGGACCGGCCTGCGCCGGGCCTTCGCCAACTTCCCCAGTGGCGTCGTCGCTGTCTGCGCCCATGTCGACGGTAAACCGGTCGGGCTGGCGGTGAGTACTTTCGTTCCGGTATCCCTGGATCCCCCGCTGGTGTCGTTCTGCATCCAGAACAGTTCCTCGACCTGGCCCAAACTGGTCGACGCGGGCTATCTCGGCCTCAGCCTGCTGGGTACCGACCAGCAGCAGGCGGCGCGTTCGCTCAGCTCCCGCACCGGCGATCGTTTCCGCGATCTGGACCTGCACGGGGGCACCGGAGAAGCGCTGTTCATCCAGGGCGCTTCGGTATGGATCGAGGGGTCGCCGGAAGCACATGTCCCGGCCGGCGACCACACCGTGGTGATCCTGCGGATCAACCGGCTGGCCATCCATCCGGATCGCGAACCCCTGGTCTTCCACGACTCCCGTTTCCGCCTGCTGCACGCCAGCTGACCACCGGGCGCGTGCGGCCCGGGGCCGCGGTCACCCTGCTCGAATCCGGACCGGATACGGGTATCGCACAGTACTCGGCGGTCGACTCGGCGAAACGGCGGCAATTCGCTGGAGGACTGCGCCCGGCTTTGCGAGAGTAGCCGCATGTCCATATTCGCCAGCGGGCCACCCGCGTCCTTCGAATCGTTCGACGGGACCAGGATCTATTACCGGCGGGCCGGGTCGGGATCACCGGTGATCATGATCCACGGTTCCGGTGGCGGGCTGCATTCGTGGCAGCCGGTGGCCGAACATCTGGCCGGGCGATTCGAACTGTGGCTCCCCGCCCGGCGCGGTTACGCGCCGAGCGGACCCGGCCACGCGCCCAAACACTATGCCGATGAGGTGCGCGACCTCGGACCGATCATCGATATGATCGGTCGCCCCGTGCACCTGGTGGGTATGTCCTACGGCGCCACGGTCGCCCTGCACGCTGCGGCCGCCGGGCTCCCGGTTCGTTCGCTGGCATTGTGGGAACCGCCGCTGTACGCCGCCGGGACGGAACTCGCGCCGGTACTGGCCCGGTTCGAGGCGCTCACCGCGAACGGTGACCGCGGTCCGGCCGCCCGGCTGCTCGCGGAGAAGGTCGCCCGGGTCCCCGCAGCACTGCTGGAGGCCGCGGGGCGGACCGAACCGGACGAGAACGAACCCGACGACTCCTACGGTTGGAGCCGGGATCTCGAGTCCATGATCGCCGATACGATCTATCTCGACCGCTGGTCGAGCGTGACGACTCCGACATTGCTGATGCGCGGTTCGGACACCTGGGAGCCGATGCCGGAGACCGTCGAGCGGTTGGCGACCGTTATGCCGCACGCGACCCTGGAGACTTTTTCCGGGCAGACGCATTTCGCGCCGTCGATGATCCCTGAAACCGTGGCGAGAACCCTCGCCGGTTTCCTGCCTTGCGTGCGGGCATAGCTGCGTCCGCCCGTCCGATCTCCGGATGGGCGGGCCGCTTTTGTCCGGATTCTCGCGGGGGGACGCCGTCCTTGTTTCGATCCAACTCCCGTCGATACCCGGGTTCGCCCACACGAATAGGCGCGGCATCAGCGGCAGGGGCAGCGGATCAGATGTTGTCGTGCGAAAACCTCGGGTGAACGCATCCGGGTGCCGGTCACAGGTCGGTGATCCACACCGCCGACGCCGGCACGGACCTCGTGCTCGTGTTCCTGTCGGGTTCGGGCTGGTCAGGGACGCGGATCTGATGTGGCGTGCCCGGTTCGCGTCGAAGAGATCCGACGGCGAAGGGCGACACCGTGCTGGTTGTGCAACGCCATTGTCGGTGATGCGCTCCGATCGTGCGGTGTAGAGTTTTATCTGCCTCACGGGCGTTGATCAGTGGGGGCGTTATTGTGGAGGCCCCCCGGCGTGGTTGATCTGAACCGTCGAGCTGCTCGTGTGACCGGTGTTCCCGGCACGATCACCCGCGCGAACAACCTGGCAAAGCGGCTGGAAGAGGTCGTTCGAGAAGCGAGCACCGAATTGGAGCAGATATATCGGCGGGCGCGAGACCAATTGGTCAGCGGTAACGATCGAATACTGGCAGCAAATCGGGATTCCCGCACGGTCCTCAGGGAACTCATGGCCATCGAACCTTCGGCGCCGCCGGTGCGCCGGCACCCGAGCCTGGGCCTGCCCGATGATCCGCGAGCGTTACGGGACGCGTGGGGAAATCTTTCCCGAGCAGAGCAGGACCAACTGTATCGAATGGATCCCTTTCTCGGTAATCGCGATGGAATTCCGCACGTTGATCGCGATAGGTATAACAGGCAGACGCTGCACCGATTGAGAGAGTCGGTGCCCGAAGGAACATTCGCAGCCGCCGAACTGCGGGATCTGGCTCGACTGCTGTCCGGACGGAAACCGGGGGAACCCGAGATATTCGTGTCGCATGTCGACCGAGACGGCAGGGTATCGTTTTCCCTCGACAATCCGGACCATGCCGATAATACGGTCGTACTGCTGAAACCTGCAGGTCGCCAAAATATCGTTGCCTACGCGGAAACCGCAACGCAGCAATTTCGGCAGGCAGCATTGACCGTCGATCCCACGGCCCGTACATCGGTGGCGTTCTTCGGCGCCTATGATCAGCCGCGAGATATGCCGCAAGCGATCTTCCCTCAGTTCGCCGACGACGCCGGTGCGTCGGTCCGTGGATTCCACGACGGTCTGCGGGTCACTCACGAAGGCGATCCCGCTCATACCACGACGGTCGGTCATTCGTACGGCGGAGTGGTTGCCGGACGGGCTGCGGGACAGGGGGAAACGTTGGACACCGATAGAATGCTGTTCATGGGAAGCTGGGGGACCGGAGTCGGCCACGTCGACGATCTCGATTTCACCGGGGGCGCCGAAGGGCGGGCCGGTGAGAATGTTTTCGCTACCATGGCACGTCGGGATGTTTTTCAACTCATGCCGGATACCCATGGACCGCAGCCCGCGTCAACGGAATTCGGAGCGACCGTTTTCGAATCCAATCCGAAAGCGGATTCCGGCCAGCGCTGGGACACAGAAGATCACCGTTCGACGCATTACCTTGATTCCAGCCATCCTGCTTCGCAAACCATAGGTCGGATAATTACTGGTCGGGACGTCACCTGAGCGTGAAAAGCGGGAAGATCGGAGGCGGATAATTGGCTTCTTCGGAGAACGGGCAGGACATATGTCGACAACTTCTGCGGTACTTCCAACTGACGAGGGAGGCGCTACCGCCCGGCGCTGTGCTGGGTCTAGTTCATCCCGATCTTCCCCATGCCCGCCTACACAGCGGGCTTTTCGTGCCGTGCGACGATCGTGAGGCCGGCTCGGTATTCTTCGATATCGGCTATTGGGTCAGCGGATTTCCGCCGGGAAATGGTGATGCTTTCGGGCAGATCGTCGCTTCGTGGCGCCGGTCGGGCTGGTTGCGGTCGGTGGAGGAGGGGGGCGGGCCACCGCGGGCGGCGTTTGCTCGCACCACCGACGGATTCGGCCTTTCGGTGCGGGAAAGTGTGGGCGGCTATGTGAGCGTGTCCGGATCGACACCACCGTTCCGTCAGGAGACGTCTTCCGGGAGTCCGTTGCCGGAGATGATAGGCGGTATGCCGCCCGATCACATACCTACCTCGGAATGATTCGGCGACTTGCTACTTCGACACACGCCCTCGTGTTCCGCGCCTGAAATACGTTGGATATATCGGGCGAGGGAGTCGCTGACTCCTCAGCGGTCTCGCGCCAGGCGTAACACCGACCGCTGCCGCCACACGCGCGTTCGCTGCCCCGGCTCCGCGCACGCCGACACGATCCGGCACCACAACGCATACGCATACGCCTGCGTCGAGGTCGCCGCCCGCGCACCCCGAACCAACTCCCGCCGCCGCGCCCGGGCCGCCACCGGCTCCGGGCCCGATCTCGGCCGCCCCTGGTCCTCGCCGCAGCCGAATCCTATTATCGAACAACAGATTTCAGGCGCGGAACACTACGCCCGCAGGACCGGTACGAACTCCGGGCACAGTACATCCACACTCGTGCCCAGCACCCAGCCCTCCTGCACACCGGGCGCCACTCCCGCACCGGCCAGCTGCCGCCGCGCGGCGCGTTTGCCGTTGGGCGTGGGATCCGCGCGCAGCGTGCTGCACACCTGCGCACCGAGGACAGCGGCGTCGGGCCGGTCGGCGCCCACGATCGCGAGGCGGGTGTGCAACACCGACTCGGCCGGGACACCGGGTATCGGGACGGCCTGGGCCTGCGTCCCGGAAAGAGTCCCACCGATGGTCAGTGCGACCCCGGACAGCACGGCGAAGGCACCGGCCGACAAGTACTTCAGCAAAACGATCTCCTCGGTTCGTGAAATCGCGAGCGGCCCGAGGGGCCGGCCCGTCAAGGTTATGGCGGATCCGGCTATTCGGCCGGATCCCGCCATATCACGAAAGAGATCATTCACCGGATTCGGTGACTCCAAACGCATTGCGCGGAAATGGCTCCCGTGCGCCAAAATCGTGGCGCATCGGTACACCTGCGCCGTTCACTACGTGACCCCGGCAAGGGGACAGCGTCGCGCCCCCGGACAACAGAAACACCAGCATGCAGAGCTGGGGAACGTCCACAACTCTTTTCGCGCGCCGGACATGCGCTTTCGGGTGATTCAGTGATGTGGTGAGAGATTCCGCGGTTGGAAATCGGGAATTCACTCCCGTCGGGCACCTAGGCAGTGGCCAGTAGGCCCGACTCCGTTCGCTGATACCGGACGCGATCACTACACCGGCGGCCCGCAGTGTCGCCACCGTCTGTTCGATGTCCTCGCACATCAGATAAAGCCCGAAACCTGGTCGCCCCGCCGGACGATCGCGAAGAGCCGGCGACGGGAATCGAACTCGCGCCATCTGCTTGTCAGATGTCCCGAAACCGGATCCAGGCACCATCGACGGTGAGAATGTGCGCCAGCTCGGCCACCGGTCCCCACGGCTCCGCTGCTCGGACCTCGTCGGCGGTGAGATGCGAGAGAACCACAACTTCGGCGTCGTATTCGAGGATGTGCTGAACCGCGATCAGTGCGGTCAGTTTCGCTGCTGTGGGTGCGATGATCGTGAATACCACCTCGAGCCGATTGCGGGTGACCAGTTCGTCCAGCTCAGGGGTGTCGGTGTTGTATCTGCCGACGACGATCGCGCGCCGTCGGCTCTCGATGGTCACGGTCGGCACCTCGACTCGGAAAAGTAGCCACGGATTGCCGCGAGCAGTGTCATCCCGGAGTGCTGTGACCCCGCAACAAGATCACGGCGCACCCGCAGTTTCGCTGCGATCCGGATCAGGATCCCGATCTCAGCAGGCACGCCGCACCTCACTCATCCGCGCGGCCCGCCACCGGGCTATGACACCGTCTACCTCGCGCTGCACAGTGGACCGGTCAGTGGCCGTCGACGTACCGAGGGTGTATGAGCCTTCCAGGCAGAGTTCGACGGTTGGTCGCTCATAGCATTCGCTTTCGCGCCACAGTCGCGATGTCGCAGACATCGCCTCGTTCGTCGTCCGCCTCGGTGGCGATGGCGGTGAGGAGTTTTCCGCACTGTTCTCGCTGTACATGGTGCCTCCTGATGTATTCCCGTTGAGGATGCCCCGGCGCCGGGGCATTTCATCGGCCAACGGCGTGTGACACCGCGTATCCGTTGCCCCCTTCCTCCACCCGGCGCCGGGGCCGACTTCAGCGTTGTCCAAGCGGAGGTGCGAGAGGAGCCTCGAAATAGCTACGGAGGGAATACGCTTCGGATAACGAGTACGTCAGCCGCGATTCTCGGGGGTGGAATGACTGTCAGCAGATGGACGAGTACGGAAGTCCGCGCACTCCGCTCGGCCGCGCTCCGCGAAACTCAGGAGGAATTCGCCGAGCGTGCCGGATACACGCTTGCGACCATCAAGAAATGGCATCGGGCGACGTGGGACAAGCCGGTGCGGGGCCGTTCGGCGGAAGTGCTCGACACGATGCTGCGCGCGTTGGACGATGATCGACGTGCCCGGTTCGATGCAGAGACCGCCGTCGTGGGCCGCCCGGTATCGCGTGGGGCCGAGACCGTTGGAGGAGTGCCCGCAGTGGCTACGGTTCGTTTCACGGTCGGAGATCCGCGGCCATGAGGCACGTGGCCTGGAGACGGTAGGGAAGTACGCCGAAGTATCGATCTGATGGAAGCTGCCGTGCGAGAGGAGACCGGGACTCGTAACGCGGTGAACATGCGGGCGTGCATCGCCGCGGCGTATGCCCGCGCGGGGGATGTCGCGACCGCTGTCGCGATGGGGACCCCGGTCCTGGACGAGCTCGAGCACATCGCGTCGGGACGGACTCTGCGAGCTCTCGAGCCGGTGCGGAACACGGATGATCCGATCGCGGATCACTTCCGGGCACAGTTCGCGACGCTGGAAAGCAAAACACGAAAGACGATCACATGACCCAAACGACATTCCAGCACGTCACCGCCGAGCAGGCCCGAGACCTGCGGGCTACCGTTGAAAACATCTACCGCCGGTCGTATGTGGATGCGATTGCGTCCGGAGACCCGTTCGATTCCCCGGCCGAGTTCATGCGCCGGTTCGACGCCTATACCGACCCTGCCCGCGATCGTAGTTTCGAACTGGTCGTAGTTTCCGTCGGTGGTGTCCCGGTGGGCCAGTCGTGGGGGTGGCCGTTGCAGAGCGGTGCGGCGTGGTGGGACGCGCTGGTTCTCGATGACCGGGACCCCGTCGAGTTCACCGCCGAAACCGGTGATCGGACCTTTGCCCTGTCGGAAATCATGGTGTGCGCTGAGCACACCGGGCGTGGACTCGCCCGCGCGTTGCACGACGAACTGTTGGCCGGGCGCCCCGAGCAGCGGGCGACGCTGCTGGTGGAGCCGGACAACGAGCGCGCTTATGCGCGGTACCGGAAGTGGGGTTGGTACCGGGTCGGCTGGCAACGACCCGGTTGGGCGGACGCCCCGCGATTTGATGTGCTGATGCGGGACCTGCCCCTCTGAGGCAGCCCTGAATCGTGTGCCGGTGGCGCGTGTGTGGCACAGCAGGGACCGGCGCCCGGAAGGTAGTAACGGAAAAAGTATGTGAATTTCGTGCGTGACCAGTGAAGATTCCGTGGAGCCGGTGACGGGAATCGAACCCGCGCCATCTGCTTGGGAAGCAGAAGTTCTGCCATTGAACTACACCGGCCTGCGCCCCTGGGCGCGAAGGGCAGCTTAGCAGAGTGCGGGCGTGAGCTCTAAATCTTTCGGCCCGCTCCTCGGCTTCACAGTGGTGGTCCGGGCCGTCACCGCTCGGACCAAACCCCCAGCCGGTTGCCGCTGGGGTCGGTGAAGTGGAAGCGACGGCCGCCGGGGAAGTCGAAGGGGCCTTCGGTCACCGTGCCGCCCGCCGCTCCGACCGCGCGGAGGGTGGTGTCGAGGTCCTCGGAGTAGAGCAGGACCAGCGGGCCGCCGGTGGGGATCTCGTCGTCGGTGCGGGCCAGACCGCCCGCTTCGCCTTCCGAGCCGTCGAGGCGGCGGATACCGGAGTAGGTGGGGCCGTAGTCGTTGAATTCCCAGCCGAAGGCCGATCGGTAGAAGCGCCGGGCGGCGTCCAGGTCGGTGACCGCGAGTTCGATGTAGTCGATGCCGTGATGGGTGTGCGCGCCGGTCTCGGACATGGGCGTACCTCCTCGTTCGCTGGGGTCGTGCGGGGTGATGGACGGGCTTCGCGTAGCCGCGCCCACCGAGGGGGAGTATGCCCGCCGGGGCCGACAGGAAACCGGACCCCGAGGACCGGGAGCTTCGCGCCGCGGGACGGTCGCTACGCTCGTGGCGTGCTGCTTTCCGATCGTGACATCCGGGCGGAGTTCGCCGCCGGACGGTTCGGGCTCGAACCGTTCGAGGACAACCTGGTCCAGCCGTCCAGTATCGATGTGCGGCTGGATCGGATGTTCCGGGTCTTCAACAACACTCGCTACACCCATATCGACCCGGCACAGCGTCAGGACGAGCTCACGAGCCTGGTGGAGCCCGCCGATGGGGAGCCGTTCGTGCTGCACCCCGGTGAATTCGTGCTCGGGTCCACGCTGGAGGTGTGCACCCTGCCCGACGATCTGGCCGGCCGGCTGGAGGGTAAATCGAGTCTCGGGCGGCTGGGGCTGCTCACCCATTCGACGGCCGGGTTCATCGACCCCGGGTTCAGCGGTCACATCACCCTGGAACTGTCGAACGTGGCGAATCTGCCCATCACGTTGTGGCCGGGGATGAAGATCGGACAGCTGTGTCTGTTCCGGCTGACCAGCCCGGCGGAGAATCCGTACGGCAGCGCGGGCACCGGGTCGAAGTACCAGGGGCAGCGCGGGCCCACACCGTCGCGGGCGTATCTGAACTTCCCGGCGTCGAGTTGAGGAACGATCCCGGCGGAGCGCACCGTCGCTGCCGGGGCGTGGCGCGCTGACGTCACTGGGTGCCGATCGCTGCGGGGACGGCCTATATGTCGCCGGTGGTGTGTGGGCCGAGTACGAGGTCGGCGGTTCGGTTCAGCACCTCGCCGCGATCGATGCCGTCGCGGGGGTCGGCGGCCAGGAAGTGCATACCGATCCGGGCGCAGAAGGCGAGGAGACTGCGGGCCTCCACCTCGACGGGGTCGGTGAAGTAGGCCCCGATCATCTCGCGCAGTAGTGCCATGCGCTGGTTGTCGACCCGGCGCAGCCGGGCGGCGACCTCGTCGTCGCGCCGGGCCCAGTCGCGGATCGCGAGGTCGATGGGCAGCAGTTCGGGGGACAGCGTGAGCGCGCCGGCCCGCTGGATCTTGGTCCGTGCGTCGCCGCCTTCGCGCGTGATGTCGTCGAGGACGTCGTCGATACTTCGTCGTTCCCAGGTGTCGAGCATCGCCTCGAGCAGGGCGTTGCGGTCGGCGAAGTATCCGTAGAACCCGCCCTTGGTCACGCCCAGCGATTTCGCGAGGGCCTCCACGCGGACCGCGTCGGGCCCGCCGCGGGCCAAGGCGCGCAACCCTTCGTCGATCCAGCCGGCGGTCGTCGTGCGTACCGCGCCCACTCTGTGTCTCCCTTCACGGTCCGAGATCTATACGCCGCCGTATATTCGCGCTAGCGTCTTATATACGCCAGCGTATAACAGAAGGTGGGTGTCAGAGATGACCGAGAACTCCGAAATTCCCCCGACGTCCGGCGCCGCGGTCCGGGTCGCCTTCCGGCAGCGGCACATCGACGAATCGATCCGGGTGCACAGCGGACTACCGGCATACGACTACGCCGACCAGTTCACGATCGTCACCCAACCCGGTACCTCCGCCACACCCGAACAGTGGGCGCACCTCGCCCTCGGCGATGTGGCCGGTACCCGGGGGCAATTCGTCTGGCGGTTCGTGCTGGGCCTGCGGTTGAAGCGCCGATCGGCGGCCGGGCAGATCGCTGGATGGCCGATCGTCGATCGTGGGGCCGCCTGGATCACCCTGGGGGCGCGATCCTGGTTGCTCGACGGGCGCCTGGTACTCGAGCTCACCAGCGAGACAGCCTCCGTGGCAACCTTTCTCGGCTACCGGAGCGGCCTGGGTCGGCGGGTCTGGGCGGCGGTATCCCCCGGGCATCGACGTTTCGCGCCGGTACTGCTGACCGAAGCGGCACGAATCCTGTCGGCCCGTTCCTGATACGACCACCGCCGGCGTATCCGGCCCGGGCTCGACGCCGGGCCGGGGCCTGCTGTGCGACAGCGGTATCGGATCCGCGACGCCAGTCCGGGCGGGCTACGTCCGGCGGACCCGGTCGCCGGACGTAGCCCCATCCCCGGTCATTCCGCGGCGCCGCCGGCCAGGAGCGCCGCGTTGATCACCGAGGACAGCGGCGGCAGCAAGCCGTCCCGTTCCGGTGGTATCACCCAGTTGCAACCCTCGCGGTTCCAGCGGCCCAGGCCGGTGGGCAACATGACCGCGCTGCCCACGCCCGGAATATCGATATCGATGCGCTGCAACATCTCGACCACTTCCGGATCCGGCCGCCGGTCCGGGTACGCCAGGAAGCTCCAGCGGATCTGACGGGCCAGCATGGGAACCCGGATCTCCCGTGAATCCAGGAGATCGCGGACGGCCTTCGCACGTTCGGTGGGTAGATGGACGACACAGGCCCGGCTGGTGATGGGCAACATCACGAAGCCGCCGCGTTCGGTGGCCGGTAACCCGAATTCGTGACGATAGTAAGCGGCCCAGTCGTCGACCGTTCTGAGCTTTTCCACGTTCACGGTGAATCCCCTTGCCTCCTGCTGTCGAGCCTCCCTGGCGTATCGAGCCACGGCCCTGTGCCGGTCTCGCCGACCTGTCTTTCCAGGATCGCGCCCGGGGCGGCGAGTCGGGAACGCCTACACGCTCGCGTTCCACTGCCCTTGCGCTGCCATTCGCAGCAGTGGCGAATTTCCCTGTGGTTGCAGTCACATTCGGCTCGTACCCTGGAAAGGGAAATCGTTCGGAAAGGGTGACAACGTGGTCGGCCAGTGGTCTGGAAGGGAGGCCCGGGCGCTTCGCGAGGCCAAGCGGATGAGTATCCGGGAGTTCGCGGCACATCTGGGTGTGCACGAACGATTGGTGTCCAAATGGGAGGCCGGGGGCGACCGGGTGCATCCGCGTCCGGTCAACCAGGCTGCCCTGGATACCTGTCTCGCCCGGTCCGACGATATCGAACGCACTCGGTTCGCGGCGTTGACCGACCCCGGACCCGTGC
Organism: Nocardia sp. NPDC001965; assembly: GCF_053594175.1. NCBI lineage: Bacteria > Bacillati > Actinomycetota > Actinomycetes > Mycobacteriales > Nocardiaceae > Nocardia > Nocardia sp. NPDC001965. Next base: position 21,583 of record NZ_JBSFDZ010000007.1, read on the forward strand.
CCGGCCCGCGCCCGGACGCCGGCCGGTTCGCCGCGCCCAGCGGATATTCCAATGACGCCGAACTCCTGGCCCTCATCGATACCGGTGCGGCCCGCGGGGAGGGGCTGGCGGCGATTTCGGAGAGGGATCTGATCATGGCGGCAGCGCACGAAGCGAGCGAACACGCGGGGCGGGCCGAAGGTTCGAATATCGGTCCGAGCACGCTGGATCAGCTCGACGCCGATGTCACCCGGATCGCCAACGACTACGTACACACACCGCCGATGCCCATGATGGTGGAGATGCTGCGGGTACGGCGCCGGGTGTACCGGTTGCTGGAAGGCCATCAGCGTCCGTCGGATACCAGCCACCTATACCTGCTGGCAGGTTCGTTGTCGGGTCTGCTCGCCAACGCCAGCACCGATCTCGGCTATCTCGATGCCGCCGGGGAACAGATCCGGGCCGCCTGGGCATACGCGGAGATCAGCGGCCACAACGGGTTACGGGCCTGGGCGCGCGGAATGCATGCCCTCATCGAATACTGGTCCGAACGTCCCCATCGGGCCCTGCAGCTGGCGCAGAACGGCCAGCAGTACGCCGATTCGGCCACCGCCGCGGTACGCCTGCACAATATCGAGGCCCGTATCTGGTCCAAGATCGGCAGCACCGCCGATACCGAACGGTGCATCGGCCGCGCGGCCGGTGTCACGGGCGGCGCCGACAGTCTGCACGACGAGGTGGGTGGCGTCTTCGGCTTCTCCGACGCCAAGGCCAGCTATTACGCGGGCGCGACCTACATCCATCTCGGTCTGGCCGAACCCGCGCTGTCGGCCACCGAACGAACGATCGAGCTCTACCGCACCGGCCCGGCCCGGCAGCGGTCCTACGGGGCCGAATCCCTGGCGCGGGTCGATTCGGCCGCCGCGCATCTGATCAACGGCAGCCTCGACGGGGCTGCCGAGGCGCTGATGCCGGTCCTCGCCCTCGACGAGGACAAGCGGATCGCGCAATTGGAAGAACGGCTCACCGGTCTGCGCCGCCGGATCTGCGCCCCGGCCTTCCAGGGGGTCGCCGAAGCCCGGGCACTGGACGAGCGGATCGAGGAGTTCTGCGGATCGACCGCGACCCGCAGCCTGCCGCCGGGTACCGGATAGCCCGTCCGCTACTCCGGGGTGGAGGGTCCATCGGCCGATGGCGGGACCGCCCCGAAACCGCCGGCACCGTATTCGTTCTGCGGATCCGGGGTCATGAAGACCAGATCGTGCACCGCGCCCTGCACCCGGTGCACGAACCCGCCGGCGAGATCGCGGGCCCGGTGCAGCCGTTGCATCACCGGCTCCCGGGCCGTATCCGCAATGATCACACCGGTGCCGCACAGGGCGAACAGCACCACCGAGACCGTGGCCAGGGCGATCGTGCGCCTACGGCGTCTGCGGCGGGCGGCCGGTTGCCGGGCGGCCGGTGGCCGGGCGGTGCTCGGCAGCCGGAGCGTGACCGCCGGAGCGCTCGCACCGGCCAGTGCGGCGGTCGCGGCGGCGGCCAGTTCGGCGCAGTCGCCGAACCGCTGGGCGGGGTCCTTGGCCATGGCGCGGGCGATCACCGCGTCGAATGCTTCGGGCAAGTCGCTGCTGTGGTGGCTCGGGACCGGAACCGGAGCATTGAGGTGACTGTGGATGAGCTGGGCGGAGGTCGTTCCCGAATAGGGGTGGGAGCCGGTGAGCAGATGGTGCAGTGTTCCGCCCAGGGCATAGATATCGGCGCGATGATCGATCGCGGCGTCGGTGAACTGTTCGGGGGCGGCGTAGCGCAGGCTCGCGAACACCTCGCCGGTCCGGGTCAGCCCGACCGATTCGTCGAGTGATTTCGCGATACCGAAGTCGGCGAGCAGCACATGCTCAGGCGTGCTCCGGGTCAGCAGGATATTGGCCGGTTTCACATCCCGGTGCAGGATGCCGCGCCGGTGTGCGTGGTCCAGCGCGGCGGCGGTGGCCGCGATGATCCGCACGGCCCGCTCCGACGCCGGGGGCCCGGCCCGCAGCAGCTCACCGGCGTCGGTACCGTCGACGTACTCCATCGCGATCCACAGCCGTCCGTCCTGCTCCCCGCGTGCGTGGACCGCCACGATATTCGGGTGCGCGAGGCGGGCTGCGGTATCGGCCTCGCGCCGGAAACGTGCTGCTACCTCGGGATCGGCGGTCCGGGCGCGGTCGAGGAGTTTGAGGGCCACGGGCCGGGGCAGATCCCGGTCCGCCGCGAGGTAGACCTCGCCCATCCCGCCGACCCCGAGCAGGCGTTCGATCCGATACCCGGCGAAAACCTCGCCGCGCCCCAGCGACTGCCCCACCTGGCTCTCCTCTGCCTCCCGTTCAGCGGTAACGGTACTGCACCGGGCCGGGGCGGGCCGGATATCCGCTTGCCCCTGATGGCACCATGGATCGGGTGAGTACTGGCCATTCGCACCCCGCGCCCCGGATTCTGGAGCAGTCCAAGAAGCTGCAGAATGTCGTCTACGAGATCCGGGGACCGGTACACGCACACGCGGCACGGCTCGAATCCGAGGGTCACCGGATCCTGAAACTCAATATCGGTAACCCCGCGCCGTTCGGGTTCGAGGCCCCCGATGTGATCATGCGGGATATGATCGCCGCCCTGCCGACGGCGCAGGGGTACTCCGAATCCAAGGGCATACTGCCCGCACGCCGCGCGATCGTCACCCGCTACGAACTGGTACCGGGATTCCCGGAGCTCGACGTCGACGATGTGTACCTCGGTAACGGGGTGTCCGAGCTGATCACCATCACCATGCAGGCGCTGCTGGACAACGGCGACGAGGTGCTGATCCCGGCCCCCGACTATCCGTTGTGGACCGCGATGACCAGTCTCGCCGGCGGTACCCCGGTGCACTATCTGTGCGACGAGGCCAGCGGCTGGCAGCCCGATATCGCCGATATCGAATCGAAGATCACCGATCGGACCAAGGCGCTGTTGGTGATCAACCCGAACAATCCGACCGGTGCCGTGTATTCGGCCGAGGTACTGCAGCAGCTGGTGCACCTCGCCCGCAAACATCGGTTGCTGCTGCTCGCCGACGAGATCTACGACAAGATCCTCTACGACGACGCCAAACATATTTCCCTGGCGACCCTGGCGCCCGATCTGCTCTGCCTCACCTTCAACGGTCTGTCCAAGGCCTACCGGGTGGCCGGGTATCGATCCGGCTGGCTGGCGATCACCGGTCCGAAGGAGCACGCGGCCGGGTTCCTGGAGGGCGTCGATCTGCTGGCGTCGTCCCGGTTGTGCCCGAATGTGCCCGCGCAGCACGCGATTCAGGTGGCACTCGGCGGCTATCAGAGCGTCGAGGATCTGATCCTGCCCGGCGGGCGCCTGCTGGAACAGCGGGATGTGGCGTGGGAGAGGCTGAATGCGATCCCCGGCGTCTCGTGCGTGAAACCCAAAGGCGCACTGTATGCGTTCCCGAGGCTGGATCCCGAAGTCCACGAGATCCACGACGACGAGAAGCTGGTTCAGGACCTGCTGTTGCAGGAGAAGATCCTGATGGTGCAGGGGACCGGTTTCAACTGGCCGCACCACGACCATCTGCGCATCGTGACTCTGCCCTGGGCGCGCGATCTCGCTGTTGCCATAGAACGTTTCGGCAATTTCCTTGCGGGTTATCGGCAGTAGCGGGGCGGTAACTCTCGGAGCGAAACAGACTTCTCGTCCGGATTAAGCCCAATTTTCTGAACCCTCTGGCACAAAAGAGGATCCTGTGTGTACAGTGGTCCTCGGCACTCAAAGTGCCCGGCCAGGTTGTCTACCCCCCCTGGGCAACCTGGTCCTCGGGTTAGGCCGCCTACCCCCCTGGGCCGCCTGCCCGCGGGCGGCGGAGACATCCCCCTGCTCTCCGCCGCCCCTTCCCGAGATCCTCGCAAATGCAGCGTAATCGCAGCGTAAGCCCCATCTGCCGATCACATGGGCCGTCGGCGAATCCTCTAGGCTGACCGGGGTGAGCGACCACCATCACCACCACGACCACTCCGGGCCGATCGCCATCGGCGCGACCGCGGCACGCGTTGTGGTCGGTCTGCTGGTCGCCATCGGGATCGTGGTCGTCGTCGCGACGATCGCCCTGTGGCCCGACCGGCAGCAGGTCGAGATCCCGCTTCCCATGCAGAACGCCGACGGATCCGCCGTGGTCACCGAAGCCGGCACGGTCATCCGGCAAGACCTCGGCGCGTGCGGTAGCTCGTCCATCGGCCGGGTTTTCGACGGCGACCCTCAACCGCCCTCCATGCAGGTCTACGACTGCCAGCGCAGTCTGATCGCCATCGAATCCGGCCCGCACGAGGGTAAGCACACGCTCCTCGAAATCGCGCCGGGCCCCGGCCAACCCGATCTCGCGGCCGGTGACCATCTGCGGATCGTGCGGCAGACCGGCCCGGACGGGACGCCGCTGTACTCCTTCGACGACTACGCGCGCGGGCTCCCGCTGGCCCTGATCGTGCTGGCCTTCATCGTGGTGATCGTCGTGGTCGCGCGCTGGCGAGGGGTCCGGGCACTGCTCGGTCTGGTATTCGCGTTCGCGGTACTGGTCGTATTCCTGCTCCCCGCGCTACTGGACGGGAAACCCGCGATACCGGTCGCGCTGGTCGCCGGTTCGCTGATCCTGTACGCGGTTCTCTATCTGGCGCACGGGGTGAACCTGCGTACCAGTTCCGCGCTGCTGGGCACGCTCACCTCCATGATCGTCGCGGCAGTGCTCTCCTGGCTGACCATCGAGGCGACTTCACTCACCGGTCTGTCCGAGGAACAGAACACCAATGTCGCGACCTACATCGAGCACGTCAGCATCACCGGTCTCCTGCTGGCCGGGTTCATCATCGGCTCGCTCGGTGTGCTCAACGATGTGACGATCACCCAGGCGTCGGCGGCGTTCGAGCTGGCCGAACTGGACAAGAAGGCCACGCGCCGTGAGGTGTTCGCGGCGGCCATGCGGGTGGGGCGTGACCATATCGCCAGCACCGTGTACACCCTGGTGCTCGCCTACGCGGGCGGGGCGCTGCCGCTGCTGCTGTTGTTCAGTGTGGCCGGCCGCCCGATTCGCGATGTGCTGGTGGGCGATGCGGTGGCCATCGAGATCGCGCGGTCCGCGGTCGGTGGTATCTGCCTGGCACTGTCGGTGCCGCTGACCACCGGTATCGCGGTCATGCTCGCCCGGCCGTTCGGTAACAAGCCGGCCGGTACGGCCCAGCGTGCACGCCGGGTGGCCGCGGCCCGGCGCGCGGATACGGGTACGCACCGAAAGGTTGCGCGTACGGGCGCGGGCTCCGAAGGCGGTGGCGCGCCGCGTAACCGATCCGACGGTCGCGGGTACAGGCCGTGGCCGACTACCGGGGAACAACCCCGGGTGCCGCGAACCGGGCCCGGTGACCAGCGCTCGGGACCGCGCACCGGCGAGTCACCGGCCACCCGGGGTGGGCAGTACGACCCGTCGCGGTCGGCTCGGCGGTACCCGGCACCTCCCGGCACCGGGCCCCAGCAGGCCGGACCACCCCGCGCGGACAACCAGCGACCCTGGAGCGGTGAGCAGCCCCCGCCCCGGCGGAACCGCAGGCCCGGGCCGGGATACAGCGAGCGCTGACACCGGTAGCCCGACGGTGCGCTCAGCGGGGTGGTGGGAACAGCGGCGGGATCGTCGGTACGACGATCGGTGGTAGCCCCGGAACCTGGATGGTGGGCGGGCCGCCGGTGGTAGTCGGTGCCTCGGTCTCCCGGGGTGCGGCCACCACCGGCGGCGGCTCCGCCAGCGATTCGTGCTCCGGCGGCGGAGCCAGCGAGACGCCGGCCATGCCGGGGCGAGCCGTGGGAGTCGTCGCCGATGTCGTCGGCGACGCGGTCGTACCCTCGACGGTGGTCGATTCCTGGCGGAACATGTGCTGGCCGTAGCCGAGCCCGATACCGATCGCGGCCACCACCACCAGCGCACTCACCGCCACCGCCGCGGCGCCGAGCTCACGGTGCCGGCGATGCGGGGGCTCGCCGAACGAGCGCCGGGGCAGTAACTTCTGCGGAATCCGCAGCGTGACGGTCGGCGGATCCTCCTCGGGGGAGAGTTGCGGCAACGCGGACTGCGCCGGACGCGAAACCGGGGCCTGCGATACCGGTGTGGCACCACTCGGATATTTGTCGGCGGTGGCCACCGGGGCGACCGGATCGCTCGTGGTGGCCGGGCGTGCCGGGACCGTCGACGAAACGGAAGCGGCCGGAAGGCCCACGGCGGTACCGGCCGGTGGGCCGAAGATACCCGGTTGCGGCATCGGTGCGGCCGGCCGGGAAACGACCGGCACAGGGCCGGGCGCACCGGCATTCACCGTTGCATCGTCCGGCGTCGCGGGACGGTCTTCGGGTTCGGGGCCGAATATACCGAGCCCGATCTCCGGTTGCGCGGTGTCGCCGCCCGGTGCGGCGGTGGCCGGTTGCGCGGAATCGCTCGCCGGCGCCGATACGACGACCGGGCGCGACTCCGGCGCTCGCCGTGCCAGCAGCGCGGCCCCGCGCGCGGTCGCGGCCTCGGGCTCCGGCGGCACCAGTACCGGCACCTCCAGGATCTCCCGCAGCAGGCGGCTGACCAGCGGGATCCGGACACCGCCGCCCACCGCCAGTACCGCCTGCACCTCCCGTCCGGAACGGCCGATGACCTCGCGGGTGGAACGGACCGACGCCTCGACGGCCCAGGTGACCAGTGCGGTGAAATTCTCCTGGGTGAGCAGCACCGGTCCGTAATCGCTGGGCAACGCCACGGCAGAAGTCGCCGAGAGCTTTTCCTTGGCCGAGCGGCACAGCGCGTCCAGCCGGGCCAGACCGGCCGGGTCGGGTGGGTGGGCGATCCGGCCCGAGTTGATCTGTTGCTCGCGAATGAGCGAGTCGAAGTATTCACCGCTGATATCGCCGGTGCGTTCGGTATGCACGACCCGCCCGGAGTCGACCTCCACGACGGTCACAGACAGGCCCGAAGCGCCCAGGTCGTAGATACCGAGCGTGGTGATTCCGGCCAAGGCCCCGGAGGCGGTGGCGAATTCCAGCGTCGCCTCGGTATCGGCCACGATGTCGTAGTCGTCGAGACCGTGCTCGGCCATCGCCACATGCATGGCCTCGGCCTGGAACTCGTCGCGGCAGGCCAGCACGGTCCGGGCTATCCCGGGATCGGAATTCAGGGCGGCGGCGACCGAGAGCGCGGCCCGCTCGGCGCTCGGTGTCTCGGGCGGAACGACGAAGGTCCGCAGTTCGAATGCCTGCGGGTCGGCCGCTGTCGTGCCCGCAGGTGGGCGCGCCAAGCGGATCGCGCCGGTCCCCACCGACACTCCCAGTGCTGAACTCATCGGCAGCCCATCCGTACTTCCCGCTTCACGATATGCGAGCGTCGCCCGGTCGATGGTGACGGCTCATCCCCCGAACCACTCTTCCGACAGTACCGCCCGGTCCCGTTGGTGTGGGAGGCAGCGACCGCTGCCGTGGGCCGACCGGCCCCACGACTCTACGGGGTGCCCAGCCCCGCGTACACCCATCCGGCCGAGCGCCAGGCGGCACGATCGAGACAATTACGGCCGTCGATGACCGAGCGGGCCCGCACCACGGTGTCCAGATCCCGCGGTCGCAACTCCACGAATTCGTTCCACTCGGTGAGTACCAGCACCACATCGGCGCGTTCACAGGCCTCCACCACCGAGGTGGCGTAATTCAGCGTGGGGAATACGCGACGGGAGTTCTCCAGTGCTTTCGGGTCGTAGACGGTGACGACGGCACCGTGCAGCTGGATCATGCCGGCAACGTTCAACGCGGGGGAATCACGCACATCGTCGGATTCGGGTTTGAAGGCCGCACCGAGCACCGCGACGTTCGCGCCCAGCAGCGAACCGCCGCAGGCCCGCGCCGCCATATCCACCATCTTGGTGCGGCGTCGCATATTGATGTTGTCGACCTCCCGCAGAAAGGTCAGCGCGTGGTCGGCACCGAGCTCCCCGGCCCGCGCCATGAACGCCCGGATGTCCTTCGGCAGGCAGCCGCCGCCGAATCCGACTCCGGCGTCGAGGAAGCGGCGGCCGATACGGGCGTCGTGGCCGAGCGCGTCGGCCAGCACCGTGACATCGGCACCGGTGGCCTCGCAGACCTCGGAGACCGCGTTGATGAAGGAGATCTTGGTGGCCAGGAACGCGTTGGCCGACACTTTGACCAACTCCGCGGTGGCCAGATCGGTGAGCAGGAACGGGACCTCGGCGGCGAGCAGATCGGCGTAGAGCTCTTCGACGACCTCACGCACCCACACCGATCGCTCCCGCTCCCGATCCACGCCGAGGACCAGCCGGTCCGGCCGCAGGGTGTCCCGGACGGCGAAACCCTCGCGCAGGAATTCCGGGTTCCACGCCACCTCGACATCCACCGGAGTCAGGGCGCGAGCGCGGCGGCCGAGTTCGGCGGCGGTACCCACCGGGACAGTGGACTTACCGACGATCACCGAAGGGCGGGTGATGAGCGGTGCGAGCGTATCCACGACCGCGTGCACATATTTCAGATCGGCGGCGTACTCACCCTTCTTCTGTGGCGTGCCGACCCCGAGGAAGTGGACGTCGGCGTGCGCGGCCGCCTCGACATAGGAGGTGGTGAACCTGAGCCGGCCCGAATCGAGATTGCGGCGCAGCACCGCCTCGAGGCCCGGCTCATAGAAAGGAGTGACACCGTCGGAGAGTTTCGCGACCTTACCCGGGTCGATATCGACTCCGACCACATCGTGTCCGAGCTCGGCCATACACGCTGCGTGCGTGGCCCCCAGGTACCCGGTTCCGAAGACTGTGCATCGCATGATCGATTGGTAATCCCCGCCGGTGCACACACCAGAAAACCGAAGCGAGGTGCCGGGCAACAGCAGATGTACACCCGACGACGCCGCCCCGCGAGCGGCGATGACCAGGGCGTACCTCCGCGTTCGCTCCGGCCGTGCGCATA
>NZ_JBSFDZ010000007.1:30657-188842 GCF_053594175.1 Nocardia sp. NPDC001965
CATTGTGCGTACCTCCGCGTTCGCTCCGGCCGTGCGCATTGTGCGTACCTCCGCGTTCGCTCCGGCCGTGCGCATTGTGCGTACCTCCGCGTTCGCTCCGGCCGTGCGCATTGTGCGTACCTCCGCGTTCGCTCGGGTGCGTGATGTGGATACCCACGTGGTGGTTCGCCCGGCTGCCAACCGCGTGCCGTGATCTTCTCCGGGCATACGCGGCCTGTGGATGTCTGTGGATGGACCGTGCCGGTTAGGATCGCGGCGGTGCGCCGTCGATTCTTCCTCGCCGCGGGGGTGGTTTCTGTCGTTGCGCTGGTACTCGGCCTGTGGCCGGTCTACGTCAGCCCACAGCGCGAAGAGCCCGCACCCGCCGACGCGATCCTGGTGCTCGGCGGTGCCCACGACGGACGCGAAGAACTGGGACTGCGGCTGGCCCGGGCGGGATACGCGCCACGGGTGCTGATCTCCAACCCCTACGAGGACAGTCCGCTGGTGAACCGGATCTGTCACGGTGGATACAGCTTCGAAGTGATCTGCTTCGATCCGTCACCGCGCACCACCCGAGGCGAGGGGCGCTACCTGGCCGACCGCGCGCGGGAAAACGGTTGGGAGCGCGTCATCGTGGTCACCTTCACGCCGCACATATCCCGCGCCAGATTCGTCCTCGGGAAATGCTGGAACGGGCAGATGCTCTTCGTGGACACCCGTCCACGGCTGTCGGTGCCGCGTTGGGCCTACGACTACGTCTATCAATCGGTCGGCTACTCGAAGGCGGTTTTCGAGGAGTGTGTTTGATGGCGCCCCGTCCGGCTTCGCGGTCGGGGAAGGGGTGGTCCGGCCGGTTATGATGGCATGTGCCTTCAGTTTGACTGGAGGGCGGTGACCTGGCTACATTCCCACTAGCACCGGTAGTCGCCGGATCTGCTGCGACGACGCATGAAGCCTTCGGGAGCGTGTATGGATTACGACTGGTCGGAGGCCGAGCGGGCCTTCCGAGACGAGGTACGAGCGTTCCTGGCCGAGAAGCTGACGCCCGAGGTGAGCACCGCGGGCCGGCTGATGACCAGTGTCTACTCCGACCACGAGGCCGGCCTGGAATGGCAGCGCATCCTGCACGAGCGGGGCTGGGCGGCGCCGCACTGGCCGGTGGAGTACGGCGGCTGCGACTGGTCGCTCACCCAGCACTACATCTTCAGCCGTGAACTCACCCTGGCCGGTGCCCCCGCGCTGTCGCCGATGGGCATCCGGATGGTCGCCCCGGCGCTGGTCGCTTTCGGTACCGAGGAGCAGAAGAACTACTTCCTGCCCCGGATCCTCACCGGCGAGGTCTTCTTCTGCCAGGGCTACTCCGAGCCCGAAGCCGGGTCGGATCTGGCCGCGCTGAATATGTCCGCGGTCTCCGACGGCGATGATTTCGTCTGCTCCGGTAGCAAGATCTGGACTACCCACGCCACCGAGGCGAACTGGATCTTCATGCTGGTCCGCACATCCCGCGAGGGCCGCAAGCAGCAGGGCATCACCTTCCTGCTGATGGATATGACCGCGCCCGGTATCGAGATCCGGCCGCTGGTGATGAGTTCGGGCGAACAGGTCCAGAACCAGATCTTCTTCGACAATGTGCGGGTGCCCAAGAGCAATGTGCTCGGGCAGATCGACGACGGCTGGACGGTCGCGAAATACCTGCTGGTCCACGAACGCGGTGGCGGCGCCATGGCCCCGGCGCTGCAGGCCATGGCGCAGAACATCGCCACCGCGGCGGCCGAACAGCCCGGCCGCGACGGCAACCCGCTGCGCGAGGACCCGCATTTCGCGGCACAGCTGGCCGATGCGCGGATCCGCACCGAGGTATTGGAAGTGCTGGAGTTCCGGACCCTGGCCGCCATGGCCCAGGGCAAGGATCTGGGCACGTCCTCGTCGATGCTGAAGATCCTGTCCACCGAGCTCAGTCAGCGACTCACCGAGCTGGCGCTCACCGCGGCCGGCCCGCGCGGCCGCATCTACCAGCCGCATGCCACCGCGCCCGGCGGCCCGATCGCCGAATACACCCCGCCCGCCGACGGTTACCTCAGCGGCGCCGACTGGCAGGCTGTCGCGCCGCTGCGCTATTTCAACGATCGCGCCGGATCGATCTACGCGGGCAGTAACGAAATCCAGCGAAACATCCTCGCCAAGGCAGCATTGGGGCTCTGATGGACTTCACCTTCACCGACGAACAGCAGATGCTGCGCGACGCGGTCTCCGGTTTTCTCGCCGCCCGATACGACCTCGCGAAGAGCCGGACCGCGGTCAAATCCGGTCCCGGCTGGCAGCCCGAGATCTGGCGCGGCCTGGCCGAACTGGATGTGCTGGGCGTGACCCTGCCGGAAGAGTCCGGGGGGTCGGGCGGCGGTCCGATCGAGGGCATGATCATCGCCGAGGAACTGGGCCGCGCCCTGGTCGTGGAACCCTATGTCGACACGGTGGTGATCGGCGGTGGCCTGCTGCGGCGCTCAGGCGGCGAACGGGCCTGGGAACTGCTGAAAGGTATCGCGGACGGTAGCGTCCGGCTGGCGTTCGCCGCGCTCGAACCGCAGTCCGGCGAAGTGCGTCACGATGTCTCGTCGACCGCCCGCCGCGACGGCACGGACTGGGTGATCGAGGGCAGCAAGATCGTGGTGACCGGCGTACCCGTCGCGACTGCGCTGATCGTCTCCGCCCGCACCTCCGGTGAGCGCCGCGATCAGGACGGGATCTCGCTGTTCCTGGTGGATTTCGATCCCGCCGCGCCACCGGCCGGTATCGAGGTGCACCAGTACCGCACGATCGACGACCGCGTTGCCGCCGACCTGACCTTCGCCGATTTCCGGGTTCCCGCGAACTCGTTGCTGGGCGAGGAGGGGCGGGCGTGGCCCGCCATCGAAGCCACCGTCGACGAGGCGATCGCCGCGATCGCTTCCGAAGCCGTCGGCCTCATGCGCAAGGTTCTCGACGACACCGTCGAATACACGAAGCAGCGGCAGCAGTTCGGGGTCTCGATCAGCAGTTTCCAGGCGCTGCAGCATCGGATGGTCGATATGCTGATCGAACTCGAGCAGAGTATCGCCGCCGCCTATCTGGCCGCCTACGCGGTCGCGGCCGAACCCGCCGAACGGGCCCGTGCGGTCTCGGCGGCCAAGGTGACGATCGGCCGGGCCACCCGGTTCATCGGCCAGAACGCGGTCCAGCTGCACGGCGCCATGGGCATGACCGAGGAATTGGCGATCGGTCACTATTTCAAGCGCCTCACCGCCATCGAATACGAATTCGGCTCCAGCTCGGATCATCTCGCGCGCTATATCGCGTCGACGAAATCCTGATCGGACCGCACCGCGCTCACCGTGTCCCGAGCGCGGTGTGGAACTACGCCACCGAGCCGCGCGGCGATCTGCAAGAGGGGGATCGCCGCGCGGCCCGATGGTACTGTTCAGGCCGCTCCGACATGCCCTTGCGGGCATCCCGTTCGACGGCGTTGGTCAAACGACGAGTGAAGGCTTGATCCTCGCTGGGCCCCCGGCGGAGCCACACCACGCGCCCGTCCCACAGCTCGATCTGTTCGGCGATCTCCTCGGGTAGCTGCTCGAGTTCCTCCCAGGTCATGTACTCGGGGAGCTCGGGCCGTTCGGTGTCCGGCAGGGAGGACATGCGACCATCGTATGCCTGGTCAGGCCGGTGAACGCTCCGTCGAATCGCCCCTGTCCCCGATCGCGGCGCGGATCGCGGTCTCGACCGCGGAGAACGGACCCGGGCCGGTGATACGCAACGGTTGTGCTGGATGCAGGGGTGGCTGGGCCAGGAATCTGGGGGTGACGCCACGATTGGGCTGCCCGGCGTGGACGAGGAACGGATGGCACAGGTAGACATCGCCTGCCCTGCCGGTGGCGGAGACCGTCGGGAGATCGGCGGTGGCCCGGTCGGCCCGGTCGGCGAGTTCGCGAGCATCGAGACCCGCATCGCCCTCCGGTTCGAGCAACCGCGCGATCTCGCGGTGGGAGCCCACCCGGAGGCGGGTCGGGGCGTCCGGCTCGCCGGTATCGGAGAACAGGAACAGCATCAGCAGCGCTCGTCCCTTCGAATGAACGTTCACCCGCCAGCTGAGATAGTCGGCGGGGGCCGAATCCGGGCCCGGAAAACTCGCGTCGACGTGCCAGCCGTCGAGTAGAGCGGTCTCGTGTCCGGGGAAGCGGATCACGAAACTGCCCAGGCTGCGGCGCGGTGCCCAGCGACCGGGGCCCACGAGCGCGTCATAGGCCGCCTGCAGGCGCGGGGTGGACGCGGCGGTTACGAACGGGGTGTCGGTGTAATCGGGGCGGAAAGCCGCCGGGACCGGCCAGCCGGATGGGTCGTCGGGTGCGGCATCCAGATCGCGCCAGATGATCGCGCGGCACTCCTCGGCGAGTGCGCGGGGGAACGCGTCCGGGATGTGGACGTAACCGCTGTCGATGAAGGAAGCAACCTGTACGTCGTCGAGCACGGACTCATTGGAACCGGCCCCGGCAGCGGAACGCCACTGAATTTCCCGGGACCGGACGCGCCCGCCCGGAATACCCACCCGTCCGGCCGACTTGGACCCGGATATGACGAGTACGCAGTTCGATCCGCGCACCCTGCTCAGCGAGAGCCGGCTCGGCGTGCTGGCCACCATCAAATCCGACGGTGTGCCGCAACTGTCGCCGGTGACCCCCTACTACGACCGGGAGACCGAGACCATCTACGTCTCGATGACCGAGGGCCGCGCCAAAACCGTGAACCTGCGCCGCGATCCACGGGCCGCGCTGGAGGTCACCCGGGCCGACGGCTGGGCCTGGGCGACAGCTGAGGGCACGGTGACCCTGACCGGTCCGGGTACCGATACGCACGGGCCCGAGGTCGAGGCCCTGGTGGACTACTACCGGAAGGCGGCCGGTGAGCATCCGGACTGGGACGAGTACCGAGCCGTGATGGTCGCCGACCGCCGGGTGCTCATGACGTTGTCCGTCGAACGCGTATACGGCGCCGCACTGCGCTGAGAAGCCGGCCCCGGCGCGGCCGGCGCGGAAGGGTCCTCCGGGAAAGGACGATCGGCGGCGCCCGCACAGCACCGCGATTGCGCCGGTGAAGGACTTCACAGCCGTCCGCTCTTCGAGAACGAAGCAGGGTCCGGCGAATAATGATTCGCCGGACCCTGCCGCTGTTCTATCGGCCGGCCGTCAGCCCTTGCGCCCCGGGGCCTTCGCGCCGGATTTGAAACCTAGCGCGCCCGGCTTGGCCTGCGGGGGCGTCGCCCCGGACCCGTTGCCCGAACTGTCGTTACCCGCGCCCTCGGGAGCCTGCTCCACGGTCGCTCCGGTGGTGGACTCGGCCGTGACCGCCGGGGCGGATTCGGCCGATGCCGCGGCGGGAGCCGGTTCGGCTTCCGCCGCCGGTTCCGGTGTGGACTCCGGTTCCGGTGCGGACTGCGCGGTCCCGGCACCCGGAGCCTTCGCGCCAGGACGTTTGAACCCGGACTTCATGGCCAGGCCCTTCGCGGGCTTCGACGGCTTGCTCTCGGCAGGCGCCGCGGCCGTGGCCTGTCCGATGTCCACCGCATCCGGTTCGGCCGGGGCCGCCGGGGCGGTCTCCGCCTTCGGCGCGGCGGCCGCAGGCTTGGTACCCGGTGCTTTGGCGCCGGGGCGTTTGAACCCGGATTTCATGGCCAGGCCCTTGGCGGCGACCGTCGGCTTGGTCTCGGTCGGCACCGAATCCGTGGTGGATTCGGTGGCCTGTGCCGATGCCGCTTCGGCGGCCGGTGCGGGCGCTTCGGCGGCGGGAGCCTTTGCGCCGGGTGCTTTGGCCGCGCCCTTCATGGCCAGGCCTTTACCGCCGGGTGCCTTCGCGGCACCCTTCATGCCCAGACCCTTGACGGGCGGGGCCGCGGGCGACTCGGTGTCCTCTGCCGCCGGAGCGGATTCCGCCTTTGCGCCGGGTGCTTCGGCCGCGCCTTTCATGGCCAGGCCCTTGCCGCCGGGTGCCTTCGCGGCACCCTTCATCCCCAGGCCTTTCGCGGCCGGAGCGGCGGGCTTTTCCTCGGTATCGCTCTCGGGAGCAGCAGCTTTTGCGCCGGGTGCCTTCGCGGCGCCCTTCATGCCGAGACCCTTGCCGGGTGCTTTGGCCGGGCCCTTCATGGCGAGGCCGCCGCCCTTCGGCGCCGCCTTCTCGGCCGCCGGTGCGGCTTCGGCGACGATGGGCTCGGGTTCGGGTTCCGGCTCGGGTTCCGGCTCGGCCTTGGGTTTCTGGACGACCGTGAGGTTATCGGTCAGCTTCGCCGGATCCACCCGCTCGATCGAATCCAGCATCAGCTGTGCGACGTCCACGACCTCGACGCCTTCGCCCTGGCCGGACTCCTGACGCGCGGTCACACCGTCGGTGAGCATGACCCGGCAGAACGGGCAGCCGGTGGCGATCTTGGCCGGTGAGGTGGTCAGCGCCTCGTCCACGCGGTCGATATTGATCCGCTTGCCCAGCTGCTCTTCCATCCACATCCGGGCGCCACCGGCACCACAGCACATGGAACGTTCGCCGTGGCGGGGCATTTCCACCAGGGTCGACCCGGAAGCGGCCATCAGTTCACGCGGCGCGTTGTAGACCTTGTTGTGGCGGCCGAGGTAGCAGGGGTCGTGATAGGTGACGTTCTGCGCCACCGGAGCGACCGGGACGAGCTGCTTACCGCGTACCAGCCGATTCAGCAGCTGGGTGTGGTGCACGACCTCGTAGGTGCCACCCACTTGCGGATACTCGTTGTTCAGCGCGTTGAAGCAGTGCGCGCAGGTGACGACGATCTTCTTCTTTTTCTGCTCGACGCCCTCGAACACCGAGTTCAGCACTTCGATGTTCTGCATCGCCAGCTGCTGGAAGAGGAACTCGTTACCGGCGCGGCGGGCCGAATCGCCGGTGCAGGTCTCTTCCTGGCCGAGCACCATGAATTTGACCCCGGCGGTCGCCAGCAGTTCGGCGACGGCCTTGGTGGTCTTCTTGGCCCGATCCTCGTAGGCGCCGGCGCATCCGACCCAGAACAGGTACTCGTAGCCGTCGAAGCTGTCGGCGTCCTTGCCGAAGACCGGGATATCGAAGTCCAGCTCGTTGATCCAGTTGAGCCGGTCCTTGGCGTTCTGGCCCCAGGGATTGCCCTTGTTCTCCAGGTTCTTGAACAGGCCGGCGAGCTCGGACGGGAAGTCCGATTCGATCAGCACCTGGTAGCGGCGCATATCGATGATGTGGTCGACATGCTCGATATCGACCGGGCACTGTTCCACGCAGGCACCGCAGGTGGTGCACGACCACAGCACTTCGGGATCGATGATGCCGCGGGCTTCGGCCTCGCCGACCAGCGGCCGGGTGGCTTCGTCCCGGGCCGCTTCGGGAATTCCGGCCAGTTTCTTCTCGTCCGCGTTGCCCTCGGCGTCCACCAGGCCGATCTCGTCGCCACCCATATCGGTGCGACCCCCGGCCAGAAGATAGGGCGCCTTGGCGTAACCGTGGTCGCGCAGCGACATGATCAGCAGCTTCGGCGACAGCGGCTTACCGGTGTTCCAGGCGGGGCACTGCGACTGGCAGCGACCGCATTCGGTGCAGGTGGTGAAATCCAGCCAGCCCTTCCAGGAGAAGTCCTCGATCCGGCCGGCGCCGAGCGTGTCGGTATCGGGGTCGACGTTCTCCATATCCAGGGCACGGCCCTTGGACATCATCGGCTTGGCGGCGCCGAGCGCGACCCCGCCGTCGTCCTCGCGCTTGAAATAGATGTTGAAGAAGGCCGAGAACCGGTGCCAGGCGACACCCCAGTTGAGATTGCGGCCGACCAGGAACAGGAACAGGCTGCCGGACAGCAGTTTGATGAGCGCGAAGATCGAGACCATGGTGGGGCTCGCGGGCAGCAGTTTCGCGATCTGCATGGTGAAGAAGTCGGTGGCGGCGTTCGCGTGCCCGTAGGTCGCGATCTTGCCCGCCTTCACGAACACCATGCCCAGGCCCTCGACGAGCACGATGCTCTCGATCACGTAGGCCGGGGCGAAAGCGGATCCGCTGAAGCGGGACAGGCGATCCGGTACCCGGGGATGGTTGAGCTGACGGATCACGATCAGCGTGCCGATACCGATCACCGTGCCGATACCGAGGATCTCGTCCCACAGGTGGTACACCGCCAGATCGCCGATGATCGGCCAGTGGAACTCCGGATCGAAGGTCTGGCCGTATGCCTCGAAGAACAGGATGAAGCCGCCGAGGAAGCCGATCATCACCAGCCAGTGGGCCCAGCCGACGGTGCGGAACTTGTTCATCCGCGTATGCGCGAGGAACTCCACCAGCATCTGCTTGAAGCGGGGGAAGAACGGCAGCCAGCGGTCGGGTGCGGGCTGGCCGACCATGATGGCGCGCACGATATTGCGGACGCCGCCGAAGAACGACGCCCAACACAGCAGGCTGAGCGCCGCTCCCAAGGTGCCCAGCGTCACTGTCAGGGCATTCATGTCGCGACCTTCCTTTCGAGGCAACACGAGGTACGAGGAACTGAGCAGTACCCCGTCCGGCTCGTATCGTAACCGCCAGTAAGTTACCCACCAGTAACTAGTGGTGTCCACTGTACGATCTGCGGCGGCCCGTAGTGGCATCTGCCTGGGCTTATCCGTATGGATCGCGGCGTGATCAATGTCACGTTATTGAGTTGGCTGTCCATAACCCATAAGGGCTGATTAACACCGTAAAGGGCCCCCTGTCGCCGACGCCGGTAAGGCCAGGCTTACTCCTTGAATTCTTACGCTTGGGAAACGAATCTCGCCTTTTGCCAGTGCATTCGACTACGCTCAGCCCGATCTATCAGGAAGCGTGAAATCTCATAACGCTCGGGGAGGAAACAGGGTTCGATCACATCGGCCCCCTCGCGTCGAGACGTAACGCCGCAAACCCGATTGGAAATGGATGACACTCCCGAGATCAACGGTGGTCGCAGCCCTGGTCACCGGTTCGCTCGCTATGGGATTCGGCACAGCCCACGCTGATCCGGCGGCCGAGGCTCCGAAGACCGTGAACTACGCGGTGCAGTTGAAAGACAAGACCGTAGTCGCAACCATCAACGGTGGATCTTTCTCGATCGTCGAGAAAGACGCATCTCCGGAAGAGGTGAGCTCGACCGCGCAGGAACCCGGCACACCGGCGGGGGAGCCGATTGCTGACGGCGCCGAGAAGACCAAGGTCGTCGAAATCAAGGACAGTGCAGGCACGCTGGTCGCCTCCCTGCCGCTCGAATTCACTGCCGCCGGATCCGAGATCCCGGTGGTCTCCGAGATCAAGCAAGACGGTGCTGTTCTGGAGATCACCCCCGAGAAGCCGGCCGGCGCCGAAGCCGGCCAGCCGCAAGAGGTCGTGCGTCCGGTAGCGAAGCCCATCGCCTCGACTGCCGAGAACCAGATGGCGATCAATGAGTTCTCCAGCAACTTCGGCCTCGCCACTGCCATCGGTGGCTTCATCGGCACCGCCGTCGGCTTCGTCGTGGGTTGTGTCGTGATTCCGGCGATCGGATGCCTTCCGGGCGCTGGTATCGGTGGCATCATCGGCACTCTCGCGGTGGGCGGCCCGACGCTGATCGCGGCCGGTGTCGAGCTGATGAACACCATGCAGGCGCCCGCCGGCACCAGTAAGTGGGCCAACGGGGGAGAGGGCCCGGCTCCCGCCTCGGCCGAAACCCCGGTGGAAGCTCCGGCCGAGGCGCCGAAGTAAGGCCTCCATCGGCTCTCGTACAGCTACGACAAGGCCCCGTCTCCTTCCAGGAGGCGGGGTCTTGTCGTCTGAACAAGACCGTCGCGTCGTTGCTTCGGTCTCGCACCGGGAAGCACTCCGGGGTACACAGCGCACGCTGACGCGCTGAATCCCGAATCCTGTGATTCATATGGGGCGACAAAGAGCAGACGCGTCCGGATAGCGCTGTGTCGCCGGTGTTCGTCGGCCGATATCGCAGAGCGGGGAAATGCTCGGAACAGGCGAAAGGGCCGGCAGCATGAAAGCTGCCGGCCCTTTCGTTGCTCGATGCTCGGTGCGGATCACACTCCGGGTGCGGCGCCGATATCCTGCCCTCTCCGCGCCGCGGAGCGCGGAGGGAACAAGACGTACTAGCTCGTGCGGATACGCAGACCCGGGTTGTCGGAGAGCACGACGCTCACCGGCTGCGCGAACAGCTGCGGTGCGTTACCCGTGAGCACGCCCAGGATGTTGGGGATCTCGCAGATCGGGTAGTCGGCGACCGACGAGGCACTGGAGATACCCAGGGCCTGCCGTCCGGTCACGATCGGCCCGCCGCTGTCGCCGGGGAGGGCGCAGATATTGGCGGAGAAGCTCTGGGTGAGCTGCCGGTCACCGACCTGGACGGTCTGGTCCACCGCGTTCACCACACCGCAGCTGAAGCCGGTCCGGGAACCGGATTTGCAGACCGGGGCGCCGACCACCGGGGTGGCCACACCGTCGACTGCGATCGGCGCGGCACCGGGCACCTTGACCTGGTTGTTCTGGAAGCGGCCCGCAGCCCCGTCCGCGATGCTCATGATCGAGTAGTCCTGGGCGCCGAGTACCGACTTCTGGTAGCTGGCGATCTGCGGGCCCACCTTGTTGCCGCCGAGGGATTCGTGCACGCTGGCGGCGCCGGGGTCGTCCAGGTTCGGATTGCAGTGTCCGGCAGTGATGTTGACCGTGTTGCCCGCCGGGCCGATTCCGTTGAAGCCGAAGGAGCAGCGCAGTGAGCTGTCACCGGCGATAGCGGCGAAACCGTCGCCACCGCCGACCGCAGCCGCGCCGGCATCGGCGACCGCGGCCGCCTGGGGCAGCGTTTCCGCGGCGATCGGCGGGGCCATGACGATTACCCGGGCCGGGTCGATGAAGTTCGGCATCGGCAGGCCGACCTTGTCGACCCGCACCGCGATGCTGTTGTTCACGGTGTCGATGACGACACCGCGCACCAGGGATGCCACGGCCTCGGGCTGACCGTCGAGCCAGCGTTCGAAGGCGCTCTTCTCGCCCCGCAGGGTCGATTCGCTCTTGGCGACGTTGCGGACTACGAATCCGGTCGATTCGGCGGCACCGCGGGCCGCGTCGGCGCCGGGGCCGTTGGCCAGTGCGACCACGCCGCGCCCCTGCTCGTCGAGCCAGGCGCCGCCGAACACCTGCGGGTACTGGCGCTGGGCGGTGGTGGCGAACGCGGCCACCTGCTGGGCGGTATCGGCGCGCTGCAGGTACTCCTCGGGGGAGATGTGCAGATCCCGGTTCAGTGCGGCCACCAGATCGGCCGGCAGGCCGATTCCGGGGTCGGGGGCGGCCGTGGAGACCGCGGTCGGGCCGAACAGCAGCACGGCCGCCGACGCGGCGACTGCGGCACGTCGCATCCGTTTTCCGGTCGGCACCGACCTTTGTTTTCCTATGCGTGGCATGAGCATGCGAAGACTATATCGGGCTCAGCCGGCATTCGGCCTGGTTCGTACGTTGATGCCGCTTCCGATACCCCCACCGGACGCGGAATCGGCATGCGCCAGGATGCCGCGAATGGGAATTCCCAGGGTAGCGGTACCGCCGTACTGCGCGAGGGCGATATTGGCTTTTTCGCAATCGGGCGCGTCGGCGGCATTGGAACCGCTGGTGATACCCAGCGCCAGGGTGCCGCTGACGATGGCACCGCCGCTGTCACCACCCAGGGTGCAGGCCGAGCTGGCGAAACCCCGGACGACCTTCGCGTCGCCCTCGGTGGTGAACAACTGGGTCTCGACCCGGTCGGCCACAACGAAGCCGCAGGTGAAGGTGGAGGACTGGCCGGATTTGCAGACCGGGGCGCCGACCACCGGATCGGCGGTACCGGTGATGGTCAGGGTGGTGCCGTTGGCGCCGCGAACCGAGGGCTGGTCCATTCCCGAGCCGATCGCACGCTCGTTCAACTGGATCACCGAGTAGTCCAGCGTGCTGGGACCGCCCAGTTCCGACTGCACGAACGTGCCGAGCTGCGGGCTCGCCGGGATATTGCGGATATTCGGGCCGTAAACGGCGGCCCGTTCATCGCCTTTGTCGATATTGGGATTGCAGTGCCCGGCACTGATATTCAATGCGTTGCCCGCGGAATCGACACTGTTGAAGCCGAACGAGCAGACGTCCACGCTCTTCAGCTCGGCATCGTCGAGCGGACCGGGTGCGCTGATATAGGTGTCACCGCCCATCGGCCGGTGCTCGACCGGGCCACCGGCATTCGGGGAGAGGACGACCTTGACGTTGGCGATGAGCGTCGGCAGGTTGAGCATATGCGCCAGTGGCGTATTCGCGACGTTGACGATCAGCTGGCTGTTGAGGAAGTCGATCGCGATCGAATTGATCAGCTGCGAGATATCCCGGGGTTGCGCGGCGACCCATTGGTTCATCTGCGTCAGCGAGGTTTCCAGCGCGGCCGCCGAGACCGGGGCCAGCCGGGTCGTGTACCCGTCGCCACTGGCGACCCGGGCCGCATCCGGCGAGGTCACGGCGACGGTGGGCTTACCTTCGGGGGTCATCCAGGCGCCGGCGAAGACATCGGGCCGCTCCGCCCGGAATTCGGCGGCATAGGTCTGCAACTGCTGGGCGCGCGCCGCGCGGTCCAGATATTCGGTCGGGGTCATATTGAGATCGCGGGACAGCGCTTGGACCAGTTCGGCCGGAAGGTCCTCGGCTCTGAGTTGTTCCGGAGCGGGTGCGGCAGTCGCCGCGGTCGCGCCGAAGAGGGGAGCCAGGAGAACGGTCGAGCCGATAACGGCAGCCTTGACCGCGGCGCGACGCGCCACCGACTTGCGCATGAAGTCCCTTCGTAGGCACTGCGTGCCAGATAATCCGTCGCCGTGAGTCTCGAATCCTCCAGAATCGAATCCGTTGGCGCACAGGTTTGCTCGAGCTGCGACCGGGTTGCCGGGGTGGCCGGAATAACACCGGTCAGCGGATCACTCTAAGGCACGAATCGCTATCTGGCTTCTTCTTGCGCGCCTTCTTTGGATCCGGTGTCCGGAAGGTCCACATCAGGGTCCTCGGTGGCGAAGGGAACCGGGAAAGGAAAGAACCGGGGGCGGGTCCGGGTGGTCGTCGTTTCGGTTTCCGTGGTCGGCTCGGTGAGGGTCGGGCCGGTGGGCTCGTCGGTCTCCGTCGGAGCGGCGGTGCTGGGTACCGGAGTCGTCTCGGTGACGGTGACCGGAGGAGGCGCGACCGTCGGTTCCGCGGTTTCGGTGGGCTCCGGCTCGTAGGTCGGCTCGGGTGTGTAGTCCGCGGTCTCGGGCACCGGAGCGGCCGGTTGCGGCTGGACCGGTGGTGGCGCCGGCGGTACTTCGGTCACCGAGGTGGTGGCCGGCTGACTCGGCTCGGCCGCACCGGTTCGCAGAATCGCGGTGACGCCGAGGGCGCCGATCAGCAGGCCGGCGACCGCGGCGGCGGTCACCAGCGCGGCGGTCCGCCGGCCGCCGCTGCGCCGATCCCGGGCGGGCGTGGCCGCCGCCGGGGTTTTCGACGCGGATTTCGACGTGGTTTTCGACGTGGTGGGAGAGGGGAGCGCCGCCGCGGTGTCGGTCGCCGGGCGGTCGCCGGGCGTGGGGCCGGGGTCGACCGCCGGATCGAGCCCGGCGGCGAGGGCTCCGAGACTCGGACCGCCGTAGGTGGCTTCGGGATCCATGGCGGGGACCATCGCGGAATAGGCCTTGGCCGAGGTGTCGTCGCCGAGTCTGGGCATGACGATCGTGTCCAGCGCGGAGTTCTGAGCGGTGCTGGGATCGGGCGGGGTCGCCCCGGCCGGTGTCTGGAGCACGACGGCCAGCGCCGCCCGGCCCGCGCTCTCGGCGAAGTACCGGGCAGTCTCCGCCGGGGTACGACCGGCGGGCGGCAGCGGGAGTTCGTCCTCGCCGACCAGGGCCACCGATTTCAGGCCCAGGTAGTCGAGCGCGCCGCGCAGAGCCAGGACCTGCGTGGGGGGCCATCCGGCGGGATGGGTGGCATAGAACTCGGCCGGACCGTTGAGATGATCGGCGGTGAGATTGATCAGGCAGAAAAGGGCCGTCGCAAGCAGATCTTCTCCGCGGTAGGCCTCGCCGTCGTCCACGATCACGCCTGCCGGATCGCCGACAGCGGCGACGAAACCGGTGATCGTATGGGTGTGCCCGGCCGGAGCCACGGCGCCGCCGAGTACCGCGTCGCCCTCCTCGGACATGTGCAGCACCGGCTCACGCAGAATGAAATGCGGATCCCCGTCGTCGTCGACGACCGCCGCGGTGCACGCGTACTCGGCGATGTGCAGGCCCACCCCAGTGGCCATTTTCGGATCCTCGCTTCGACTTCCTCATCCAAAAACCACGGTACGGGTTCACCCACGCGGCACCGGCCCGCGACGCGGGGTGCCGGGTCACCATGGGCGGAGCATTGACAATAGCGCCGATGGGCGCAGTGTGGGGACCCCGGTGTGGCCGGGTGGAGGTGCCGGGGGCGGCACGGCTGGGTCACGATGTCGCACCGACCCGGTTCGTGGTGGTGAGTGCGGGGAAGAACGGTGCCGGCCCCGGTGTACAGGGTGTGGGGAATAGATCGCCGGAGCCGGGGGTTGAGCTGATCGACAATGTTGAGTGACATTGGCTCAAGTTTGACTTGACGGCCCCAGTGAAGCGGGGCAGGATTGAGCCGACCACGCTCAGTATTGCTGGGACCGTGCTCTATGTTCTGCCTGGGGCTGGTCCATGCGGTGGGCCCACCGGCACGCCGCGCCATGGGCACCGGCCCGGACAGACACAAGCAGTCGAAAAATGAGGAGGAAACAAATGGCTCGTGCGGTCGGAATCGACCTCGGGACCACGAACTCGGTCGTCGCCGTTCTCGAAGGTGGTGAGCCGGTCGTCGTCGCCAACTCCGAGGGTTCGCGCACTACGCCCTCTGTCGTCGCGTTCGCGAAGAACGGCGAGGTACTGGTCGGTCAGCCGGCCAAGAACCAGGCCGTGACCAACGTCGACCGCACGATCCGCTCGGTGAAACGCCATATCGGCACCGACTGGACCGTGGAGATCGACGACAAGAAATACACCTCGCAGGAGATCAGCGCGCGCACGCTGATGAAACTGAAGCGCGACGCCGAGTCCTACCTGGGCGAGGAGATCACCGACGCGGTGATCACCGTCCCCGCCTACTTCGAGGACGCGCAGCGTCAGGCCACCAAGGAAGCCGGCCAGATCGCCGGCCTCAACGTCCTGCGCATCGTCAACGAACCCACCGCCGCCGCCCTGGCCTACGGCCTGGACAAGGGCGACAAGGAACAGACCATCCTGGTCTTCGACCTCGGTGGCGGTACCTTCGACGTCTCGCTGCTGGAGATCGGTGAGGGCGTCGTGGAGGTCCGCGCGACCTCCGGTGACAACCACCTCGGTGGTGACGACTGGGACGAGCGGGTCGTGAAATGGCTGGTCGACAAGTTCAAGTCCAGCTCGGGCATCGACCTGACCAAAGACAAGATGGCCATGCAGCGGCTGCGTGAGGCCGCCGAGAAGGCCAAGATCGAGCTGAGCTCCTCGCAGAGCACCTCGATCAACCTGCCCTACATCACCGTCGACGCGGACAAGAACCCGCTGTTCCTCGACGAGCAGCTGACCCGCGCCGAATTCCAGAAGATCACTTCGGACCTGCTCGACCGCACCCGCGCGCCGTTCCAGTCCGTGGTCAAGGACGCCGGGATCAAGGTCTCCGATATCGACCACGTCGTGCTCGTCGGTGGCTCCACCCGCATGCCCGCGGTCTCCGAACTGGTCAAGGAACTGACCGGCGGCAAGGAGCCCAACAAGGGCGTGAACCCGGATGAGGTCGTCGCCGTCGGCGCCGCCCTGCAGGCCGGTGTGCTCAAGGGTGAGGTCAAGGACGTCCTGCTGCTCGATGTGACCCCGCTGTCGCTGGGTATCGAGACCAAGGGCGGTGTGATGACCAACCTCATCGAGCGCAACACCACCATTCCGACCAAGCGTTCGGAAACCTTCACCACGGCCAACGACAACCAGCCGTCCGTGCAGATCCAGGTGTTCCAGGGTGAGCGCGAGATCGCCGCGCACAACAAACTGCTCGGCTCCTTCGAGCTGACCGGTATCCCGCCGGCCCCGCGTGGGGTGCCGCAGATCGAGGTCACCTTCGATATCGACGCCAACGGCATCGTGCACGTCACGGCCAAGGACAAGGGCACCGGTAAAGAGAACACGATCAAGATCCAGGACGGCTCCGGTCTGTCCAAGGAAGAGATCGACCGGATGGTCAAGGACGCCGAGGCGCACGCCGCCGAGGACAAGGCGCGCCGGGAGGAAGCGGAGACCCGCAACCAGGCCGAGTCGCTGGTACACCAGACCGAGAAGTTCATCGCCGATAACGAGGACAAGGTTCCGGCGGATGTGAAGTCCAAGGTCGAGGCCGCGATCGACGACGCCAAGAAGGCGCTCGAGGGCACCGACACCGCCGCGGTGAAGGCCGCCGTGGAGAAGCTGGCCACCGAATCGCAGGCGCTGGGCCAGGCGATCTACGAGGCCCAGGCCGCTTCGGACGGCGGGGCCGCCGGTAACGGCGCCGCGGGCGCGGACGCCGGCGACGACCAAGTGGTCGACGCCGAGGTCGTGGACGAGCCGGTCGACACGGAGAAGAAGTGACGAATTCGGGAAACAAAGGTAACTCGGGAGAGCCAGCGGAACCGGTCAGCTTCGTCGACAAGCGCAAGATCGACCCGGAGACCGGTGAGGTACGGGATCAGGCCGGGGCGGCCAACGGCGCCGCCCCGGCCGGGGCCGAAGAGGGCATAGCCCCCCAGGCGCCGCAGGCCGGTCTCGACGGTGACGGTGTCGAGACGGCGCCCGCCGAGGTTCCGGCCGGGGCCTCGGACGAACTCGCCGAGCGCACCGCCGATCTGCAGCGGCTGACGGCCGAATACACCAACTACCGGCGCCGGGTCGAACGCGATCGCAAGACCGCGACGGATTCCGCCAAGGCCGCCGTGGTCACCGAACTGCTCGGTGTCCTCGACGATCTGGATCGCGCGAAGGCGCACGGTGACCTGGAATCCGGGCCGTTGCGTTCGGTGGCCGACAAACTGATCGAGGCGCTGCGCAAACAGGGTCTCGAGGAATTCGGTTCCGAGGGCGAGTCTTTCGATCCGAACCTGCACGAGGCGGTTCAGCACGAAGGATCCGGACACGATCCGGTGATCGGCGTGGTGATGCGCAAGGGTTATCGCTTCGGTGAGCGGGTGCTACGGCACGCGCTGGTCGGCGTGACCGACGGGGTGGGGGATCTCGGATCGAACCCGGGTTCCGCGACCGCGGCGGAACCCGCTGCGGCGGAGGCATCGGATGCTGATGCCGGCTCGGACAAGTAACGACTCCGCGGCGAAAGCCACGGACCGGGTCGCGCGGCGTACCCCCGGAGACATCCGGGGGCGCCGCGCGCCCGTCACGCCACGCGCGACGGGCCCGGAGACGGTAGGAAAGTGTGACCACGCAGCGGCCCGCCCGGGTCGTGGAACGGTACCGAGAGGAGGAGATGCCCGGTGAGCCAGCGGGAGTGGATCGAGAAGGACTTCTATAAGGAGCTGGGTGTTTCCTCCAGCGCTTCCACCGAAGAGATCAAGAAGGCGTATCGCAAGCTCGCCCGTGATCTTCATCCCGACGCCAACCCCGGCGATGCCAAGGCCGAGGAGCGGTTCAAGGCGGTCAGCGAGGCGCACACCATCCTGTCCGACCCGGCCAAACGCGCCGAGTACGACGAGACCCGACGCCTGTTCTCCGGCGGCGGGTACGGCCGGGGTGGCGGCTTCACCCCGGGAGCAGGCGGCGGATTCTCCCAGAGCTTCGATCTGGGCGATATCTTCGGCCAGGCCGGTGCCGGCGGTGCCGACGGCGGCCTCGGTGACCTGTTCGGTGGCCTGTTCAACCGGGGCGGCGGTGCCACCCGCACTGGCAGCCGCCCCCGGCGGGGCGCCGATGTGGAGGCCGAGACGACGCTCGGGTTCCGCGAGGCGGCCAAGGGCGTCACGGTGCCCCTGTACCTGACCAGCCCGTCACCGTGTACCACCTGTCACGGCAGCGGTGCCAAACCCGGGACCAGCCCGCGGGTCTGCCCGATCTGCAACGGCAGCGGTGTGGTGAGCCGTAATCAGGGCGCGTTCGGATTCAGCGAACCGTGCGACGAGTGCCGCGGCTCCGGCTCGATCATCGACGACCCGTGCGTGGACTGCCACGGCAGCGGTATCCAGAACCGCACCCGCACCATCAACGTCCGGATCCCACCGGGTATCGCGGACGGGCAACGGATCCGGCTCGCCGGACAGGGCGAAGCAGGGCTGCGGGGCGCGCCCTCGGGCGATCTGTTCGTCACGGTGCACGTGAGCCAGGACAAGGTCTTCGGCCGGGCCGGCGACGACCTCACTCTGGCACTTCCGGTCAGCTACAGTGAGTTGGTGCTCGGTACGACCGTATCGGTGCCCACTCTGGAGGGCCGGGTCGGTGTGAAGGTGCCGCCGGGTACCGCGGACGGCCGCATCCTGCGGGTGCGCGGCCGCGGAGTTCCCAAACGTGGTGGCGGAGCCGGTGATCTGCTGGTCACCGTGAAGGTCGCCGTGCCGCCGAAGCTGGACGACGACGCCGTGACAGCGCTGCGCGCGCTGCAGGAGGCGGAGAAGGCCAGCGGCTTCGATCCGAGAGCGGGATGGGCAGGTGCGTAATGGAGCCGAAACGACCACCCGAGGCGAAGTCCGCGCGCCAATCGAGCACTGAATATTTCGTGATCTCGGTGGCGGCTCAGCTGGCCGGTATGCATGCGCAGACCCTGCGCACCTACGACCGGCTGGGCCTGGTGACACCGCAGCGCACGTCCGGCGGCGGCCGGCGCTATTCGGAACGGGATGTCGAACTGCTGCGCGAGGTGCAGCGGCTCTCCCAGGACGAGGGCGTCAATCTCGCCGGGATCAAACGGATCATCGAGCTCACCAATCAGGTCACCGAACTCCAGCAGCGAGTGCTGGACCTGTCCGCGGAGCTGGAACGGGAACGGGCCCGGCCGGATTACCGGCCGGAACTGATTCCACCGCAGCGCAATACCGCGCTGGTGGTATGGCAGCCACGGAACCGGCGGAAGTATTGACGGCTGTGTTTATTGCGCCGCCTCCGGCGTCGCAGGCGGGGCCCTCGTGACCCCGGTTCTTCACTCCGGCGCTCAGTCGCTGCGCTCCTTCGCTCTGTCGCTCCAGAACCGGGGCGGGCCCCGCCACTGAGGTGGGCTGTTCGGCGCTGCGGTCGGGATTACGGGACCCCGACGTGTCGATCGGGCCGCCTCCGGCGTGGCGGTCGGGTCATGTGAACCCGGTTGCTTCGACGGCCGCATTCGGGGTTGCGGTCACGCGTCGTTCGTCTCCGGCCATGCTGATGGTGCCGCTCCGGGGTCGCGACCGCGGGTCGCTCGGCTCCGGGTCTGTCGATCGGCGCGGGTTCAGGCTCCTTCGAACTGGATCCGCTCGGCCGGGGTGCCGGCGTCGAGTAGACGTTCCACCGTGGACCTGGTCATCGCGGGTGATCCGCAGACCAGGACCTGGTGCCGGTTGAACGAACCGTAGGAGCCGACCACTTCGGCGAGGGTGCCCTGTAACAGGTCGTCGTCGTCGAAACCTATATCCACCCGGTGGCTTTCGTACCATTTATCGGGCCAGGACGGGTCGTCGAGCCGCTCCACCACCGGTACCACGGTGAGCCAGGGCAGGTCGGCGGCCAGCAGCACGAGCATATCGGCGGCGTACAGGTCGCGCGGCGCGGAACCGCCGAAGAACAGATAGGTGGTGGGTGGGTCCGGATGCCGGGCCAGTTCCAGGATCTGGGCGCGCAGCGGGGCCAGACCGGTACCGCCGGCGATCATCACCACCTCGTCGCCGTCGGGGTCCACGGTGAACATGCCTTCGGGTGCCGAGAGCTTCCAGCGATCTCCGGCCGCGGTATCGGCGACGATCCCGGCGCTGCACCAGCCACCCGCGACCGTGCGGACATGGAATTCGAGTTTGCCGTCCAGCGAGGGCGGTAACGCGGGGGAGAACCGGCGCCGCATCCCCGGGAACTGCGGGACCTCGACCTGCACGGACTGTCCGGCGAGGAACGGCACGTATTCGCCGATCAACCGGACCACGGCCATATCGTGGCGCAGCCGGTGGTGTTCGACGACATCGGCCAGCCAGTAGTCCCGCTGGGACGGATGGCCGGGGGACGCGCTCGGGTCGTTGGTCATACCTCACTCACCTGACGGGCCGGGCCGGACGGCGACCCGTCCGGTGCTCGATATGCGATACCGATCAGACCGGATCGGTGCTGATGATCTCCTCCGGGGTGCCGACCGCGAGCAGTGCACGCCGGGTATCGGCGATCATCTTCGCCGAACCGGCGATCTGGATCTGCCGATCCTCCCATGCCCCGAAACTGGCCACCACGGCGCCGAGGTTGCCGACCAGGCGCCGGTGCATCCCGTAGGGCGCGTCCTCGGTGGGATGCGGATACCACCACGGGTTCGTCTTGTGCTCGCACACCGGGACGATGGTGAGCCACGGGTTGCTCTGCGAGAGCTGCCACATGTTCTCCACGTCGTACAGATCGCACGGGTACACCCCGCCGATGAAGAAGTGCACCCGGGGGTTGATACCGCGGCGGCCCATCTCGATCAGCTGGGCGCGCAACGGCGCGACACCGGTGCCCGACCCGATCATCAGCACATCCCGGCCGCTGTCCTGGTCCACCTGCAGGCCGCCGAGCGGTCCGCCGATGAGCCAGCGGTCGCCGACCTTGGTCTCGTTCACGATCGACGGGCTCACCCAGCCGCCGCGCACCTTGCGGACGTGGAATTCGATCTCGCCGTAGGGGTTCGACGGGATGGCGGGCGAGAGGTAGCGCCACATCCGGGGCCGCTGCGGCACGGAGATGGGGACGTACTGGCCGGCCAGGTAGGGAATCGGGTCGTCGGACTGGAGCCGGACGATGGCCAGGTCTTCGAGGACGTGCCGGTGGCCGACGACGGTGGCCTCCCAATAGGGCGGCGAATCATCGGAATTGGCGCCGATGGCCATGGCGGCGGCGATGAGCAGGCATACATCGCGCCACCCTTCGGCGAGTTCTCTGGTCCAGTAGGGGCCGTTGTAGGTCTGGAAGGCGGCGTAGAGCGCGGGCCCGGCCTGGTCGTAATGCGAAGCATCGACACCGTATTTGCGATGGTCGCGGGCCAGTTGCTCGAGGAATTTCTGGGCCCGATCCCAGTCTTCGAGGTGGTCGAGCATGTACTGGACAGCGGTGACCACCCGCTTCGCCTGCATATCCATGGCGGGCGGGAACAGCTCCCGCAGCCGCGGGTTCTCCGCGAACAGGTGACCGTAAAAAGCGCTGACCAACCGCTCGGGTCCACTCGGCGCATCGACCACCGACTGGAAATTGGCGCGGACCAGCGCTGCCGAACGCGCATCCACGGCGTGGAGCTTCCTTTCCCTGAATTCCGACCCGGAGGGACCGACCGTTACGGCGGCCCTTCACCCGACCAGTATCCCCGAAAAAAGAGATGATGGTGGGTGTGAAATACGGTTACCGGGTTTGGCTGATCTTGTTCGCGGGTACCGACGCGTCGTTGTGAGCCGTGATCCAGCACTTTTCTGGCAACCCGGTGCGGGTGAGTCGTCACCGAAAATTTCAAAGTTGAGCGGAACAGACTCAACCTTTCGAACGTTGAATCGGGCAGAACGGCACGAGACACCGGGATCGGTGCGGATGCCGGATGAGATATCGACTAGCAGGAAGGTGCTTCGTGGACTCGTTCAATCCCACCACCAAGACCCAGGCCGCGCTGACTGCCGCATTGCAGGCAGCCTCGGCCGCCGGCAATCCGGAGATCCGCCCGGCCCATCTGCTGGTGGCACTGCTGGACCAGACCGACGGCATCGCCGCGCCCCTGCTCAAGGCCGTGGGCACCGATCCCGCGACGGTGCGCCGCGAAGCGCAGGACATCGTCGACCGGTTGCCACGCGCCACCGGCGCCACCACCACCCCGCAACTGGGCCGCGAGGCGCTGGCCGCGATCACCGCGGCCCAGCACCTGGCCACCGAACTCGGTGACGAGTACGTCTCCACCGAGCATGTGATGGTCGGGTTGGCCGCCGGTGACACCGACGTGACCATGTTGCTCGAGAAATACGGTGCGACCGAGTCGGGGCTGCGTGAGGCATTCACCGCTGTGCGCGGCAGCGCCCGGGTCAGCAGCCCGGACCCGGAAGGCAGCTATCAGGCGCTGGAGAAGTACTCCACCGATCTCACCGATGCCGCGCGCGCCGGAAAACTGGACCCGGTGATCGGGCGCGATACCGAGATCCGCCGGGTCGTCCAGGTGCTGTCCCGGCGTACCAAGAACAACCCGGTGCTCATCGGTGAACCGGGTGTCGGCAAGACCGCGATCGTGGAGGGCCTGGCCCAGCGCATCGTCGCGGGCGACGTACCGGAATCGCTGCGCGGTAAAACCGTCATCTCGCTCGATCTGGGCGCGATGGTCGCGGGCGCGAAGTACCGCGGCGAGTTCGAGGAGCGGCTCAAGGCCGTCCTCGAGGAGATCAAGTCCAGTGCCGGGCAGATCATCACCTTCATCGACGAACTGCACACCATCGTCGGCGCGGGCGCGACCGGCGAATCGGCGATGGACGCGGGGAACATGATCAAGCCGATGCTGGCCCGCGGCGAGCTGCGGCTCGTCGGCGCGACCACGCTCGACGAATACCGGCAGCACATCGAGAAGGACGCCGCGCTGGAGCGCCGCTTCCAGCAGGTGATGGTCGGCGAACCCTCGGTAGAGGACACAGTGGGCATCCTGCGCGGTATCAAGGAACGCTACGAGGTCCACCACGGTGTGCGGATCACCGACTCCGCCCTGGTTTCGGCGGCCACACTGTCGGATCGCTACATCACGTCCCGGTTCCTGCCCGACAAGGCGATCGACCTGGTCGACGAGGCGGCGTCCCGGCTACGGATGGAGATCGACTCCCGGCCGGTGGAGATCGACGAGGTGGAACGCGCGGTGCGGCGACTCGAGATCGAAGAGGTCGCGCTCACCAAGGAGACCGACGAGGCATCCAAACAACGGCTCGAGCGGCTGCGCGGCGAACTCGCCGACGACCGCGAGAAGCTCAACCAGCTCACCACCCGCTGGCAGAACGAGAAAACGGCGATCGATCAGGTGCGCGTGCTCAAAGAGCAGCTCGAGACATTGCGTGGTGAATCCGACCGCGCCGAACGCGACGGTGACCTGGGCAAGGCCGCCGAGCTGCGGTACGGGCGCATTCCGACGCTGGAAAAGGAGCTCGCCGAGGCCGAGAAGACCTCCGGCGCGGCCGCCGACGGTGAGGTCATGCTCAAGGAGGAAGTCGGCCCGGACGATATCGCCGAGGTGATCTCGGCGTGGACCGGAATCCAGGTGGGCCGGCTGCTCGAGGGCGAGACCGAGAAATTGCTGCGGATGGAATCCGAACTCGCCCGCCGGGTGGTCGGGCAGAACGACGCGGTGCGGGCGGTCTCCGACGCGGTACGCCGGGCCCGCGCCGGTGTCGCGGATCCGAATCGGCCGACCGGTTCGTTCCTGTTCGTCGGTCCCACCGGCGTGGGTAAGACGGAACTGGCCAAAGCGCTGGCGGATTTCCTGTTCGACGACGAACGCGCGATGGTCCGCATCGATATGAGCGAGTACAGCGAGAAGCACGCTGTCGCCCGCCTGGTCGGTGCTCCGCCCGGATATGTCGGCTACGACCAGGGCGGTCAGCTGACCGAAGCGGTGCGGCGGCGGCCCTACACCGTGGTGCTGTTCGACGAGATCGAGAAGGCGCATCCCGATGTCTTCGACATCCTGCTCGCCGTGCTCGACGAGGGTCGGCTCACCGACGGCCAGGGCCGGACGGTGGACTTCCGCAACACCATCCTGATCCTGACCTCGAACCTGGGTGCGGGCGCCGACGCGGAATTCGTGATGAACGCGGTACGCGCGGCGTTCAAACCGGAATTCCTGAACCGGCTCGACGACGTGGTGATGTTCCAGGCCCTCGACGAGGACCAGCTGGCGCATGTCGTGGATATCCAGCTCGACCAGTTGCAGCGGCGCCTCGCGCAGCGGCGGCTGACCCTCGATGTGAGTGATTCGGCCCGGTTCTGGCTGGCGGTCCGCGGATACGATCCCGTATACGGCGCGCGTCCGTTGCGGCGTCTGATCCAGCAGTCGATCGGTGACACGCTCGCCAAGGAACTGCTGTCCGGGAAGGTCACCGACGGCGATACGGTCGAGGTGAACGTCATGCCCGACGGCGACGGGTTGATCGTCGGTCCTCGTGACCGCGACCCGGCCGCTGTCATCGCGAATCCGTGAGTCGCGTCCTTCCCCGGATGCGGCGCTGACCGCGTCGTCACCGTCGCCACGCCCCCCGTCCCGGGTGAGTGCGCTCACCCGGGACGGGTTCGGCCTAGGCTGGATGACATGACCAACCCGAACGATCCCTGGGCGAGGCGGCCGGACGACGATCCGACGCAGCACCTGGGTCAGCCGGGGGAATCGGCCACCGAGAAGCTGTCCACCGGCTACGGCCCGGCGGGTTACGGGGAGTCGACGACGGCCTATCCGGGTAACGATCCCTACGGCGGCTGGGGGCCACCGGGCCCGCACCCGACCCGGGAGATGCCCACTTATCCGAGCGGCGCCTACGACAACCAGTTGAGCGGCTACGGGCAGTACGGCCCGCCGGGCCAGGTACCGCCGGAGCCGCCGCGCCCGCCGAAGAAGAACGGGATGTGGGTCGGTATCGCGGTCGCGGTGATCGTGTTGATCGGGCTGGCCGGTATCGCCGCCGGGATGCTCCTCGGCGGGGACGACTCCGACACCACCGCCGGCGGCACCACGACCACCAGCAGGCCGACGGGTCGTGGACTACCCGCCGATCCGGGTGATTCGGGCCCCGGCCTCCCGAGCCTGCCGAGTATGCCGGAGTTGCCCGATACCGGCGACGCGGAATCCGGTGGCACCACCATGGGCACCATCAGCGCCAACTCCGGCGGTACCCTGACCATCAGCACGCTCACCGGTAACGAGATCACGGTGCACACCACCGCGTCCACCCAGGTGATCTCGCTGGCCGGGACCACCGTCGACGCTCTGCCGACCGGGGACCTGGTGATCGTGCAGGGCCAGAAGAGCCCGGACGGATCAATCCAGGCCGATGTCATCATCAGCACGTCCCTCGAAGGGGGCGGGCGATGAAAAACCGCGGCGCGCAGTGTGGGTGCCCGGCAATACGCCGGGCGGGTCGATAGGCTAGGCGACGATGACGGCAATGTGGTTCGGGCTGGCGGCAATCACCCTCGCGGGTGCGATAGTGCTGCTCTACTTCGACCGGCGACAGCGGCAGCGGACCGGTCACGCGCGCCAGGTGTGGGCGAAAGCCCAGGGATACACCTATGTGTCGGTGGAACCGGCGCTCGCTTCGACGTGGCGGCGCGGTGCGCTGGCCAAACTGGGATACCTCACTGCGGTCGACGTGGTGACCGGTATCCGTAAGGGCGAGAAATTCGTACTGCTGGATCTCGAGGATTCGGCGACCCTGGTCGCCGTCCGCCGGCAGATCGGTTCGGATATCGATGTCGATATGCGGCTCAAAACGATGAATCCGCCCAAGGACGCCGATCTGGAACTGCTCGGCGCCATCGGCGATCGCGTCGTATTCGCGACCAATCCCGAAATCGCTCGGCACGCCGTCGATCAGCGGATGGTCGCGTTCATCGAATCGCTGGCCGATACCGTGCAGATGCTGTGGAGCGAGGGCAACTGGACCCTCGGCATGCTTCCCGTCGGGACCGCGGCCAAGGACTGGGAGACCGGCATCGACGCCGTCCTGCGGTTGTCGGGTCTGCTGCACGTGCTGCCGCCGGTCACCGAACCGCGCTCCGACGACAACGAGCCCGGCGACGCGCGTCCGCGCGCGCGCATCCGTTCGGCCGACGACCGCGACGCCGCGCGGGACGAGGGCTACCTCGATTACGAAGACGACGACCGGGACGACGGCCGCTACGGGCGCCAGGTACCCAATGTCCGTTACCGGCAGGGCGATCCGGAGGATCTCGACGAGCCCGGCCGCCGCGAACCCGACGGTGGCGACGCCGCGCCCCGGCGGCCCAGTCTGGCCGTGGTGCCCGACGCCCGGGCGGTGAACCGGTCCGCACGCTCGGAACCCGACCGTGACTCCGGTCCGCGCGAGTCGCGCGAATCCGGGCCCGGCGACGACCAGGAGCCACGTCAGCCGGGTGGTCCGTTCCATCCCGGGTTCCGCCCCTACCAGGGTCCGGTACCGCAGTAGGTTTCCCCGATACGTACTCCGCGCGACCTGCGACAACTCCGCGCGGAGCGTCCCCGTATCCTGCTTCGCAGGGCGCCGCAGTACGCGCCGGGACCTCTACTGCCGTGACTCGCCTACGTGGGCGGAAGGACACCGATGATCGACCAGGCAACAACCGACCGGAACGCTTTGGCCGGGCTGGTGCGCGATTTAGCTGTCGTGCACGGCAAGGTGACGCTGTCCTCGGGTAACGAGGCCGACTACTACGTCGACCTGCGCCGGGCGACCTTGCATCACCGGGCCGGTCCGCTGATCGGCAAACTGCTGCGCGAACTCGTCGCCGACTGGGAATTCGACGCCGTGGGCGGACTGACCATGGGTGCCGACCCGGTCGCGCTGGCCGTGATGCACGCTCCGGGCCGGCCGATCGACGCGTTCGTGGTGCGCAAGGCCGCGAAAACCCACGGGATGCAGCGGCAGATCGAGGGACCCGATGTGGTCGGCAAACGCGTCTTGGTGGTGGAGGACACCACGACCACCGGCAACTCCCCGCTGACCGCGGTGCGCGCGCTGCGCGACGCCGGCGCGACAGTGGTCGGGGTAGCCACGGTGGTGGACCGGGAAACCGGCGCCGACCGGGTGATCGCCGACGAAGGTCTCGAGTACCGCTCCATCCTCAGCCTCGGAGACCTCGAACTGAACTGAATACCGCTGCGTAAACGCGGTGGGCTGTTCACCGGTTCTTCCCGCTCGGCTAGCCTGAGAATCCGTCAGTACTGCAAGTGAAGGGTCGTGGAGTCGTGGTGAGCATTGCCGGCAAGAAGGGGCACGACAACGTAGCAATGCTCGGAATCGGTGCCTACCGGCCGACACGCGTGGTCAGCAATGCCGAGGTATGCGAGGTACTGGACTCCACCGACGAATGGATCTTCGAACGCAGCGGTATCCGTAACCGGCGCTGGATCAGTGGCGAGGAATCGCTGCGGTCCATCTCGGTGGCCGCCGGCCGCCGCGCACTGCGCAACAGCGGTGTGGACCCGTCGCAGATCGGTGCCCTCATCCTGGCGACCTCCAGCTGGCCGATGCTGACGCCCCACGGTGCGCCGATCGTCGCCAGCGATCTGGGCATGAACGGTATCCCCGCCTTCGACCTCACTTCCGGCTGTGGCGGCTTCGGCTACGGCCTCGGCGTCGCGACCGATATGATCCGCGCCGGTTCTGCCGAATACGTACTGCTCATCGGTGCCGAAACCATGACCATCGGTATCGATCCGACCGATCGCGGGACGGCGTTCATCTTCGGTGACGGCGCCGGCGCCGTGGTCATCGGGCCCAGTGAGGACAACGGGATCTCACCCACCGTCTGGGGCAGCGACGGCGAGAACGCCGAGGCCATCAAACAGGACATCAACTTCATCGACTACATGCAGCGGGCCCAGGACCTGCAGGGCACCGATCCGAAGGTGGAACCGGTGGGCCGGATGGCGCTGCGTATGGAGGGCCCCCGGGTCTTCCGCTGGGCCGCGGTCACCCTGCCGCGCGCGCTGTCCACCGCCCTCGACGTGGCCGGGGTGTCCAAGGACGATATCGAGGTTTTCATCCCGCACCAGGCCAATGCCCGGATCAACGAGCTGATGAAGAAGAACTTGGGTCTGGCCGACGAAATCCCGATGGCGGGCGATATCGAGAACACCGGCAACACCTCCGCCGCCTCGATCCCGTTGGCCATGGAGGAAATGCTGGCCACGGGCAAGGCCAAGGGCGGCCAGCTGGCGCTGCTGCTCGGCTTCGGTGCCGGACTCAGCTACGCGGGCCAGGTGGTCATCCTGCCGCCGGCACCGGCCGAATCGAGTCTGTAGCAATGCGACCGCTGCGTGCCGGGTACCTCGCCGCCACCGCGGTGACCGTGGCGGGTGCGCTCACCGGACGTGAACGCTGGCAGTGGGTGGCCAAACCGCTGATGATGCCGTTGCTCGCCGCCGATATCGCGACCAGCCGCGCCGGTATCGCCCCCGCCGACCGGACTCTGCTGCTGAGCTCGCTCGGTGCGGCCACGGTAGGGGACGTACTGCTCATCGATCCCGACGACGATCGTCGGCTCATCGCCGGGGCCTCTTCGTTCGCCGTGATGCAGACCGGGTATTCGGTGCTGTGGTGGCGTTACGGTGCCCGCCCGGCACCAGCCGTGGCCGTGCCACGGGTACTGGCCTGGATGGGGGCCGCCGCACTGCTACGCGCCAAGGCACCGGTGCTGGCGGCACCGCTGAGCGCCTACGGTGCGACGCTGGGTAGCGCGGCCGTACTGGCATCCGACCCGGCGCTGGCTCCGGACGCGAACGATATTGCGGGGCTCAACATCCCGGACGCCGATCCGCGCAGTCGCCTGGGCGTGGGCGCACTGTTGTTCACGGTCTCCGACGGCCTGATCGTCCTGCGGCGGCTCTTCGCACGCGGCGAACGGTCGCGGCGCGTGATCGAGGCAGTGATTCTGGCGACCTACGGCGCCGCACAGTTCCTGCTGGCCGATCCGGGCGCGCACGTCCGGGATCGAGCCGGTACCGCTGGGACCGAACAGATTTCCGCTGGTCGCTCCTAGCGGCAGCCGATACGATCCAGGCATGAGCTACCCGCCGCCCGTGTACGGATACCCGGGGTACGGGCCGCCGCCGCCCGAACATCCACAGGCGACCACGGTGCTGATCCTCGGCATCATCGGGATGATGTTCTGCCAGATCTGTGCCCCGTTCGCATGGATCATGGGCCGCCGGGCGCTCGACGAGATCGACGCTTCCGGCGGTACCATCGGCGGCCGCAGCAACGTGATGGTGGGCTATGTGCTGGGCATCATCGGCTCGGTGATGCTGATTTTGATGGCACTGGTGATCATCGCCTACATCGTGATCATCGTCGTAGTGCTCGGTTCTGCGTAATGGCCCCGCCTCCGGTGGGGCTGTCGGGGCCCTCGTGACCCCGGCTGTGTTGTCGGCGCCGCCTTCGGTGTGGGCGAAGGTTGTGCGAGAGGCACGGTGACCGTCGGTGGCCGAATCGCGTCGGCCCGGTCACCAGGCGGTGGTGAGATCGGCGTGCTGACGGACCCAGGTGTGCATGGCGATACCGGCCGCCACTCCCGCGTTGATACTGCGGGTGGAACCGAACTGCGCGATGGACACCGTGAGTACCGCGGCGTCGCGGGCACTTTCGGTGACGCCCGGCCCCTCCTGGCCGAACAGCAGCAGGCAGCGTCGGGGCAGCCGGACGGTTTCCAATGGCACCGAACCCGGGACGTTGTCCACCGCGACCACGCTCAGGTCCTCGGACCGGGCGAATTCGAGCAGTGCCTCGATATCCGGGTGATGGGTGATGTGCTGGTAGCGGTCGGTGACCATGGCGCCGCGCCGGTTCCAGCGGCGGCGGCCGACGATATGTACCGCGCCCGCCGCGAACGCGTTCGCGGTGCGTACCACGGTGCCGATGTTCGCATCGTGCCCGAAGTTCTCGATGGCGACGTGGAACGGGTGGCGCCGGCGGTCGATATCGGCCACGATCGCTTCCCGCGTCCAGTAGCGGTAGGCATCGACGACATTGCGGCGGTCGCCTTCGGCCAGTAGTACCGGATCGAACCGGTCGTCCTCCGGCGGTGGTCCGTCGTGTTCGGCGGTCCAGGGACCGACTCCGTTCGGGTTGTCGCCCCATTCGGTGGGGCCGGGCCCGTGTTCGAGGTGATCGCCCGATTCCTGCCCTGCCGGCTGTGTGTCCCGGACTCCGGCCGCGGCGACCCCGGAGGTCTGATTCGGGTGCCGGGTGGGGTTCGTATCGGCCGGTAGCGCTGGGTTGGTCACGGCATGATCGTAGTGTGGGCGGACCGGGGGCATCCGGTTCGGTCCAGTCCACTCGAAACCCGTTGCGCGGCTGTGTGTTCACCGTGAGGTGCGGTCGCGGGCCCGGCGCCGACGGCCGGACCGCCGGGCGACACGCCCGGGCGTTTACCCCGCTTTACGGTTCGCGGGCGGGCCTTCTCCGCCCGGTCCGGGCGCAATTACGCGAGGTCCGGACCGAATCCGGGCGAAGTCGAACGGTTCCGCGTCGAGTCGGTAACAATTGAGCGGCGGAAAAGCCGATTCGCCTGGCAATATGGGTTTCATGACCCCGCCCAGCGACGATCTCGACGTTCCCCGGCGCTCCGCCGGGCAACAGCGCAGGCCGCTGGGCGACCCCGCGACGCGCTGGTCCGAGCGGGCCGACCGGGCCGAGGCCGCGATCGTATCCCGTCATCTGCGGCCGGTCTGGTTACTGCCGGGCACCGCGCTGGGTGTCGTGGGCTGGCCGTCGATCCGGCGTGAGCGGTTCTTCGCCACCTGGCACTACTGGTGGCAGGCCCATCTCATCGACTGTGCCGTCGACGCCGCCAACCGGGCGCCGACCATCGAACGCCGCAAGCGGGTGGCCACCCTGGTCCGTTCCCACCGGCTCCGCAATATCTCCGGATGGACCAACCGCTACTACGACGATATGGCCTGGCTGGCCATCGCCTTGGAACGGGCGGCCCGCATCCACGACAACAAGGAGGCCGTGGGAGCCCTCGGCCCGCTGGAGCAGAAGCTCTACACGGCGTGGAACCCGGCCGTCGGCGGTGGGATCCCGTGGCGGGTCGGGGCGGATTTCTACAATGCGCCGGCCAACGGGCCGGCGGGTATCGCGCTGGCTCGGCTCGGACGCTTCGATCGGGCGGTCGAGACGGCGGCCTGGATCGACGCGACGCTGCGCGATCCGGAGACCGGACTGATCTTCGACGGGATCCATCTGCCCGCCGGTGATCTGGAACGACCGATCTACAGCTACTGCCAGGGCGTGGTGCTCGGCCTGGAGACCGAGCTCGCGGTGCACACCGGTGATTTCGAGCATCTCGACCGCGTGCACCGGCTGTTGGACGCGGTGGAGGATCATCTGACCGTCCAAGGCGTGGTGCGCGGTGGTACCGGTGGCGACGGCGGGCTGTTCAACGGGATCCTCATTCGGTACCTCGCGCTGGTCGCGCTCATGCTGCCCGGGAACGAACACGAACAACTCGCCGATCGGCGTACGGCGGCGCGGATCGTGAAGGAGTCGGCGGCTGCGGCGTGGGAGAACCGGCTCGACGTCGAGGGCGAACCGCTGTTCGGCCACGACTGGACCGTATCCGCGCAGCTGCCCAGCGGCAGCGGCGGCGCCGGTGGGCTCACCGCCGGTGGCGCGGTCAGTTCCTCACGGATACCCGAACGCGATCTATCGGTACAGCTCTCGGGCTGGATGCTCATGGAAGCCGCCCATATGGTCACGGCGGCCGGGCTGTAGTTCGCGGCGGCCGAGCCCGGGCAGCGGCATGGTGTCGGCATCGGCTTCGGCGGCATCGAGATCGAGGTCGAAGTCCTCGACCGGCTGCGACATCTCCTGCCGGTACTGGCGGATACCGATGATCGTGCCCACGATGAGACACACCACCAACGACCCGATCACGATCGGCATGAGCCAGGAGATCTGCTGGATGAAGCCGCCCGCGTAGTAACCCATCAACAGCAGCACCGGCGCCCAGATGATCGCGCCGACGGTGCTGGCGACGGTGTAGCGGCGATGATCCATCCCGGCGGCTCCGGCCACCATCGGGCAGAGCGTGCGCACCCAGGGGATCCACCGCGCGATCAGCACGGCCACGAACCCGTGCCGCTCGAGCAACTCGGCGACGCGGGTCAGATTATGGGTGTTGATATAGCGCCCGTTCTTCCGGGCGACGAGTCGGTGGCCCGTCCGCCGCCCGACCGTATAACCCACCTGGTTACCGGCGATGGCGGCGACCATGGCACCGACCGCCAGCAGCCACACCTGTGTTTCCCCGGTGGCATGCGAGGCCATCACGATTCCCGCTGTGAGCAGCATCGAATCGCCGGGCAGGAAGAGTCCGAGAATGAACGCGCATTCCAGGAAGACGAAGGTGAGGACGACCGTCCAGACCAGCGCCGGCCCGGCGGAGATCAGGGGTTCGAAGCTGCCCATCGCATGGGGCATGGCCTGGGCGCTCACCACTTACCGAACGGGGGAATCGTTTGCGCCGACCGGTCCGGTGTTCGACACCACCGGCAGGGGCATGGTGCTGTCGACCTGGCCGGGCAGATCCATGGCCGGGAGTTCCGCGGTCGAGGTGAGCCGGCCGCCGGTCGCGGGGGCCGCGGCCTTGCGCCCGAGCAGCTTCTTGGCGATGGCGCTGATGCCCGGCAGGATCGAGATGAACACGATGAGCAGGAAGATGGCCTCGACGTGGTCGCGGATGAAGGCCACATTGCCGAGGAAGTAACCGAGAACGGTCACACCGCCGCCCCAGGCGATCGCGCCGACGATATCGAACGCGACATAACGCCGATAACTCATTTTGGAGACCCCGGCCAGTACCGGCATGAAAGTCCGGACGATCGGGACGAAACGGGCCAAGATGATCGTTTTGGGGCCGTGCTTCTCGAAGAATTCGTGTGTTTCGGTGACGTAGCTCTTCTTGAAGAAGCGCGTGTCCTCTTTGTTGAACAATGCGGGACCGATGGCCCGGCCGATCCAGTATCCGCACTGGTCACCGGCGAATGCGATGAAGACGACCGCCGGAACCAGTACCCAGATCGATACCGGGGGATTGGGTTGCGCGGCCAGCAGTC
The DNA here is from genome assembly GCF_053594175.1 of Nocardia sp. NPDC001965. NCBI lineage: Bacteria > Bacillati > Actinomycetota > Actinomycetes > Mycobacteriales > Nocardiaceae > Nocardia > Nocardia sp. NPDC001965. The sequence goes on from NZ_JBSFDZ010000007.1 coordinate 63,706, forward strand.
CACCGGTGAACAGCAGCGAATCGCCGGGAAGCAGCGGGAACAGCAGGCCGGTCTCGATGAAGACGATGACCATGATGGCCGGTAGTACCGCGTTCTTCAGCCAGGTCTCGGTCAACAGGTGCATCGGGTCGAGCAGTTCGGTCAGAGCCAGATTGCTCGTCACCGCGTCGGTAGCTGCCAGCGCAATCACCCGGCCCACAGTACCGGTTACATCGACCGCTGTAGGGTGCGGCGGCGCAAACAATCCCCTTATACCGGATGAAACCTGCCTGCCTTAGGGTATGTGCAGAAACAGACAATCCCACGTCTGCCGCACAACACGGAGGTCTTCACAGTGCCGATCGCGACTCCGGAGGTCTACGCCGAGATGCTCGGTCAGGCCAAGGCGAACTCTTTCGCCTTCCCGGCCATCAACTGCACATCATCGGAGACGATCAACGCGGCGATCAAGGGTTTCGCCGAGGCGGGCAGTGACGGGATCATCCAGTTCTCCACCGGTGGCGCGGAATTCGGTTCCGGCCTGGGGGTGAAGGATATGGTCACCGGCGCGGTCGCGCTGGCCGAGTTCGCCCATGTGGTGGCCGCGAAATATGGCGTCACCATCGCGCTGCACACCGACCACTGCCCCAAGGACAAGCTCGACGGGTTCGTCCGCCCGCTGCTCGCCGTCTCGCAGGAACGCGTGGACGCGGGACAGAACCCGCTGTTCCAGTCGCATATGTGGGACGGTTCGGCCGTTCCGATCGACGAGAATCTCTCGATCGCGCAGGAACTGCTCTCCGCCGCTGCCGCCGCCAAGATCATCCTCGAGGTCGAGATCGGCGTCGTCGGTGGTGAAGAGGACGGTGTCGAGGCCGAGATCAACGAGAAGCTCTACACCTCGCCCGCCGATTTCGAGAAGACCATCGACGCGCTCGGCGCCGGCGAGAAGGGCAAGTACCTGCTCGCCGCCACCTTCGGCAATGTGCACGGTGTGTACAAGCCGGGCAACGTGGTCCTCAAGCCCGAGGTACTGGCCGAGGGGCAGCGTGTCGCCGCCGCCAAGCTCGGCCTCGCCAATGACGCGCAGCCGTTCGATTTCGTATTCCACGGCGGTTCCGGCTCGCTGAAATCGGAGATCGACGATTCGCTGCGGTACGGCGTGGTGAAGATGAACGTCGACACCGACACCCAGTACGCCTTCACCAGGCCCGTCGCCGGTCATATGTTCAGCAACTACGACGGTGTGCTGAAGATCGACGGCGAGGTCGGCAACAAGAAGACCTACGATCCGCGCAGCTACCTGAAGAAGGCCGAGCAGTCGATGGCCGATCGCGTGGTGCAGGCGTGCAACGACCTGCGGTCCGCGGGGCGTTCCATCAGTGCCTGATCGCTTCTCACCGCTCGTAGCCGGATGACTCTCGATCTCCGCGTGCTGGGCCCGGTGCGGTTACTGGTCGGCGGTGAGCCGGTGCCGGTCGGCGGACCCAAACCACGGGCGCTGCTGGCCGCGCTCGCGGTGAACCGCCGCCGGGCCGTGTCCTCGTCCGCCCTGGCCGATATGGTCTGGAACGAAGAGCCGCCGGACGCGTACGCGGCGAGTTTGCAGGTATTCGTATCGAATATCCGCAAGGCGCTCCGCAATTCCGGCATCGACCCGGCGGGTGTGTTGCGCACGGAATCCTCGGGATATCGGCTCGAGATCGCTGACGACGCATGTGACCTGGGCCGGTTCGAAGCCGCCCGGGATGCCGGTACCCGGGCCTCGGGTGCCGGCGATCACGCGTCCGCGTCCCATTTGTTCTCGACCGCCCTGCGCGAGTGGAACGGGCGGGCGCTGTCCGATCTCACCGGACTCGGCTTCGCCGACAGTTTCGCCACCGCGATGGAGGAGGAACGGCTGCTGGCGGTTTCGGCGCGGTTCGACGCGGAGATAGCCTGTGGCCGGGCCGCCGCCGTGATCGGCGAACTGGTCGCGCTCACCAACGAGCATCCCTTGCGGGAACCGCTCTGGGGGCAGCTCGTCACCGCCCTGTATCTGTCCGAACGGCATGCCGACGCGCTGGAAGCGTGTCGGCGGGTACGCGCGGTACTGGCCGCCGAACTCGGTATCGATCCCGGGCCCGCGCTGGTCGAACTGGAGCGGCGGGTGCTGCGCCAGGAGCCGCTGAGTACTGTCGAGATGAAGAACGTGGAACGGATGGCGGCCGCGATGACCGATACGGTCACCGAGGTGCCGCGGACCGTACGCAGCGGCCAGCTGCGATTACCGGACGGGCGGACCGTCATGGTCGCGCACGGCAGCTTCCGGATCGGCCGGATGACCGACAACGATCTGATCCTCGACGATCCGAAGGTCAGCCGGTATCACGCCCAGATAAAACTGGGCCGGGCCGGCCTGCTGATCGAGGACCTGGATTCGGCCAACGGCGTCTTCGTCAACGAGGAGCCGATCGATTCGGCGCTGCTGGCGGAAGGCGATTCGATCCGGATCGGCGGCACCGTCCTGGGTTTCCAGGCGGTCCGCTGATACCTCAGCCGAGGATGTCGTGGCGGACGATGGTTTCGTCGCGGCCCGGGCCCACTCCGATGCAGGAGATCCGGGCACCCGACAGTTCCTCGAGCCGGTGCACGTAGGCCTGCGCATTGGCGGGCAGTTCCGCGAAGGTACGCGCCCCGGAGATGTCCTCCCACCAGCCCGGCATCTCCTCGAAGATCGGCTTGGCGTGGTGGAACCCGGTCTGGGTGGTCGGCATCTGCTCGACCCTTTCGCCGTCCACTTCGTAGGCCACGCAGATCGGCACCCGGTCGAGGCTCGAGAGCACGTCGAGCTTGGTGAGGAAGTAGTCGGTGATGCCGTTGACCCGGGTGGCGTAGCGGGCGATCACCGCGTCGAACCAGCCGCAGCGGCGGGCCCGGCCGGTGGTGACGCCGACCTCGCCGCCCGTCTTGGCCAGGTAGGCGCCCGACTCGTCGAACAGCTCGGTCGGGAACGGGCCCGAGCCGACACGGGTGGTGTAGCACTTGAGGATGCCCAGCACCGTGCCGATCTGGTTGGGGCCGATACCCGCGCCCACCGCAGCGCCGCCGGCGGTCGGGTTCGACGAGGTGACATACGGGTAGGTGCCGTGATCCACGTCGAGCAGCGTGCCCTGCGAACCTTCGAGCAGCACGGTTTCGCCGCGTTCGAGCGCCAGATTCAGTTCCAGCCGGGTATCGCTGATGCGGTGCGCGAACTGCTCGGCCTGGCCGAGCACCTCCTCGACCACCTGCTGGGGGTCCAGGGCGCGCCGGTTGTAGATCTTGACCAGAACCTGGTTCTTGAACTCGAGCGCCGCCTCCACCTTCTGGGTGAGGATCTTCTCGTCCAGCACATCGGCCACCCGCACCCCGACCCGTGCGACCTTGTCCTGATAGCAGGGGCCGATACCGCGGCCGGTGGTGCCGATCTTGTTGTTACCGAGGAACCGTTCGGTGACCTTATCGATGGCCACGTGGTACGGCATGATCAGGTGCGCGTCGGCGGACAGCAGCAGGCCCGAGGTGTCGACACCGCGATCGTCCAGCCCGGCGAGCTCGTCGAGGAGCACACCGGGGTCGACGACCACACCGTTGCCGATGACGTTCTTCACCCCGGGGGTCAGGATGCCGGACGGAATGAGATGTAGCGCGAAATTGTCGCCGTTGGGCAGCACCACGGTATGACCGGCGTTGTTACCGCCCTGGTACCGCACTACCCACTGCACGCGACCACCGAGTAGGTCGGTGGCTTTGCCCTTGCCCTCGTCGCCCCACTGGGCGCCGATGAGGACGATTGCCGGCATGGTCGTGTCTCCTACGGTTCGACGCGCAACACGCAAGTGCTGCAGCTACCTGCCGTAATGCGGAGGAAGCCGGGAGCACAGTCTAGCCGAGCCCGTGTGGCGGCCGGGGAACGGTCGCCGCGGCCGGGCCGTTGCGCGGGTCGTGCAGGGGCACCCTCTACACTCGTGGGAGACCGGTCCGAGGGAGGGTGTTGGGCGTTTGAGTACCCAGGTTCTCCGCTGTGCCGACGCACCGGTACCCATTGCTCTCGCCGCGCAGCCGACCGCGCAGACCGAGGCGGTACCGAGCACCGATCTGATCGACGAGATCCTTCCGGTGCTCGCGGCGGACAGCCTGCCGCGGTTGATAGTGCTCGGCGACGATGCGGCGCTGGCCGCGGTCCTCACCCATCTGATGCGGACCGAACGGTTGCACGTGGAAGTCGGGTACGTCCCGGTGGACCGGTCCTACGGTGCGCAGGCCTACGACCTTCCCACCGGCAACGCCGCCGCCAAATTGGCGCTCGAAGGCTCGCCCACGCAGACGCCCCTGGTCCGGGACGACACCGGCACGGTCCTGGTGGGCCGCGCCAAGATCACCGGCCCGAACGGCGAGCAGCTCACCGGCGAGGCCTATGTCGACGACACCCGGCTGTTCTCCGGTTCGGTGCGGGCCATGTTCGTGACGCCCACGCTGGAATTGCCGGGAGTCCGGGCGAGTTATCCGCGCCGCTTCCGCCGCCGCCGCTGGACGGCCGGCCGCGCCGCGCAGCTCGGTACCCCCGCAGCGGTGGTCAACCGCGACGGTGTGCAGAGCGACCGGGTGGTACCGCGATCCACGTTCTACCGGCACCACGAACCCTGGCTGCTGGTCCGCTGATGCGGCGATACTGCGGTACCTCCGCCTTCGCCGCGGCCTCCGCGGGTCGTATGTGGGTTATCGGGGGAAGTTCTGTGATGGCGGGGCTCGGCTTTCGATCGGGCTTCTACGGGTCGGATGCTGCTGGGGCCGACCGTCCGGTGGATCGAGGTCTCGTTTCCCGGCCCGGGCTCCGGCGGACCGATATCGTTCGGGCGAGCATCGGCGGCCGGTCGTGAGCGGCGGAGTGTCGGCGCTGCGGCGCGGCGCGGTGCGGCCCAGTCCGGTGTTCCTGCTCGTGCTGGCGGTCGCCGTGGCCGGTGGGGTGCTGGCGTGGGGCGCGGAGCTGGATTCGGTACAGGCGAAGGCCGGGGTCTTCGTCCTCGTGGTGTTCGGCTGGGTGGTGACACTGTGTCTGCACGAGTTCGCGCACGCCTACCTTGCTTGGCGGGCCGGGGACCGTGAAGTGGAATTGCGCGGATACCTGACCCTGAATCCGCTCAAATACAGTCATCCGCTGCTGTCGATCGTGCTGCCGATGGTTTTCATCGCGCTGGGCGGGATCGGCCTGCCGGGCGGCGCGGTCTATGTGCACACCCACCAGGTACCGGCGCGGACGCAACGATTGATCAGTGTGGCGGGTCCCGCGGTGAACGCGGTCTGCGCGGTGGTATTGCTGCTGGTGGTGCGCTTGTTCGGCAGCGCGACCGAGCATCCGGCGCTCTGGTTCGGGCTCAGTTTCCTGGCCTTCCTGCAGGTGACCGCGACCTTGCTGAATCTGCTGCCGATACCCGGGCTGGACGGTTACGGGGTGGTGGAGCCGTCGCTGAGTTACCAGACCCGGCGGGGCCTGGAACAGTTCAAGCCGTTCGGCATGCTCATCCTGTTCGCCCTGCTGTTCACCCCGTCGATCAATCAGGTCTTCTTCGACGTCGTGTACGCCCTCTACGACCTGTCCGGTGTTTCGGAACAGTGGTCGCGCTACGGCGGGTATCTGACCCGGTTCTGGGCGTAGGCCGCGCGTCGGGCCGATCCGAGAGGGCCCGTCCGGCGCGGCGCCGGCCGGACGGGCCCGGATTCCCCGCCCGGGCCGGCGTCCAGGTATCCGAAACGTCGGGCGCTGGCGCGCCGTCCGTCGGCGACGCGGCGCACGGAAGGGGTCCCACCGAACCGGCCGTGAGCCGGTGCGGTCATGTTTCACATTAGTGGAGACCGGGCGCGCGGGCACAGGTAGTCCGCTACTCGAATACCCGCTGTGGCCGGGCGATGCGCGCGGTGGCGCCCGCATTCGCCGGGCGCGCCGGGCCCGGCAACCGGGTGGCGAACAATCGCGTCCCGAACGCGGTCCGGCGAACGGTCCGGCAAATCAATTCTTCGGTGTCACATAGGGATTGGGCACCGTGGGTGGTAGCAGGGCCAGTGCGGACACGCGTTGCACCCCGCACACCTGCAGCAGGTCTACCAGCGTGGACCGTATCTGGGCGAACACCACATGCGCCGACAGCCCGGCCCCCGCAACCAGCTCCGGACGGGCCTGTTTGGCCGCCGACCGCAACACCCGCGCGGCCTCCGCGCGGTCGGGTTGCTGGCCCGGATCGGCGAGCACCATGCGGCGGACCACTTCCACCGCGGCGGCCAGCTGCTCCATTTCCTCGATCAAGCCCGGATTGAGGATTTCGTCGTCGCGGACCAGGGTCAGCGAGCGGCGCAGCAGCACCCGGGTGTTGCGGACCGCGTTGTCCAGGGGATCGGCGGCAGCGCGCAGCCGCTCCAGCCTGCCGCGCGAATTCCAGTACAGCGGGGATATCCGGCTCACCTCGCGCCCGCCCTCGAGCGATTTGCGCAGCGAATCCAGTTGCGCCTGGGTGGCCCGGACCGCGGTGAGCGCGGCATGAACCTTGCTCGGGTCCTGTTCGAGTAGGCCGTGGGCGCCGTCGGTGAGCGATTTCGCCATGACTCCGAGAATCGCCGCCGCCTGTTCCCGGGCGCGGCGCACCGGATGCAACGGCAGCGCGGCGACGACCACCACCCCGACCAGTCCGCCGATCAGCGCGTCCACCATCCGCGACGGGCCGGCGCCGGTATCCGGCGGCATCAGGGTGGCCACCAGTACAGCGGAGCCCGAGGCCTGGATACCGATGATGGCGCCGCCGTCGAGGAACACGGCCAGCGCCATGGCCACGGCGACCACCAGGGCGATCTGCCACACCCCGGTTCCCACCTGGGAGATGAACAGATCACCGACCCCGATACCGACGGCGACGCCGACCACCAGTTCCAGCGATCGGCGCAGCCGCGCCCCGAACGCGGTTCCGATGGACACCACCGCGGCGGTCGGCGCGAAGAACGGCAGCGCGTGGCCGACCACGTCCTTGGCGAGGAACCAGGCCAGCGCTGCCGCCAGCGAGCACTGCAGAATCGGGATGGCCGAGAGCCGGAGCCGCTTCCAGGAACGCCGCATTCGTTCGACGCCCCTGGTCCGGGCTCGGGCCACTCGGGAATTCGGGTCGATCAACGCCGCTGTGTCGTTCAGCCCAGGCCGAGTTCGCCGGCCGCCCGCGGATCACAATCCTCGAGCAGATCCAGGCAGCGCGCGTATTCGTCGGATTCCCCCACGGCTTTCGCCGCCCGGGCCAGCGCCGCGACACTACGCAGGAAGCCCCGGTTGGGTTCGTGCTCCCACGGGACCGGGCCGAAACCCTTCCAGCCGTTACGGCGCAGCAGGTCGAGCCCGCGATGGTAGCCGGTCCGGGCGAACGCGTAGGCGGCTACGACGTCGTGGTTGATCGGTTCCGCGGCCTCGGCGGCCCGGTCCAGGGCGGCTTCGGCCAGCGCCGCCCAGGCGATCGAGGCGGCGGGATGGTCGGCCGCCACCCGAACCGGGTCGGTGCCGGCGTCGAGCGCGTCCTCCGGCTCGTGTAGTTCAGGAAGGAGTACCGGTTGCGGTCCGAGCAGATCACCGAACGAGGTCATGGGCTTCATTGTGCACCGGTATCGGGAATGCTCGATAGGCTGGCCGTCTACGTCACATTCTGTTCGCCAGCAACGAGGGGTATAGGTGTCGCACCCGACCGACGACAAGGAACCGATCCGCTCCGACTCCGACTCCGGCGCATCCGCCGGCAGCGACTCCCGCGCGAGTTCACCCGCCCCGGAGCAGCCGGAGCCGGCCGATCCCGGGTCACAGCCGTCGCGGGCAGCTGATGCGGCTACCGGTGATACGGACGCTCCCGGTGCGGAAGCGGCACCGGCGAGCCCGGATGCGGCCGGCGGATCACCGGCCGGCGTCCCGGCGGATGCCGACGACGCGCGGGAGGCCACGGGAGAAGCCGATCGGGACGCCGTCGCGGATACCGAAGCCGCGGCGCCGGTCGCGGTGGACGAGCCCACCCGGAGCGCGGAATCCGGGACGGATGCTTCGCCGAGCGCTGGTGGATCGGACGAGGCGACGACCACCGCCGCCGGTGCCGATACATCCGTGGACACGGAGTCCACCGAATCCTCCGAGGCGGCGGAATCGCCCGCCGCAGCCGAGGCGGCGGAGCCGACGGAGACCGGCGGTCCTTCCGGAACCGGAAGTGGTACCGGGTCGGCGGGCGACGATTCGCCCACCGATACGTCGGCCGAGGTCGCCGCGGCGGCCGGGCAGGAGACGTCCGGGACTTCCGCCTCGGCGGCGTCCGCGGACGGTGCCGGGGCATCCGGCACCGAGAACGGTTCCGCGGATACCGATACCGAGGCAGACGACGAGGACGCCGGTGCGGATGCGGCCGCGACGGCAGCAGGTACGGAGACGGTCGCCACGGAATCCGCCGCTGGAAGCGCAGAACCGGACGACGATACGACGGCCGGTTCCGATACGTCTGCCGCTGCCGATGCGACGGCGGAGATCGAAACGTCTGCCGCTGCCGACGCGACCGCCGAGATCGATACGACGGCCGGGAACCCGGGGCCCGGAATCGATGCGGTCGCCGGGAACACCGACCCGGCCGATCCGGCCGGCGACGCCGACGAAGTCGCCGCGGCGAAGACGCCGGGAAATGCCGGGGACGAAGTCGCCGCCGAGTCCGAGTCGGGTGGCCGGGAATCCACGGAGAAGTCCGAGGTCGAGGCGGGCGATGGTGCCGGTGGGACCGCCGCGAAGACCTCGGACGCGGAAACCGGTGACCCGGCGGCCACGGATGCCACGGTCGAACTGGAGGCGTCCGGCGCGGCGGGCACCGAGGCGAAAACCGTGGTGATCCCGAAACCGCAGCGGCCCGAGGATGCGCCGACCGAATCCCTCTCGGTGCGCAAACCCGACCCGAACGCCACCGAGCGTATCGATATGAATCAGGTACGTAAGGCCGCGCGCCCGGGGACCGAACCGCCCGGCGGCCCGCAGGGCCCGGCCCGCACCGATCGGGTGGGTGCGGGCGCGCAGGGACCGCTGTCGAAACCGCCCAGCACGCCGCGGCCGCAGTCCGGGCCGAAACGTCCCGGCCCGCAGGCGCCGAGCCGTCCGGATCAGGTCGCGCCGCAGCGGCCGGGCGGGGCAGCTCCCCAGCCGCACGGCGCCGGTGGGCGGCAGGGTGCCCCCCACCCGGCCGGTGGTCCGGGCCGGGTGCAGGCGGGTGCGCCGCGTGCCGGTAGTGCCCCGTCACCGGCGGATGTGAAACCGACCGTGGCCGAACAGCGGATCGCACAGTCGCCCCAGTTCGGCGCCCCCGGGCAGATCGCGCAGCCGCAGCGGGTGGAGCCGGCCCCCGCGTCGGCCGGCGCTACCGACAACCGCAAATGGCTGATCGCGGCCGGCGCCGCGGTGGTGGTGGTGATCGCTGTGATCGCGATCGTGGTCGGGGTCGGGTCCGGTGACGATTCGCCGCAGGCCCGGATCCGGTCGGCGATCGGCGATTACACCGGTGCGCTGGAGAACGGCGACCTGGCGGGCCTGCGCGATGTGACCTGTGGCGGGTTGCACGAGTACTACCAGGGATTGTCCGAGGATCAGTTCGCGGCAGTGCATCAGCAGGCCGTCGCCGGCGGCAGTATCCCGGACGTGACCAGTGTCGACGCCGTCCAGATCACCGACCGGACCGCGCTGGCCCAGGTGAGTGTGCAGACCGAGGCGGATTCGAAGACCACCCGGACCTTCGATCTGCAGGAGATCGACGGCGGGTGGAAGGTATGCGATCCGCCGTCGGGCACCCCGTGATCGACCGAGTGGCAGGGATATCCGGCGCTCCGGACCGCGCCGTGCCGGTGCGCCGGTAACGCCCGCTGCCGGATATCCCGTTCGTACCGCAGCCCGCCGCCGCGGTACGAACGGGGGTCCAGGCGAAACAAGGGTCTTTCGCAATCGGCGAGTCCGCGTGAGGATGGTCGTGTCACCTCGCCGCAAGGATTTTCGTCATGAGTGCTCGAACAGTAGCGACCCGCCTCCTGATCGCCGGATGCGCGCTCACCTTCCTCACCGCCGCGCCGGCCGTCGCCGATCCACAGCAATCGTCGAACCGGAGCCAGGATTCCCATCCGCTGCCCACCGATCGTGCCGAAGGCGAACCGGAGAAGGATGGGAATCCCTACTACATCAGCTGTGATCACGCCCGCCGGGAGACCGACACTCCACTGCTGGGCGGTCAGCCCGGCTATTCGTGGCAGCTCGACGAGGACGGCGACGGTGTGGCCTGCGAAGTGGGTGAACACTGAAGCCACCCGCAGGGGACGCGGCGGCAGTATCGGTGCCGGGCTGCGGAGTTCGCGGTACCGGCGGGTAATGCGGGCTTTACAGTAGAACTATGTCTCGGAACTGGCCGATGATCGAACGGGCAACCGAGTTCGAGGCGATTCGGGCGACCCTCGTCGGCCCCACCCACGGCGGTGCGGTTCTCATCGGCGAGCCGGGCGTCGGTAAGACCACGTTGGCTCGCCGGGCCGCGACGACGGTCGGCGGGCACATCCGCTGGGTCGCGGGAACCGAATCGGCGCGCAGTATTCCGCTCGGGGTCTTCGCGCATATGGTCGGGTCCTACACCGCGCACGATCCGGTGACATTCATGGCCGCCGCCCGCGAAGCGTTGCTGGCCAACGGTCCGGCGATCATCGGGGTCGACGATGCCCATCTGCTCGACCAGCTCTCGGCGACACTGCTGCTGCAGTTGGCGACGGACAAGGCGGCCCGGGTCGTGGCGACCGTGCGCGACGGTGTTCCGGTACCGGACGCGGTGACGACGCTGTGGAAGGACGGGCATCTGCTGCGGATCCCCCTCGCCCCCTTCACCCAGCGGCAGAGCGTGGATCTGGTGGAATCCATGCTGGGTGGCCAGCTGGAGGGCTTCACCGCCGATCTAATGTGGGAGTCCTCGGGTGGGAACGCGCTGTTCCTGCGGCATCTGGTGGAGGGCGCGCTCGAAGCCGGTTCGCTGCGCCAGGTGAACGGGGTGTGGCAGCTGCGCGGGCGGGCTGCTGTCACTTCGGAATTGGCGGCGCTGCTGGAGGACAGGGTCGAACAGCTACCCGAATCGGTGTTGCGGGTGCTGGAACTGCTGACCTTCTGTGAGCCGGTCGCCCTGGAGGTCATGGCCGAACTCGCCGGGGAGGCCGCGGTCGAGGCGGCGGAGAACGGTGGTGTGATCCGGGTCGTGGAGGACGGCCACGACCTGGTGGTGCGCTACACCCATCCGCTGTTCGGGGAGGTCATCCGCCGTCGTCTCGGTATCGCCACTTCCCGCCGATTACGCGGCCGGCTGTATTCGGCGCTGAAACAGCGCCGGATCAATTCGGCCGCCGACCGGATCCGCCTGGCCGAATTGGCCCTGGACAGCGATAAATCCGCCGATCTGGAACTGTTCGAATCGGCCGCCGAGGATGCGATCGGTCTGGCGAATCTTCCGTTGGGGGAACGGTTCGCCCGGGCGGCGGTGGAACGGCGGGGCGGGCTGGAATCGGCCGATCTGCTGGCGCGTGCGCTGCTGTGGCAGGGGCACCGGATCGAGGCCGAACGGACACTGGCCGCTTTCGACCCCGACGAACTCGACGCGGTGCAGCTGGCCAGGTGGGGCAGTACCCGGGTGTCGAATCTGTTGTGGGCCACCGGTGACGCCGATCGCGCCGATGCGGTGCTGGCTCTGGTCCGGGCCCGGATCGGTCATCCCAAGATCGCGCTGATCGTCACAGGTCTGGCCTCGGCGTGTGCGGTGAGCGAGAACCGGCTCGGCGAAGCCCTCACCGATGCTCGGGAGGTGTTCGCCGCGACCGACGCGCCGCCTTGGGCGGTGTGGTGGGCGGCGTTCGGTGGCGGGCTGGCGGCGGCGCTGATGGGCCGGGCGCAGGAGGCCCGGTGCTACGCGGACCGCGGTCACGAGGTGGAAGCACATATCGACGGTCTGAACAGGTTCACCTCCACGCACGCGGAGGTACTGGCGCTCGTCCTCACCGGTGATCTGACCGCGGCCGCGCACCGCGCCACCGAATACTTCGGCTATTCGGCGCCGGGCCAATACCTCGCGTGGGGAATGTCGAAAGTGTTGCAGGGCACTGTCGATGTGGCGCGCGGCCGGTTCGCTCCCGGTATCGACAATCTCGAACAGGCATTGGCGGCGCTCACCACCGAAGGCGCGGCGGCCTGGATGTTCCCCGCCCGGATCCGGCTGGCCGAAGCCTATTGCGCGCTCGGCCGGACGGCGGCGGCCGCGGAGGCGATCACCGAGGCCAGCGCTCGGGGCGGCCGGCACAGCGCGGTCTACGAGCCGCAGCTCGGGATCGCCCGAGCCGCGCTGGCGGCGGCGGAAGGCGCGGTGAGTACCGCGATCGAGTTGTCGCTGCACGCCGCGGACGCCGCCGCCGGGGCCGAGCAATTTGCGGTGGAGGCGTTCGCCCTGCACACCGCGGTTCGGTTCGGTTCGGTCGCGGTGGCCGAGCGGCTGACGGATCTGGCCGAACGTGTCGACGGTCCGCTGGTGCGGGCGCAGGCCCGGCACGCGCTGGCCTTGTCCCGGCACGACGGTGCGGGGCTGGACGAGGTCGCCGCCGAGTTCGAACGGCTGGGGGCGCTCCTGTCTGCCGCCGACGCGGCGGCCCAGGCGGCCACCGTGCACGACCGGACCGGTGATCGACGCCGGTTATTGGGATCGGCGGCCCATGCCAGCCGGCTGGCCGCCGCGTGCGGGGGCGCCGCGACGCCCGCACTGCGTACTGCCGCGCAGCCGCTCCCGCTCACGACCCGGGAACGCGAGATCGCGAATCTGGTCGCGGCGGGGCTGTCGAATCGGCAGATCGCCGATCGGCTGACCGTCTCGGTCCGGACAGTGGAGGGGCATCTCTACCGGGCTTGCACCAAACTGGACGTGACGGATCGGGAATCGCTGGCCGCGCTGCTGCGCGGCGAGACCGCGATCTGACGGGCAGCTTCCCCGTGCCGACCACGTTCGTCCAGGTCGGCCGGGCCGGATGGCACGAATGCGCCGGTATCCATCGGGCCGGCTATCGGTTAGGCTGGCCGCTCGTCGAACACCCCGGGGGATGTGGAGGTAGGTGCGCATGGTCACGAGATCCGCTGTTCGATTCGCTGCTCTGGCGGCGATGTGCGCCGGGACGCTGCTGCTCGGAGCGTGCTCGGACAACGAGGGCACCGCCGTCCCGGTCGCCCCTGCCGCCGCGCCGCCGCAGTCGGAGACGCCGCAGGAGCGCAGCATCCGTGTCCGTGACGAATTGACCCGGCTGGGCTGCGATACCAACTCCTGTATCCAGACCTATTTCGCGTGCGAGGACGGTTTGCTCGCCGGGGAGGCGTGCGAGTTCTATCGCACCCATCCGTTGAAATAGCGGTTGAGCAGTCCAGTTTTTCAACTGGACTGCTTCCGCATCCGGTGTATCCCCCGTCCGGATCCGATCCGGACCGGTTCAGGCCGCGTCTCGTTCCCGGTAGGACCGCACGGCCTCCAGGTCGCGGTGTATCCGCTCGAGGTCGTACCGGTTCGCCGCGTCGTCGGCGACCGAGCCCAGCGGTAGGTATCGCTCCAGCATCTCGGCGAGCCGCGATTCGTGAACGATGTAGTCATAGGTGATGAAGCCGAAGGTTCCCACTCCCACGAGTGCCACAAAGAGTGTCATAGCTTCAGCATCCGCCTACTGGACTTGCCGATAAAGAGCCAATTGCTTAATACTGGACCTTATGGCGACAAGAGTGATCGGCGCGACAGGACTGGCTCGCGATCTCGGGCACTGGCGTAACTCGGACGGAGCCGACGGCGCGCCCCGCAAGACCGCCCGGCCCGCGTACCTTGCGCTGGCCGAGGGGATCCGCCTGCTGATCCACGACGGTCGCGCTCCGCTCGGAATCGCCCTGCCCAGTGAACGCGATCTGGCCACCACCCTCGGAGTCAGCCGCACCACGGTCACCTCCACCTACGCCCTGCTGCGTGAACACGGCTACCTCATCACCAGACAGGGTTCCCGCAGCACTGTCGCGCTGCCGCCCGCTGTCGCGCACGACGGCACCAGGGCCGCCCGCGGCATCCTGGCCACCATGTCCACCGGCGCCGCACCGGCCGTGGACCTGACCTACGCCGCGATGACCGCGCCGCCGGAGATGGAGGAGGCGTACTCGGTCGCACTCCAGGGCATACCGTCGTATCTGGGCACCCACGGAATGGATCCGGTGGGCATCCTGCCGTTACGCGAGGCCCTGGCCCGTCGTTACACCGAACGCGGGCTGCCGACCAGTGCCGACCAGATCCTGGTGACCCTGGGTGCTCAGCACGGGCTCCGGCTGCTGCTGAATGTGCTGGCTCCCGCCGCCGGCCGGGTCCTCATCGACCATCCCACCTACCCCAACGCCATCGAGGCCATCCGCGATGTGGGTGCTCGTCCCGTCCCGGTGCCGCTGCGCCTGGAGGATCCGGCCGACGCCTGGGATCTCGACGGATTGCGCAGTGCCGCACGGCAGACCGCGGCATCGCTGGCCTATCTGGTAACCGATCACAACAACCCCACCGGGTTCCTGATGGACGACGCGGCCCGGGCCGAACTGGCCGCGATCGCCCGCGACACCCGGATGCTGCTGATCATCGACGAATCCATGGCCGATCTGTCGCTCGGCGCGGCCGCCCCGGTCGCCCCGGTCGCGGCGTTCGCGAAGGGTGCGGAGGTCGTCACTATCGGCTCGGCGTCCAAATCGTTCTGGGGCGGTCTGCGCGTGGGCTGGATCCGGACCTCGGAATCGCATATCACCCGGCTGCTCGGTATCCGCGCCACGGTCGACTTGGGTACGCCGGTCATGGATCAGCTGGCCGCGGTCCATCTGCTGGAGAACGCGGAACCCATTCTCGACCGCCGCCGCGCGCAATTGCGCAGTCAGCGCGCCGCGCTGCTGGACGCGATCGCCACCGAACTCCCCGGCTGGTACGTACTTCCGGGAGTGGGCGGGATGTCGGTATGGGCGCAGCTGCCCACCCCGGTATCGACGGCGCTGGCGGCCACCGCCCCGAACCACGGCGTGCTGCTGGCGGCGGGCCCGAGGTTCGGGGTGCAGGGGGCCTTCGAACGTTTCCTGCGCCTGCCCTACACCAGTCCCGAACCCGAACTGCGGCGCGCGGTGAGCGCCATCGCGGCCGCCTATGCGACGCTGGGACCGCACGCCGGTGATTCACTCCAGCCGCTCACCTGCTACTGAGCCGATGCCGACGGTCCGGGGCGGACGGAGTTTCGCAGGAACTGACTGTTCCGGAGTGTGCTCAGTGCGTCCGCGCTGTGCCTTGCCTGCCCGACCGGCCCGGAAAAGCAAGAAACCCGCGCGTATCGCACGGGTTTCTGTGACGGTCGGCTCCTAGATGGCGCGGACGTCCTGGGCCTGCGGGCCCTTCTGGCCCTGGCCGATCTCGAACTCGACACGCTGGCCCTCATCGAGGGACTTGAAGCCGGAGCCGGAAATCTGGGAGTAGTGGACGAACACGTCCGGGCCGCCCTCATCTTGAGCGATGAATCCGAAGCCCTTTTCGCCGTTGAACCACTTCACACTGCCTTGCGACATACTTTTTGTTTACTTCCTGTTGCGGGCCGGGCGATCAGTGCAACAACCCGTTCCCAGTACCCAGCATGTCACACATCCCGCGCCGGCGCCGCCGCGCTGCGCGACGACGCCGGCGCCGGTCGAGACCTCGCACTCCACCCTGCCGCAGGCCCACGAAAAAATCTGTAGCGACGACAGTAGACATTCGAGAAGTTGTGGGGTAACTTCTGTGTCGTCGGAAAAGAAGGAAGTATCCATACGGCACGGGAGATGATGAACTGCCCGTGAGTAAGGACCGGTGGGCGCGGCTACGGGACCAGCAAGTACGACGGTCCTACCGCTCGCCGGGAGCAAGTGAAGTTGCACGGAAAGAAGATGAAGTAACACCGTGAGGAGAAGGGAGGCGTTGCCCGTCGGGTCACCCAGTAGGTTTTGTGATCGGGGTGATCGCCGACGTATCGGTTTACATGTCGGAAGACGAAGTAATTCCCCCTTTCAGTGCCCCGGCGCCCCTGGCGCCGGGGCACTCCGGCGTCTGGAGACCCCCTGATTTCTGAACCCCCGACCACGAACGAGAAGTTCGACGACGACGACTATCCCGCCTACACGATGGGCCGGGCCGCGGACATGATCGGCACCACCCAAGCATTTCTGCGAACCCTGGACGACGCGAAATTGATCACCCCGCAACGCTCACCCGGCGGGCATCGCCGCTACTCCCGCTACCAGCTGCGCATCGCAGCCCGCGCCCGCGAACTCGTGGACTCCGGCACCCCCCTGGAAGCGGCGTGCCGGATCATCATCCTCGAAGACCAGCTCGCCGAGGCTCGCGAGATCAACGCCGAACTCACCGAACGGGACTGACCACACCGGCGACACCGAGGCCGGTGACCGCCGGGTTCAGAGACCGGCGGGCCGGTCGAGTTCGGCCCACACCGTTTTCCCGCCCTCGCGGTCGTCGGTACCCCACCGGGTCGTGAGCCGGACGACCAGCCACAGGCCGCGCCCGCCCGTGTGGTCGGGTCGGCGGATCCGCGCCGGCGCGGGCGAGGCATCGTTTACCTCGATACGAAACCGACCGCGACGACCGGCCATCAACCGGCAGGTCCGTGGCGAGCGAGCGTGGCGCAAGGCGTTGCTGACCAACTCATCACTCACCTGCACCGCATCGCAAACCTCGACACCTGCGCACTCGCTCACCAGACGCCGCACCGCTGCCCGCACCTGCGCCGGCGGCGCCGTCTCGAGATCGACCTCGACAACCAGTACATCCGCGCCCCGCACCGGGTTCAGGGTCATCGCACCCATCACGGCTCCTACTCCCGCTCCGCATTCCACGGCTGTTCCGACTGGCCCTGCTTACCCGGGATCGACCGGCGGAAACCACACGGCCGAGCGGAATGTGGGTCCGGCAGCGCGGAGTGCCGCGGTCCGGCACCGGCACGTACTTGTAGAAGTCGGCAAGCAATACGTCACCCGGTACAAGAGCGGGCGAGGCGTAGGCGAGCATCAGTCCCGCGGAGATCCACACCCCTGCGAACAGGGCCGCGCAGCGAAGCGACGGCGGTGCGCAGCGCCGTCCGGGAATCGATATCCCCACTCCGGCTCGGACGGCGCACTCGAACGAGCCGGCACGGCGTCATCGCGCTGACCGAGTGCGGCCGGCGGCGCGACGGATGTCGGTGCCATCGCTCACCGGTCGTGCCGACTGCTCCCGAACCGGATACCGGACTCGGCGCGGCGGCGGAACAGGCTGACCCCCATCACCACTATCGACACGAAGACCAGCCCCAGCACGAACCGGGAACCCGAGGTTCGGACGATCTCGACCGCCGAAACCGACAAGGCGACGCAGGTGAGGACGCCGAACCAGAAGTATCGTCGCTCCACCGTGGTTCCCCTCCCGTAGCCGACCCATGTGCTCGACCGAACCTACCCCGGGATCGAATCGCGCCCACCCGAATCCGGTCCGAATCAGGATGTTGCGGTGAGTGCCGCCGCAGCGCGGGCGATGGCGAGTTCCTCATTCGTCGGAACCACCAGGACATCCACCTTCGCATCCGGTGCGGAGATCCGCCGCGCGGTACGCTCCGGCGCCGCATTGCGGTCCGCGTCGACTCCGATACCGAACCCGGACAGCCCGGCGAGTGCATCGGCACGCACATCCGGATTGTTCTCGCCGACCCCAGCCGTGAACGTGATCACATCGACCCCGCCGAGTTCGACCAGGTAGGCGCCGAGATAGTGGCGGAGACGGTGGACGTAGACGTCGTAGGCCAGCCGGGCCGCGGCGTCGCCGGCACCGATGAGTCGCCGCAACTCCCGGAAATCGTTGACACCGGCCAGCCCGCGCAGGCCCGAGCCACGGTTGAGCAGGCGATCGACACCGTTGACATCCAGATGCGCGGTGCGCATGAGATGAAGGATGATCCCGGGATCCAGATCGCCGGAGCGGGTACCCATGACCAGCCCCTCCAACGGGGTCAGTCCCATACTCGTGTTCACCGGGCGCCCGCCGCGCAACGCCGAGACCGACGCGCCGTTACCGAGATGGAAGACGATCTGCTTCAACGATTCGGCCGGGCGGCCGAGGAATTCGGCGACGCGACCGGACACGTACTCGTGTGAGGTGCCGTGGAATCCGTAACGCCGGATCCCGTGCGCGGCCGCGACCTGCGCGTCGATCGCATAGGTTTTCGCGGCGTCGGGCAGTCCGTGGAAGAACGCGGTATCGAACACCGCGACCTGCGGCACACCGGGCAACAAGGTGCGGACCGCTTCGATACCCCGCACGTTCGCCGGATTGTGCAGCGGCGCCAGCGTCGACAGCTCGTCGATCGTGGCCAGTACTCGGTCGTCGACGAGGGTGGGCTCGTAGAACACTTCGCCGCCGTGCACGACCCGATGCCCGACCGCGGTCACACCCGCCGCGGCCAGATCGTGACCGGTGGCGGCGAATTTGTCGAACGCCAGTCGCAACCCGGCCGTGTGATCGGGGATCGTGACCTGTTCGGTCAGGGTCCGGCCGTCGGTGGTGTGTTCGATCGCGCCACCGTCCTCCCCGATCCGCTCCACCAGGCCTGCCGCCGCGACGGTGCCCGAATCCGGCTCCAGCAGCTGATATTTGATCGAAGAGGAACCGGAATTGACCACCAGTACCAGGTCGCCGCCCACCGCCGTCTCCTTTTCGCCCGACCGCGCCGCGGTCACTGCTCCTGCGCTTGAATGGCGGTGATGGCCACCGTGTTCACGATATCGGTGACCAGTGCGCCGCGGGACAGGTCGTTCACCGGTTTACGCAGGCCCTGCAGAACCGGCCCGATCGCGACCGCCCCCGCACTGCGCTGTACCGCCTTGTAGGTGTTGTTACCGGTGTTGAGATCGGGGAAGACGAAAACCGTCGCCCGCCCGGCCACTGCGGAACCGGGCAGTTTGGCATCGGCGACCGTCGGCTCGATCGCCGCGTCGTACTGAATCGGGCCCTCGACCGGCAGTTCCGGCGCCCGCTCCCGGACCAGCCCCGTCGCCACCCGCACCTTGTCCACATCCGCGCCACTACCCGATTCACCGGTCGAATAGGAGAGCATCGCCACCCGGGCATCGATCCCGAAACGGGTCGCGGTCGCGGCCGACGAGACGGCGATATCGGCCAGCTGCTCCGAACTCGGGTCCGGGACCACCGCGCAGTCGCCGTAGGCCAGCACCCGGTCGGCCAAGCACATGAGGAACACGCTCGACACCGTCGAAACCCCGGGAACGGTCTTGATGATCTCGAACGAGGGCCGGATCGTATGCGCGGTGGTGTGCGCCGCCCCCGACACCATGCCGTCGGCGATACCGCGATGCACCATCATGGTGCCGAAATACGAGATATCGGTGATCGTCTCCCGCGCCCGCTCCACGGTCATCCCCTTGTGTTTGCGCAGCTCCGCGTATTCGCGGGCGAAATCGTCGAGATGCTCGGAGGTCCGGGGATCGAGCACCCGCGCATCGCCGATATCCACCCCCAGTTCCGCGGCCCGGGCCCGGACTGCCGTTTCGTCACCGAGGATGATCAGATCCGCGATCTTGCGCTGCAATACCCGCCCCGCGGCACGCAGTACCCGGTCGTCGTCGCCCTCGGGCAGCACGATCGTCTTCCGATCGGCCCGGGCCCGTTCGATCAATTGGTATTCGAACATCTGCGGGGTCACCACACTGGTCAGCGGAACCTCCAGCCGGTGCAGGAAATCCGTGGCATCGACATGGGTTTCCATCAATGCCAGGGCCGTATCCACCTTGCGCGGATTGTGCGCCGACATCCGGCCGCGAGTGCGATGCGCGACCCCGGCGGTGTCGTAGGTGCCCAGACCGGTGGTCAAAATGGGTAATCGCGGTTTCAACCCGGTGATGAGCCGGGCAACCGCCGGATGCGGCAGCAACCCGCCGTTCATGATGATCCCGGCGAGCGACGGGAAACCATCCGCCTCATGGGCGTTCACCACACTCAACAGGACATCGGAACGATCACCGGGCGCGATCACCACAGCCCCGTCGTACAGACGCTCCAGAATGTGCTCCGCGGTCATCCCGCCCACCATCACCCCCAGCGCCTCCCGGTGCAGCAGTTCGGGATCGCCGCTGTACATATCACCGTCCAAGGCCTCGCACAACTCCGCCATGGTGGGCGCGATCAACAGCGGCACCTCCGGCAGACTCCACGACGGCACCCCGAACGGCGCCAGCGCCGCCCGGACCGTATCGAGATCCCCGGGCGCACAGCGATTGGCGATGATCGCCGCGAGCTGGGCGTGCTCGGACTTCAACTCCGCCGCGCACAACTCCACCAGCTGCTCGATCTCGGCAGCCGAGCGCTGTGCCCCGCGCACCACCAGCAGCACCGGCGCCCCCAGATTCACCGCGATCCGGGCATTGAACCGCAATTCGCTCGGACTGGCCACATCGGTGTAATCGCTGCCCACGATCACCACGGCATCGCAGACGGCCGCCACCTCGTGGTATCGCTCCACGATCTCGGAGATGGCGGCATCCGGGTCGGCGTGCACCTGCTCGTAACCGACCCCCACCGCCTGCTGATACTCGATATCGACGGTGCTGTGTTCGAGCAGCAGCTCGAGTATGTAATCGGGTTCGGTGGCCGACCTGGTGATCGGCCGGAACACCCCCACCCGAGCGGTGGTCGCACACAACATCTGCAGCACACCTAGCGCTACGGTCGATTTCCCGGTATCGCCCTCCGGCGACGCGATGTACACACTGGACGCAGCTACCTCGGCCATGGGTCAGAGCCTAGCCATCTGCTGCGCGAGCACCTCGTCGCCGCTGTATTCCGGCGGGCCGGACCACGGCCTGTGAAAATATTCTCCTGTGGACACGTGGAGCGCGGTGGTCGAAAGTGCTCGCCCGGACGGTCCCGCCGATCGCAGACGTGGCCGCAGTGTTCAAATCCGAGTACGACGATGTCGCGTTCACCCTGCGCGGAGGCGCCGATCACCACGGGCGGGCCGACGTACTCGCTGCGGCCCCGTTGGACGGTCCGAACCGCGCACCGGTCCCCACCGACCAGGTGCCGGGCCCGCGGTTGCGCGTGAAGTCCGCGACACCCCATCACGAGCTCAACACACTGCTGTCCAAATACGCCTATACCGACGACGGAGGTTGGACGGGGGCCGACAGCACCTATCTGCGGCGGTTGTCGGAGGACAAACACGTGTTCATGTTTTCCGACACCTTTCTGGGACGAGTGGGACCCGATGGCTCGCGGGCCCGGGACACTCCGTTTGTCAGCAACAGCCTCGTCCTGGTCGAACGCGACGGCAGTATGCGGACGGTACTCGGCACGTCCGGTGACGGCGCGAGTCGTGCGCTGCTGCCCCCACGGGGTGATCAGTTCCATTGGCTCGGTGGATCGCATGTGACCAGCCGCGAGACCCTGGATGTGATGTTCCTCGGTTTCACCGGTGATTCCCGGGCACTGGCCTCGGCCGCGGATTTCGACGCCGAACGTCTCCGCGTTGCACTGATCCCGGGCGGAGCCGGGGAATTGGAGTTCCAGGAGAATCTGCTGGTCCGGTTCGATGCCCACGATCTCGGCCGGCTGGATGTGACACCGATGCCTTCCGAGACCGGAGTGCACTGGGCATCGTGGGTGGAATTCGACAACCGTGACAACCACACGTATGTCTACGGCGTCGACGATCGGGGAGCCGAGAAATCCATGCACGTGGCGCGGGTCGAAGGCGACGATATGCGAGCACCGTGGCAGTTCGCGGACGGCGACGGTGGATGGTCACCGAGAGAGACGGATTCGGCGCCGATCATGTCCGGTGTGGCCAACGAATACAGTGTGTCGAGGTTGAACGACCGGAATTTCCTCTTGGTGACGCAGGACACCACGGTCCCCTACAGCCCGGATATCGTCGGATATCTCTCGGATTCCCCGGTCGGCCCGTTCGAATCGCAGACCCTTCTGTACCGCGCCACAGAATCGGGCCCCTTGGGATTCTTCGGCGATGCCGACACGGTCGTCTACAACGCGCACGAGCAGCCCGACCTCAGGCGCGGTGACGAATTGACAGTCACCTACAACCTCAACGGAAGCGTCGAGGGGGTCCTCGAGGACAGCGCGAAATACCGTCCACAGGCGGTGAAGATCCGGTTCGGGATCGACGAATGACACCGCGGCGCGCGGATGCGCCGGACCCGTGACCGGCCGCTTCTGTACGGCGAACTGCCCGCAACCGCACGCCCGCGCCGGCCGGCTCGTGGTCCGGCACCGGCGCGGGCGACTGCCTGATCGCTATCCGAGTTCGCGCAGCCGCGGGGCGAGGTCGCGCTGGAACAGATCGAGGAAGCGCTTCTGGTCGTGGCCCGGCGCGTGGAAAACCAGGTGGTCGAGGCCCGCATCGACATAGGGTTTCACCAGTTCGACCGCCTGATCCGGGTCGCTGGCGACGATCCAGCGTTTGGCGATCTGTTCGATCGGCAGCGCGTCGGCTGCTTCCTCCATTTCGATCGGGTCGGTGATGCTGTGCTTCTGTTCGGCCGTCAGCGACAGCGGTGCCCAGAAGCGGGTGTTCTCCAGCGCGAGTTCGGGATCGGTGTCGTAGGAGATCTTGATCTCGATCATCCGGTCGATGGTGCTGACCTCACGGTCCACCTTCGCCGCGCCTTCGGCCACCGCGGGCATCAGCTTCTCCGTGTAGAGGTCCATACCCTTACCCGAGGTGCAGATGAATCCGTCGCCCGCGCGACCCGCGTACCTGGCCACCACCGGGCCGCCGGCGGCGATGTAGACCGGGATCCCGCCTTCGGGAACGTCGTAGATGGAGGCGCCTACCGTCTTGTAGTAGGTGCCGTCGAAATCGGTGCGGGCGCCGGTCCACAGGGCACGCATCAGATCGACCGATTCACGCAGGCGGGCGAACCGTTCCTTGAACTCCGGCCACTCGCCGGAGTAACCCGTGGCGATCTCGTTGAGCGCCTCACCGGTGCCCACACCCAGCATCACCCGGCCCGGATACAGGCAGCCCAGGGTTGCGAACGCCTGTGCGATCACCGCGGGGTTGTACCGGAAGGTGGGGGTGAGCACCGAGGTACCGAGCAGGATCCGCTCGGTACGCTCACCCGCCGCGGCCAGCCATGCCAGCGAGAACGGTGCGTGGCCACCCTTGTGCCGCCACGGCTGGAAATGATCGCTGACCGTGGCGCTGTCGAGGCCGTGTTCCTCGACCAGTACCGCCAGCTCTACCAGTTCACGGGGTCCGAATTGTTCCGCCGACGCTTTGTACCCGAGCTTCAGCTCACCCATGCGCCCACTCCTGTCGCGTTGTGGTCGGACCGTTTCCGGCCCGGATCCGACACTAATAGGCGCAGTTGGGCCGAGCCCACCCGCCGCCCGCGCAGGTCCGGGGCGAAGCGGGTATGCCGAGGTTCGCCCCGGCCGGAGCGGGGTCGTGCGAATGTGCGGGGGTCTCGTTCTCGGCTCGCGTTCCGGACTCCGGGCGCGGCATACCCGCTCCTCGGACCGTCGAGCGCAGAATCGATGGGGTGAGCACAGACGACCGGATTCTCTCCTATCTCACCGATATGGACGGGGTACTGGTGCACGAGGACCATATGGTCCCCGGCGCCGACGAATTCCTCGCCGAACTGCGGGCCGAGGAGATCCCGTTCCTGGTGCTGACCAACAACTCGATCCGCACCCCACGCGACCTGCAGGCCCGGTTGCGGCAGACCGGGCTGGAGATCCCGGAGCACTCGATCTGGACCTCCGCCCTGGCCACGGCCAGTTTTCTCGACGAGCAGCGGCCGGGTGGCACCGCCTACGTGGTCGGTGAGTCCGGGTTGACCACCGCGCTGCACGAGATCGGCTACGTGCTGACCGAGGTGGACCCCGACTACGTGGTGCTGGGCGAGACCCGCACCTACTCGTTCGAAGCGATCACCACCGCGATCCGGTTGGTCGAACGGGGGGCGCGGTTCATCGCCACCAACCCCGACCCCACCGGCCCGTCCCGCGACGGTGTACTACCCGCGACCGGTTCGGTGGCCGCCCTGATCACCCGCGCCACCGGCCGCGACCCCTACTACATCGGTAAACCGAACCCGCTGATGATGCGTTCGGCGCTGCGCCGGATCGGCGCCCACTCACAGACCAGTGTGATGGTCGGTGACCGGATGGATACCGATGTGATCTCCGGAATGGAGGCCGGAATGCGGACCATCCTGGTGACCTCGGGTATCTCGACGAAGAAGTCGGTCGAGCACTACCCCTACCGGCCCACCGTGGTGCTGAACTCGGTCGCCGAACTGGTGGGCCGGGTCCGTACGCCCTTCACCGACCCGATGCCACACCCGACCTGACCGACCCGACTCCACACCCGACCCGGTCGGCCCCGATCCCGAACTGATCGGAGCGGTCCGCCTCCACCACCCGCCTATGTCTCCTCGACCAGGAGAACCGCCCCACCCGGCCTGCTCAGCAGGAGTCCGTTGCCTCAGGGACGGTTTCCCGAGCCACCGTCGTGCCCCCGCGTCGCGGCACCTCCTCCGGGCCTGCCACAAGGCGGGGTCGACAGGGCCCGCACGCCCCCCGCCGGAAGCGGAGCCCACCACAAAGGCGGGGCCCGCCCCGGTTCTGGAGCGACGGAGCGGGGGAGCGAAGCGGAGGAGTGCAGGAGTGAAGAACCGGGGTCACGAGGGCCCCGCCCCGCGGCGCCCGAGGCGACGCCGTGGATACAGAACCGGGGTCACGAGGGCCCCGCCCCGCGGCGCCGGAGGCGACGCCGTGGATACAGAACCGGGGTCACGAGGGCCCCGCCCCGCGGCGCCGGAGGCGCCGCCGAAATTACAGCGCGTTGTCCAGGTCGCCCAGCAGGTCCTCGATGTCCTCGAGGCCGACCGAGATCCGTACGACACCGTCCGACAGCCCGATGCCCGCGCGGCCTTCCGGGCCCATCGCCCGGTGGGTGGTGGTGGCCGGGTGGGTGATGAGGGATTTCGCGTCGCCCAGGTTGTTGGATATGTCGACGATCCGCAGCCCGTTGAGTACTTCGAAGGCCCGCTTCTTGGCGTGATCGGCGGCGGCCTTCAATTCGAAGGTCACCACGGTGCCGCCGCCGCTCATCTGTTCGGCGGCCAGGGCGTATTGCGGATGCGATTCCAGGAACGGGTAGCGGACCCAGCTCACTGCCGGGTGTTCGTCCAGGTAGCGGGCGATCCGCAGCGCCGAATCGGCGGATTGCCGGACCCGCAGCGGCATGGTTTCCAGTCCTTTGAGCAGCGTCCAGGCGTTGAACGGGCTCAGCGCGGGACCGGTGTGGCGCATCAGCGTCTTGACCGGGCCTTCGATGTAGTCGGAGCTGCCGAGGATCGCGCCGCCCAGGACCCGGCCCTGGCCGTCGATGTGTTTGGTGCCGGAGTAGACGACCACGTCGGCGCCGAGTTCGAAGCCGCGTTGCAGTAGCGGGGTGGCGAACACATTGTCCAGCACCACCTTCGCGCCTGCGGCGTGGGCGAGTTCGCAGACTTTGCGTACATCGACCAGGGTCTGCATCGGGTTGGCCGGGGTTTCGAAGAACACGGCGGCGGCGGGTTCGGCCAGGGCGGTTTCCCACTGGTCGAGATCTTCACCGTCGACGAAGACCGTCTCCACACCCCAGCGCGGCAGGATTTCGTTGCACACCACGAAACAGGATCCGAACAGGCTGCGGGCGGCCACCAGCCGGTCGCCCGCTTTCAGCAGCGCACCGAGCGCGACGAACACGGCCGCCATGCCGCTGGCGGTCGCGAAACAGGCTTCGGCGCCGTCGAGCAGTCGCATCCGTTCCTGGAAGGTGCTCACCGTGGGGTTGCCGTAGCGGGAGTACACGTAGTGCGGGTTGTCACCGGTGAACGCGGCCTCGGCGGCTTCGGCGCTCGCGTAGACGAAGCCGGAGTTCAGGTAGAGGGCCTCGGATGTCTCGTCGAATCCCGACCGGCTCAGTCCGCCGCGCACGCCCAGCGTCGCCGGGCCGACTCCGTCGGGGAGCGGGCGTTCGAACGAGCCGCCGCCGATCACGACTGCCGCCAGGGCAGGCCGTGGGCGCGCCAGCCGGCGCCGCCGCGGTGCCCGAGTTCGTCCAGCGGTCCCTCGAAACCTTCGCTGATGTTGTAGGAGGGGCCGATTCCCGCCGCGGTGGCGGCGTCGGCCGCATGGGCCGAACGCTGGCCGGAGCGACAGAGGAAGAGCACAGGCGCGTCGGCGGGGCGGTCGACCAGCGCGCTGCGCAACTGGTCGACGAACCGGTCGTTGCGGGTGCCGGTGCCGTCGACCCATTCCACCAGCAGCGTCGGCTTCGCGATCGCGCTGGTGTCGGGTACTCCGACGAACTTCCACTCGGCTTCGGTCCGCACGTCCACCAGGACTGCGTCCGGGTTCTCGGTCAGCAGTTCCCATGCCTGCTGTGGGCCGATATCCCCTGCGTAACTCATACGTGGCACCTCCTGCGAATCCGCACTTGCCGCATCCGATCGATGCGTGCCCGGTCGTCACCCGGAGCACCCCACCGCGGAGGAGGGTTGCCGGCCAGCGAGCCGGGGCTTGGCGCTGGCACTCATGACCTGATTCATGAGATTAGCCCGGTCCGGCCCGGCCGTGTCAAACCTCGGTTGACGCTCCGGGCGAGATCATTCCACCGGCTGGTTGCACACCAGCCATTCGTCGTCGGAGTGGAACAGCCACCAGGTCGCGGTCTTCTCGTCGCCGTCGACTGTGCTGGTCACTTCGATGGTCGCCGTATCGCCGTTGATCTGCACGGGGCCGAATCTCGTGATCTCGATGTCGTTTCCGGTTTCACCGGGTTTCAGTTGTCCGGCCAGGGGTGAGCGGGCGGGAACGAAACCGGGGCACACCGCCTCGCGCGGTGGTTCGGCACCGTAGCGGCTGCTCGTCTGGGCGAAGTCGCGTACTGCTCCGGCGATCCGGTCGGAATCTGTGACATTTTTCTCAACGGGTGCCACCAGCCCGGCGATCAGCACACCACCCAGGATCAGGGCCGCGACCACCGCGGCCACGATGAACGGGGTGATCGAACGCGGTCGTTCACCGTCGCCCGGTTCGGTGCTCGCGTGCTCGTCGGCTCCTCCGGCATCGCTCATACCGACGATCATCCCTGGTCCCCGGATCGGTTCGTGCTCGCACCCCGATAGAATCGGGGGCGAGGTGGGTATCGCAGTACAGCGCTACCCGCGTGGACGTGGGACGACGAACGGTGACCAGCCGCCCGCGAACGGCGCGATGTAGGTGCATACGGGCCGCGCGTCAAGTTAGCCTAAGCTAACAACAACGCCAGTGATTCTTTCGACCGATAAGGGTGCGCGTAACAGATGACCGAGCAGAAGGAAGCGAACCGCCCGCTTCGGATCGCGATCGTCGGAGCCGGGCCGGCCGGTATCTATGCCGCCGACGCGTTGATGAAATCCGATGCAGACGTCTCGATCGATCTGTTCGAGCGGATGCCCGCCCCGTTCGGGCTGATCCGCTACGGCGTCGCTCCGGACCATCCGCGGATCAAGGGAATCGTCACCGCCCTGCACAAGGTGCTGGACAAGGAGCAGGTGCGCCTGCTCGGCAATATCGACTACGGCACCGATATCACGCTGTCGGATCTGCGCCGCTTCTACGACGCGGTGATCTTCTCCACCGGCGCCAACGCCGACCGGGCACTGCCGATCCAGGGGATCGACCTGGACGGTTCCTACGGTGCGGCCGATTTCGTGTCCTGGTACGACGGTCACCCGGACGTGCCGCGTACCTGGCCGCTGGACGCGGAGAAGGTCGCCGTCCTCGGCGTCGGCAATGTCGCGCTCGATGTGGCGCGCGTGCTGGCCAAGACCGGTGACGAGCTGCTGCCGACCGAGATCCCGCCGAACGTGTACGCGGGCCTGAAGGGCAACAAGGCCGTCGAGGTGCACGTGTTCGGCCGCCGCGGCCCGGCGCAGGCCAAGTTCACTCCGCTGGAACTGCGCGAACTCGACCACTCCCCGACGATCGAGGTCATCGTCGATCCGGAGGACATCGATTACGACGAGGGTTCGGAAGCCGCGCGTCGGCATTCCAAGCAGGTCGACATGGTTGCCAACACCCTCGAACAGTGGGCCATCCGCGACCAGGGTGACCGCCCGCACAAGCTGTTCCTGCACTTCTTCGAATCTCCCGCCGAGATCCTCGGTGAGGACGGCAAAGTCGTGGGCCTGCGCACCGAACGCACCCAGCTCGACGGCACCGGCAATGTCAAGGGCACCGGCACTTTCAAGGAATGGGACGTGCAGGCGGTATACCGGGCTGTCGGTTACCTGTCCCAGAACATCTCCGAACTGCCCTTCGACGACCAGGCCGGGGTCATCCCGAACGAGGCCGGCCGGGTCCTGGTCGACGAGAACGCCGACGGCGCGGCCCGCTACCTGCCCGGTACCTACGTGACCGGCTGGATCAAACGCGGTCCGGTCGGCCTCATCGGCCACACCAAGGGCGACGCGAACGAAACGGTCGCCTGCCTCGTCGACGACAGCGCGAATTTCGCACCCGCCGAGAACCCGGAGCCCGAGGCCGTACTCGAGTTCCTGGAGGGCCGGGGTATCCCGTTCACCACCTGGGCCGGCTGGTACCGGCTCGATGCGCACGAACGGTCGCTGGGCGAGCCCGAGGGCCGCGAGCGGGTCAAGGTCGTCGAGCGCGAGGACATGTTGCGCGCCAGCGAACCGCACAAGGTCTGAACTGTGGCCGGCTCCTCCCGGTCCATGGTTGGGAGGAGCGAATGTCCCCACATCTCAGGCATGCTGTAGCAGTGTTCGACGCCCATGTGCACATCATCGATCCGCGTTTTCCGCTGATCGAGAACGAAGGCTACCTGCCGGAGCCCTATACCGTCGCCGACTACCGGCGACGGATGGCCCGGTTCCGGCCTTCCGGTGGCGCGGTGGTGAGTGCTTCGTTCCAGGGCAACGACCAGAGCTATCTGCGGGCGGCCCTGGCCGAACTCGGCCCCGGTTGGGTCGGGGTGACGCGTCTCGATCTCGACGCCACCGACGCCGAGATCCTCGACCTGCACGAGGCCGGAGTGCGCGCGGTCCGGTTCAATCTCAAACGCGCTGCCGCCGATATCGCGAGCATGACCCGGCAGGCGTTGCGCGCCCATGAACTGGCGGGCTGGCATGTGGAGATCTATGTGGACGGCCAGATGCTGGCCTCGCTGCAGCCGGTGATCCTGAAACTGCCGAAGGTTTCCGTCGACCACCTCGGAATGTCCCGGGAGGGTTTGTCGTATCTGCTGAACCTGGTCGATCGCGGGGCGCGGGTGAAGGCGACCGGTTTCGGCCGGGTCGATATGAATATCGCCACGGCGCTGCGCCGGATCCACGCGGTCAATCCGGAGGCATTGATGTTCGGCAGCGATCTTCCCGGTTCCCGCGCCGGCCGGCCGTTCCGGGAATCCGATGTGGAATTGATCTGCGATGTGGTCGGCACGGATATGAACGCGGTGCTCGAGGACAATGCCCGCGCGTTCTACGGTCTGCCCGCGATCGATCGGACCGCCGAGGATCCCACTCCCACACTGCCGCTGTTCGTTCCGCCGCGCGCCGAACGCCCATCGGCGCACGACGGGACAACCCGGCCGCTGCCCATTGTCCAGAAACGACCCGGCCGGGGCTGACGGCGACTTCTTCGCGGTGGGGGCCGATATACTTTCCCGCGCGAATTGGTGCACTGAGCACATCGCATTACCCTTGTTGCGGTGAGCGGCGCTTGGCGATCGGCATTCGACCACCTCGCCGACCGGCTCAAAGATGCGGTCGGCCGCGTCGCCCGGGTACTGCACAGCGATATCTCCGATCGTGCCGTCCATCCCTCGAACTCGGCGGCCGATATGTTGTCCGGCCGAAATGAAGCGGCCGCCGATCTACTCCTCGGGAGAATGGGCGGCGCGGACCGAACGATCGACTCGGGTGATCACGCCGGAATGGTATCGCTGCTGAACGAGCGGAGGCCCTTGGTCGAGGCCATAGAAGGCCGAGGGAGGAAGCTTTTCGGGCACAATGTGAGTATCGCCCGATACGATACACCCCGCGGTGGCCGGATCTGGTACAGCGCGCAGGAGCATTCAAAGGATCCGGGACATCAGCAATATTCTTTGATTCGGCGCGTTTTCGAGATATTCGTGAACGAGCCGAACGGTCGTCGGCGGATTGCGCTCAATGAGCAGAATGCTTTTTCCGACGACATGGTGCGCGGACCGGATCTGGACGAGGCGGTCCGGCAGCGCGGCGACCATCTTCATATCCGGGCGCTTGCCGCTCATCACGGGATCCGGGGTGAGCTGGGCGATATCGAAATCGCGGAGTTCGTGACCACTGTCGACCCCGGACGGGAACGGCTGCACCATCTGTGGTACTTCCTCAACAAGGTGAAGCATATGCACAGACAGGAAACGCCCCCGGCGCCCGAGGAGATCATCGCGGAACTCCGGAAATTTACGTCCAAGCTCGATGCTGATCTACGGGCTACCGGAGGATGGCCCAATGCCGACGGCCCGCAGCGCTTGACCTATGACGATCTGACTTCGTGGTACGAGGAGTATTTGGGCGAACCTTTCGACCCGACCCGGAATCTCGAAGATATTCTCAATCCGAATTTGATGGACACTTCCGATCCGGTGAACGAGATCCTGCGGTACCGGAACAATGTGCGGGACATCAGGATAATGGACGATATCGCTGACTGGAGCCGAAAGGGATACGACGTCTTCATGGGTCAGGGGGCCAGTCATTACGGCATTCAGAAGGAATTTCTGGCGCAGCGATACGGTCAGCCCTTGATATATCGGCCCGGGCAGATGAGCGGAAACATTCCCGCCGGCATCGGGGACGTGGCTCGCGCTGATATCCGCCGGGGCATCGCCGCGGTCGAGAGCAAGATCGCAGCAGCGGAGAATCCGATCGACCGCGCGCTGTTATCGGAGGAACTGCGTACGTTGTCATACGAGTCGGCGCGGTAACCATGGGTGTGGCCGGCCGGTCACACCGCGATGGCGCCGATCACCCATACCCCGCTCGCCAGTAGTGCGCCCAGCAGCTCCACCAGGATCGAGAGCCCGACACCTTTTATCGCGTGCTTGCTCGACGCCCAGGCCTGCCGGTTGTCCGGGAGGCGCTGCAATTCCGAGAGATAGACGCCCACCACGAAACCCACGAACAGGCCGACGACGGGTATCACGAAGAACCCGGCGATACCGGCGAGCCCACCGAGCAGCAGCGTGCGGTTCGGTACGCCGGCCTCCTTCAGTTTCTGCCCGGGCCAGGTGTATTTCACGATCCCCGAGATGACCAGCAGAACGGTGCCGATCGCCAGTACGGTCCACGCCGTGGCCCCGCCGGTGACGAACGCCCAGACCGCGATCGCCCCGAAGATCAGGATCACCCCCGGCAGAATCGGCACCACGATCCCCACCAGGCCGATCAGGATCACCAGGCCGACAACGATTTCTCCCCATACGCTCACAGCACCAAAATAGCCCGAATCGGACAACGCCGCCGGATCGTGTGGGCTCACGCGCCGAAGCGTGAAATGGCCGCGTCCGGAGCCCGTGTGCGGCCGATGAGTTCACGCGGTACAGACGACGCCGGACCGGGCTTCGGCGGCGGTGACCGGCCGGACTCGCGTCAGGGGCGAACGTCGAGGTCCAGGATCCGTGCCGTCAGATCCAGCACCCCGGCGCGATGGCGGGCGGCGGCGAGCATATCGGTGATCTCCGGGCGCATGCTCGAGAAGATCGCCAGCACCAGGAATTCGGTATCGGTATCGGGCGCCACCTGTGCGATCAGTTCGGCCAGCAGGGCGCGCCAAGGCGCCCAGCTGTCCGAATGGCAGCCGTCCGGCAGGGCGCGCATCAGCGGGGCCAAATCGATCGCGGTCAGGTCGAAGACCGCCGCGACGAATGCGAGGATCCGATCACCCACGGGTACCGCGGAATCCGCCGCGAGGGCGCGGACATCGTTCCAGCTCCGGTGGGTTCGGTCCTCGACCAGCGCGCGGATGAGTCCTTCGCGGTCGGTGAATCGGCGGAACAGGGTGCCCTTCCCGACGCCGGTGGCCGCGGCGATGTCGTCCATGGAGACGTTGTCGCGTTTCTCCTCGCAGATCATGCGGCCGGCGACGGCCAGGATCGCGGCACGGTTGCGTTCGGCGTCGGCACGCACCTGCGCTCCTCCTGTTCGACACTGTTGACAAAAGCGGACTGGTAGTCCGTATGATACCGGAAGGTAAACGGACCAACAGTCCGTATCGGAGTAGAGGTGAAATCGCATGCGAGCAGTCAGGTATCACGAGTACGGACCGCCGGAGGTACTGCGTCTCGAAGAGGTCGAGGATCCGGTGCCGGGGGAGGGGGAACTACTCGTCCGGACCTCGGCCACCGGCGTCAACTATTTCGAAGTGCAGGTACGGGCAGGGGTGCTACCGGATCCGCTGGACTCGCCGCTACCCCATATCCCCGGGATCGAAGTGGCCGGAACCGTGCAGGCGGTCGGTCCGGGAGTCGGGAAACGCCGGATCGGCGAACGGGTGATCGCCACCGTCGCGGCCGGAAGCTACGCCGAGTCGGTGGTCGTCGCTGCCACGGCTGCCCTTCCACTCGACGAACGGCTCGGTGAGCATCGGGCACTCGCGCTGCTCGGGCAGGGGGCGACTGCGGTCGGGGTGTTCGAAACCGCCGAGATCGGACCCGACGATACGGTTCTGGTGGAGGCAGCGGGCGGTGGAATCGGGACCCTGCTGGTGCAGTTGGCCACCCGGGCCGGCGCCCGGGTTGTGGCAGGCGCGAGCGGGGATGCCAAGCGCCGGTTGGCCGCCGAGCTGGGCGCCGACACAACTGTGGATTACTCGCGACCGGGCTGGACCGAGGAGGTGGGTCCGGTATCGGTGGTCCTGGAAACCGTCGGCGGGCAGACCGCTCGCGAGGCCTACGGCCTGCTCACCGAGCCGAACGCCCGGATGGTCGTCTTCGGTACGGCCAGTGGTGCGCCGGTGGAGATCAGTTCGCAGCAACTGCTGCCGGTCGGGGCCACGGTCATCCCCTTCAGTCTCGGCTACCGTCCGCAGCGCTGGCCCGAACTGGTCCGTCGTGCCGAGGAACTGACCGTGCGCGGCGAACTCACTCCGGTGATCGGTGCCGTCCTGCCACTGGCCGAGGCCGCCGCGGCACATCGCGCCTTCGAGGACCGCACGGCTTTCGGCAAGACGATCCTCACCGTCTGATCCGGCTCGCGAGCGATCCGGTCGAGCGGTGTCCGGCCGGCGGATCGACCGGCTCACCGGCCGGTTGTGCCGCAGGACCGGGTGTGGAAAGCGGCGGCGCGTGGATCGGTGGTTACGGAGCACGTTTCCGGAAGTCCGAAGCGGTGGTGCCGGGTGAGGATGGACCTTCCGACAGACAACCAGTGGAGGTGGAGATGCGGCCGGTGGTGCTGATCGCGGTGGGAATCCTGTTCGCGGGGATGGGGGTGTTCGCGCTCGCCACACCCGCGCGGCTGACCGAACCCTTCGGTATCCCGGTCACGACCGCCCCCGGACGTTCCGAGGTCCGCGCCGTATACGGCGGGTTCGGGCTGGCGGTGGCGGGTGCTCTGGGCTGGGCTGCGTTCGACACCGGTGAGCTGCGGCGCGGTGTCGTGATCGTGATCGCGATCGCGCTGGCGGGGATGGCCGCGGGGCGGGTGATCTCACGGCTGCTGGACGGCCGCGTCGCGTTCTATCCGATCTGGTTCTACTTCTGGGTGGAAGTGGCCGGGGCCGCGGTACTGTTCGCGGTCGCCTGACCGCCGGACGCGAACGGTCAGTTCTGCCGCGGGAGGAGTTCGGTGACGAAACGGTCCAGGAACCCGTCCAGTGGTTTCCCATCGGCCGGCACCACCACGAACTTGCTGAGCCCGGCTTCGAGATAGCCGTCGATCAGCCGGTGCAGTTCCGGCCAGCTGCCCGCGACCAGTTCGGCCGGATCGGTTCCCGGCCGCTGATGCGTGATCCCGGCCGACAGTTCGGCCGGGATTCCGTCCTGCGCGAGCAGCAGCGTGATCCCGAAGTGATCGGCTTCGATTTCGCGTCCGGCGGCCGCCGCCTCGGATCGGATCGCCTCCACCCCGGCGGCCGCCTCGGCCGGGCTCAGGAAACTGCCGAGCCAGCCGTCACCGTATCGGCCGATGCGCCGGAACGCGGCAGGTGCCCGTCCACCCAGCCAGATGTCGAGCGGACGGGTCGGACGATTGCCCACCCGGGCGCCGCGCACAGTGAAGAAGTCGCCGTCGAAATCGACTCCGTCCGCGCGGAGTACCGCGCGGAGCAGCCGCAGGGATTCGTCGAACACGTCTCCGCGCCGTCCCGCCACCGGAAACAGTTCGCGTTCCTGCGGGCCGGCCGGCTGTAACCCGAACACCGGAAGCACCCGTTTGGGCGCCAGCGCGGCCAGCGAGGCCAGCTGCTCGGCGACCAGTACCGGATGGCGGCCGGGCAGGATGGCCACCGACGTACCGACTTTCAAGTGGGTGGTGCGCGACAGTGCGTATGCCATACCGACGACGGGGTCCACCGTGGGTGCGAAGATCAGTTCGGAGAACCACAGCGAATCGACCCCGGCGGCCTCCAGACGGTCCACGAGCTCCGGCAGGTCCGCGGGTGTGCCGGAACTGCCCGTGCCGACGCCGAACCGCACCTTCATCTGTTCCTCCTGGGTCTGTGCATCCCGGTGGTGTCGATGCTGTCCGGAATGCCTCCTGTCCGGAAACCCGGTGCAGGCTCGCATTCATTCCGTGCAGAGCCTGCAACGTGAGTCCGGAACGTGAGTCCGGTGGTATCGGTGGTACCGACCGATACACCGGTCGTATTGTCGAAGTTCTCGCCGAGTGTGCGAGCGAGATGAACGGCCACCTGTGGGAGGGCGCGGGAACGAAGCAAGGGCCGACTCCGTGCAGATGCCGACCGGGCGAACCGGCCGTCGCTGTCAGCTGGATATCACGACCAGCGTATTCGACAACTTGCTCACGCGTAATCGGATCCGGTGCCGGATGGGATGGACTGCCGGTGGGAAAACTGAGCGCGTTCACTTCCGTACCCGCCGGGGAAGCCCGTGACCAGGTGCCGCGATGGTCGCGGCGCGGGAGTTGCCGCCCCATCGTCGGGGGTTCGGATTTCGTTACATATCACGCCCATCCGATTGCGGGGCGGTACCGAATACAGGTTGGATGTCTCATAGCTTCAAGCCATAACTGCTGCTAGGGCGTTTCTTCTGGTCTCGTCTGCCGGCTGTCGGGGGCTTGGGTGAGAGCGCAACCGTAAGCGCCCGGGTATCGGCTCGGGCGGACAACGAAACCAGAGAAACGAGGATTGAAATGGGACTGCTCGGTGGTCTGCTGGATCTCGTCGGTAGCGTCGTCACGAACCTCGCCGGAGTTGTCGGCGGCCTCGGCGGCGTGCTGTTCTGAGTAGCTCGCCCCGCCTCCGGATCCGCTCGTGAAAACTGCACCTGACGAGCGCTTCCGTTCGGGCGAATCGATAGGGCGTGCCCGCTCCGGCCGATCGCTGCGCGGTGACGGCCGGGGCGGGCATTCCGATATAGCAACTTTTTCGGGCCGGCCGAGGCCGATGCCTGCTGGTTCATTCGCATTCGCTGTGAGGAGTTCCGTTGCTTCTGAGTGTTGTCGGACAACTTGTCGGCACCGTGCTGGATCTCGTGGTCGGGCTGCTCGTTCCCTAGCGAGGCCGGCGCGAGGACGACCGTCACCGGGCGCCGTCCGGGGCCGCGCCGTCGAAGATCGATCCGGAGGTGTGGATGAGCTGCGCCCGCGCGGTACTCATACGAGTGGTATCCGTTGTCGCCGGTGTGGTGACGATGGTGGTGGCGATCCTGTCGTTCGGGCCACTTTCGATCGCCAGGGCGCAGGACGGGGTCGAGGCCGCGCTGGCGGAAGCCGGTGGCTGCCCGGGCCTTTTCGTTCTCGGCGTGCAGGGAACCGGTCAGTCGACACCGAATTCACCGGTCGCCGCGGACTCCGGACTGTTGTCGCAGGTGCTCGGGCCGCTGACCGAGATGTTGAGCGGACCGGCAGTCGGGCGCGCCTACGTTCCATATCTGGCGGGTTTCGGTGGAGCCCTTCCCGGGGCCACGTCGGCGCCGTATTCGGTCTCGGCCGAAGCGGGACTGGGGCGGTTGCGGGATATGGCGGCCGAGGTCACCCAGCAGTGCCCGCGTTCGCAGCTGGGATTGATCGGCTACTCGCAGGGCGCGCACGTCGTTTCGATGTTCGCGCGCGAGGCCGGTGCCGGCCGGGGCGCGGTCCCGGCCGACCGGATCGCGGCGGTGGCGCTGCTGGCCGATCCCACCCGGGCGCCCGGAGCCGGAGTGTTCCCGGGGTTGCCGGATACCGCGCGCCCGGCACCCGCCCCCGGCACCACGGGCGCGGAACTCGGCGCACTACAGGAATTTCCACAGCATCCCGCGCCGGGCGGAGGTATCGGGCCACTGCGCGATATCGCCCCGGACTTCGGCGAACTCACCGGCCGGGTGGCCTCGATGTGCCTGCCCGGTGACCTCGCCTGCGATGCCCCCACCGACGCACCCCTCCTGCATATGGTGGTCAATATTCTCGGCCAGGCCGAGCTCATCCCGTCGGACCCGGTGACGGCGCTGTCATCGATCGCCGACGGGTTCTCGGCGACCCTCGGACGGACCGCGACCGCGGTCGTCACCCACGACCTTCGCGGCTACTCGCTGGGCACACTGGCGTTGACACCGGAGAAGCCGCTCGGGGTCCGGCTGGCCGAAGCCGCCGACCCGCGTTCCGGCAGTGAACCGCAGGCCCGCGAAGCGCTGTTGAAACTGGGAACCAGCGCCCTGAACACGCTGCTGGCGATCATCGGGATCGCACTCGAACCCGCCGAAGTCGCCGCGATCGCCACCGCTCCCGATCCCCTGACCGGCCTCGATCGGGCGACAACTGCCTTCATCGACGCGGTGCGCCGCCCTCTGCCGCGGCGCACCGTGTTCAACCTGTTCACCAAGATGTTCAACGCGCTGGGCCAATTGAGCGCCGAGAACGCCGAACTGCTCGACCCGGCGCTGTGGCTGCGGTACGCCGATACTGTGCGCAAACACGGTGACTACTTTCACGCCGGCTACACCGCGGACGGTCGTCCGGCCGCTGATCTGGTGTTGCGGTGGTTCGCTGCTGTCGCCGAGGATCTCGCCACCAACCGCATACCCGAACCGGATCCGAGTCCATCGGCTCCGGGCGGCGGCACCCCCGATGAAGCCGGCGGCGCGCCGGCGCCCCGGCAGCCCGAGTTCCGGCAGCCCGAGTTCCGGCAGCCCGAGACTCGGCTGCCGGTACCGCCACCGCCGGCCCCGCCTGGCGGCGCCCCCGATTTCCGCAATGTCGTGGTCGGCGCCGAGGCACAGCCGCAGACCCGCGCGGTCGCCGATACGGCCGCGCAGCGGCCGCAGCGCGAATTCCGCCCGTACCTGCTGGGGCTGCTTCTGTCGGCCGCGGTAGCGGCGACCGCGTGCGGCGCGATCCGGATCGCGCACCGAAGGCACGGCCTGCGATATATCGCGACCGTGGGTCGGCACATCAGGTTCGAAAGCCATTACCGGGCGGCCGAGTTGGCCGGTTGGATCCGGGAGCGGAGAGCGGTGGACAGCTCCCGGGGCGGGGAACCGGAACGTCGGCCCTCGATCGGCCCGCGCAGTGGTCGGTGAAGCGTCCGGATGCGCAACGAACGTCCGGTACCACCGGAGTATCAGCTGCTCACCGGCGAAGCGGGCCAGCGGCCGTCCGCCTTCGCCGTCGCGATGGCCGCGTAACCCGGCTTGCGCATCCGCCCGGCCGCGATCAGGGTCTCGGCCCGGCCCCGATTGATCTGCGACCACGGGCTCTTCGGGCGGCGGGGGGAGTACCGCTGCAGATAGTGGCCGGCGTCCAGGCCGCGGCGGTGGCTGTCGATCCAGCCGTAGCAGAGGGAGATATCGAGAGCCTCGGTGATGGTGACGGTCGCGGTGGGCGCGTTCTTCTTGGCGATCTTCAACCAGATCTCCGTGGCGGAGCCGTGGTGCGTGGTCAGCCACTGCTCGTATTCGGAAGCGGTGGCGAAGATGACTGCGTCGGTGGGGCCGGGAGTGGGCATATCCGGATCTCTCCTCGCTGGTTCTGGGGGTTCAGGTCCGATTCTCCAGCGAAAAGTGCGCACCGAATGAGCACTTATTCTCGCGGGTCATCGTAGCGTTCGACCAGCTCCGCGCCCAGGATGGCTAGTTCACGGCGGACCGCGGCGGGTTCGGTCACCTCGATATCGGCGCCCCAGCCCGCGAGTTGTTCGGCGATCGCCCGCGGGGTGTGCGCGGTGACCGTGACCCGGACCCGACCGCCGGGGGCGGGACCCACGACCTCGCAATGCCGGCCCTGGCGGTCGCGCAGGATCGGGAGCAGCCGTTCACTGATGAGGACGGTGGCGGTGGTGGTTGCGCGGCGCTGTTCCATCTCCGCCACGATCTCGGTCCAGACGGCGGGGAGATCGAAGTCGGTGGGGCGGTGCGCTTCCTGATCGGTCGGTTCCGCGTGCAATATCCGGTCCACCCGGTAGGTGCGCCGGCCGTGCTCGGTACCGGCCACCAGGTACCAGATGGCGTCCTTGTCGACCAGGCCCCACGGATCGACGATGCGTTCGCTCGCCGCGCCGCCGCGGCCCCGATACCGCAACACGACCCGGCGGCGTCGCACGACGGCGTGCTGCAACCGCTGGACCATCTCGGGTAGTTCGCGTTCGGTGCGGCCCCAGCCGGCCGGATCGATCACGACCGCGTCGGCGGCGGCCGCGGCCTCGCCGCGGAAGGTCGCCGGTAGGGCTCGCAGTAGTTTGCGCAGCGCCGATCGCGCCTCCGGTACGGTCCCCGCGGCCGGGCCGGTGAGCAGGAAGAGGGCTCGCGCCTCGCCTGCGGTCAGACCACTCAGGTCGGTGCGGGCCCCGCCGATCAGCGACCAGCCGCCGCCGCGGCCGGATTGGGGATACACCGGGACCCCGGCGGTGGAGAGGGCCTCGAGGTCGCGGCGGGCCGTCGCCACCGATACCTCGAGCTCGGCCGCGATCTCGGCGGCGGTGACCCGGCCCCGGGTCTGCATCAGCAGCAGGGTCGCCACCAATCGGTCTGCTCGCATATTTACATTGTTCCCGGGAAAGTGCTCAGAAGTTGAGCACTTTCTCGGGAAGGATGGGTTTCACCAGCTCGAACCACGACAGAGGAGAACAGCGATGCTGCGAGGAATGACGACAGTGACCTTCTACGCCGAGGACCTGGAGGCAGCGAAGGACTGGTACGCCGAGTTCCTCGGGACGGCTCCTTACTTCGCCGTGCCCGGTTACTACGAGTTCCGGGTCGGCGACTACGAGCACGAATTCGGCCTGATCGATCGCGCGTACCAGCCGAAGCGGGCCGAGCCGGGACCGGGCGGGGCCATCCTGTACTGGCACGTCGACGATCTGCAGGCCACCTTCGACCGGTTGCTCGAACTCGGTGCCACCGAATACGACCCGATCACCACCCGCGGGCCGGGTTTCGTCACCGCCTCGGTGGTGGACCCGTTCGGAAACGTCCTCGGCATCATGAACAATGTCCATTACGAGGAGATCCTCGCCCGGCGGTGACCCGGTACGGCGTCCCGGGGCCGATATCCGGGTTCGATCAGAACAGCGTCGGTTCGCCGAAGCCCGGGGTGCCTTCGATCGCCAGCAGTTCCGATTTCGTGCCGATTCCACCCGGCGCCGAGAAGCCGTGCAGGGAATGATCGGCGGCCAGGACACGGTGGCAGGGCACGATGAGCGGGATCGGGTTGCTGCCGAGCGCCTGTCCGACGGCCTGGGCCGCGCCCACCGCGCCGCAGCGTCGCGCGACCTCTCCGTAGCTGAGTGTGTGGCCCGGGTCGATGGCGCGGGTGACGGCGTACACCGCCCGGTGGAATTCCGGGAGCCCGGCCAGGTCGAGAGGTATCCAGCGGAGGTTGTCGAGGTCACCGTCGAGGTGGGCGCGGACAGCGGCGACCGCTGCGGCGCGCGGGCCGTCGGCGGGTACCGGGATCGGGCGCACGTCGTCGCCGCTGAAGCGGGCGAAGGTGCTGCCGGGATCGGTACCGGGCAGGTGGAAGCGGGCCACCGCGTCCGCCCGCCAGGCGATGGTGCAACGGCCGATCGCGGTGTCGAAATCCGTCGCGTCGAGGCGTGTTACCGCACAGTCCGGCATATCGACAGTCTGCTCCGGCGCACCGACATCTATTGCGTCGGGCCGATGACTCCCGCCCCTGCCACGGTGGGGCGTCTCGCTGTGGTCCGGCGACCGGGCGTCGGCGGGTCATGATCATCGGCCCGTTCACGGCCGGGTCCGTGATCGGATCGGCTACTGCGTAGTTTCACCGAGAACAACGACCTCCGGCGAGCTGAGCTCGGTGGCATCGACGATTTCCTGCACGATCTCTGCTGCCGGAACCGAGGCATCGGGGGCGACGATCGCCGTGAAGTCCTCGTTCTCGCCGGACCAAACGAACCCCACTTCGATACCGGAACGAAGCCGTAGCAGCAGATATTGGCGAGAATCCGGAAGAGATTCGGTGAATATTCTGCCCACTTGCGTCTCGATTTCTGGCCAGCTCATATCTACCTGCGCAATCGCCGGCGCATCGGAGAATTCGCTCCATCTGAGTTCCGATAGCTCTTGAAATGGCGGATCCGGCCACGGCCGCATCGAATCGAGACGGTCGACAACCTGTTGCAGAAAATCTCGTACGGCGGCTTCGGAATGCTTTTCTTCAACAAGCGAACCGATTTTCGAGCCGGATCCGAGTGCATCGACAATCGATCGGTACTCCTGCTCCGGTGTGAGCGACCAGAGCGGATAGTCGAGCAGGGACGAAGACGTACGTTCGACCTCGGATTCATTCAGGGTCTCTGCGAACTGAACGCCGTAGAGAACGGCGTTCACAACTGCTCGCTGATCTTCGTTCATCTCCGAATCCTCCACACTATGCCGGCGCCAGAATATCGATGGACACCCGATCCATCGCAACGCGCAGGCTGCGCAGTTGCGCTATGACCTGGTCTGTGAGGGGGCGTGTCGGGCGATAGTGCCCACTTCGGTCGCTGATGTAGGTCAGCACCCCGTTTTCCACCCGCATGGTTCCTGCTCCGGCGGCCGGTCTTCCGGCCAGCAGGCTCGAGTGGTGGAACTTTCCGGTCATGCTCATCTTGTGGGCGTACATTCTTCCTTCTTCGTCCACGACGTAGATCGCGTCGCGGCGCCTGCCCAGGAATGTTTTCGTAGTATCGAAAAGATTTCCCTTGGCATCGTAAATCTTTCCATCGACTATATGGATGCGAAAACGTTCCCGCTTCTTGGGGTCGCTCACGTACTGGACCATTCTTCCGGCAAATATATTGTTGCCCGGCAGGTGCTCCCCGATGTATTCGGATCTCATTTTGACCATCTTGAAGGAGCTGGCGGTAGGTGATGTCGGGGTCACCGGCTTGCGGGGAGAAAACCATTCGAATTTCTGCTCGCGGCGAATGAACCATTCGAATTTCTGTTCGGGGCGGCGAAACCACTGGAAGGTTTTATCGGAGCTGGACAGCTGTTCCAATCCTCTGGTGACTTCGCGATTGATGCGCCGCCAGGAAGTGCTCTTGTGTGTCACGGCTTCACGGAAGATCCCTGTCAGATGCTCGGTGACGGCCCGTAATTCTGCCTTCGATCCGATAGCCATGCGATACTCCTTCGAAGCCTGAATTCAGTTGAGGAGTCCGGGTGCGGCGGCTTCGGGTCGTTCGCCCGGTCCGCCACACCTTCGGCTCGGCCCGATCTTCCGTCCGCCGTTTCGCTTGCGCGAGCATCGGGTTCGATCGTCGACTTCTCCGCGAGAAACGTCGTCGGCGGCGCGCCGGATCGTCGTGATCAGCTCGTTGTTCACCTGCATAGTTGCCAGACCGACCGTTCCTACAAAACCATTTGGTCTCTTTTCGGAATGAAGGATCTCATCGTTACCGGTGCTGTCGCAACCGCTGGGCGAACCGCGCCGACCCCGTGACTCGGCGCCGCTGTTGTCATACTGTCAATATGCCCCGCGGGGTAGACAATGGATCGACGATGAACCGAGGTAGGGCGTGAGTACACCATC
The DNA here is from genome assembly GCF_053594175.1 of Nocardia sp. NPDC001965. Lineage (NCBI taxonomy): Bacteria > Bacillati > Actinomycetota > Actinomycetes > Mycobacteriales > Nocardiaceae > Nocardia > Nocardia sp. NPDC001965. Next base: position 106,076 of record NZ_JBSFDZ010000007.1, read on the forward strand.
CACCGCCACCAAGCAGGGCCCGCTCGCGGGCATTCGCGTGATCGAACTGGCCGGGATCGGCCCGGGGCCGCACGCCGCGCTGCTGCTGGCCGATCTCGGCGCCGATGTGGTGCGGGTCCAGCGGGCCGGTCAACTGCCCGGTGGGGCCGACCGGCCGCAGCTGCGCGGTCGCACGATCGTGGAGGCCGACCTCAAGAACCCGGCGGATATCGAGAATGTGCTCGCGCTGGTCGAGAAGGCCGACGTGTTCATCGAAGGGTTCCGGCCCGGCGTCACCGAGCGGCTCGGACTCGGCCCCGACGATCTGCTCGGTCGTAACCCGCGGCTGGTCTACGGCCGGATGACCGGCTGGGGACAGCAGGGCCCGCTCTCCGACCGCGCCGGGCACGACATCAACTACATCAGCCTCACCGGCGTCCTGCACGCCATCGGCCGCAAGGGCGAACGGCCGGTACCGCCGCTGAACATGGTCGGCGATTTCGGTGGCGGGTCCATGTTCCTGGTGTTCGGCATCCTCGCCGCGCTGGTGGAACGGCAGAACTCCGGCGAAGGCCAGGTCATCGACGCCGCGATGGTGGACGGCACGCTCGCACTGTCCAATATGATCTGGGCCTTCCGCGGTACCGGCGCCTGGTCCTCGGAGCGCGGTACGAACCTGCTCGACACCGGAATGGCGTTCTACGACACCTACGAGACCGCCGACGGCAAGTACATGGCCGTGGGCGCCATCGAACCGCAGTTCTACGCCCAGCTGCTGGCCGGCCTGGAGATCGACCCCGAGGGCCTGCCTTTCCAAATGGACCCGGCCGGGCAGGACACGCTGAAGAAGCTGTTCACCGAGAAGTTCCGCAGCAAGACCCGCGACGAATGGGCCGCGATCTTCACCGGCACCGATGCCTGTGTGAGCCCGGTGCTCACCTTCGACGAGGCGAGCGCGAACGAACATATCGCCGCCCGCGGTTCGCTCATCGAACTGGACGATGTCACCCAGCACGCTCCGGCACCCCGCTTCTCCCGCACCCCGAACGGCGTGCCCACGCCACCACCGACCGAGGCGACCCCGATCGAAACCGTCTGGGCGGACTGAGCACCGCCGGAGGGCAGGTTCCGTACCGGCCCTCCGGCCACGGTGTCGACGCCACGGCTACGGCTCGGGGATCAGCGCGAACGCGTCGAACCGGCGGCCCCGGAAGCGGGCCGGTGCCGCGGGGCCGAGCGCTACGCCGGACAGATCGTAGAAGGTCGCGCTCGCCGACCCGGTGAAAGTATCGCCGGTGACCTCCACGTCGAACCGGATGATTCCCCGGCTCACCGAATTCGGATTCGCGCGATCCACGGAGAACTCGACGAAGGCCCCGCGGACCCGCGCCCCGTCGGCACGCCAGGTGCCCATACCGTTGCTGTCGCTGGATGTCCGGTTACCGGAGTCCGGGTTCGACTGCAGCATCGTGCCGTCGGCGTGGAAGGTCATGACGTGGTACTCGAACGGCGCGCCTTCGGCCACCACTTCCCACACCCCGGTGATACCCGAACTCTTCATGCTCCACCCTCCCGGACCGCCGGGGCGATACCGTGACCGATCCGATCGACCGACGCGCCCGCGAAACCGAGTCGTATCGCCGAACTCGGTGCAGTGTCGCTCCCCGCCTCGCGGGTGACGATGCCGTTCACGCCGCAGCGTGTTCCCGCAGCAACCGCGCCGCGACCGCGGCGGCGGCTTCGTCGAACTCCGGTGCCAGGACCGTGTCCTCGCTGAACTTCGGATCGGTGCGGATATCGAGGGCGACCAGATCCTCGGCCGCGCTCAGGTTCACGGCGACGTGCACGACTCCCGCCGGGATGTAGAGGAATTCACCGGGCCCGTGCACATGCGGGACCAGATCCGGGCCGATCAGCGTCGCGGCGGTACCACGGGTGCACACGACGATAGTCTCGGAATGCGCGTGGTAGTGCGCTCGCGCGATCTTGCCCGGTGGCATGTTCACCAGGCCCGCGGAGATCGCTCGGGCGCCACAGGTCTCAGCGGTGACGCAGGGCACCAGGAACTGGTCCTGCGGTCCCACGACCTGCTGGATATCGGCGGCGGATACGACGCGGGCGGGATGGGCCGGGTCCGTCATTCAGAACTGCTTTCGCTCGTGCATCGGTCGCGGGGTCGAAACTACCGCCGACCGGCAGGTACCGGCGCGGCCCGGTCCGCCAGCGGTGGGAGGGATCCGGCGGTTCGTGCGGCCAGGCGGCCGGATCGGTACTGCGCGGCGCCGCGCCCGGTCATCGAAGGCTACGGCCGGCACCGGCCCGGAGACATCCGCCGCGGGTTTCGGGAATATGGGTACAGTCCGCAGTCGGAACATACTGTCCGGCACCGCCTGAGCACGCCGTATCAGAACCAGGTGGTCGGCCGGATGTAATTGGCCAAGTCGACCAGCGCGTAGCGGTGGCGGCGGCCGGGCGCGAAGCGCGCGAGAGTGCGCAGACCGGATTCGGTCCCGTCTCGCAGGGCGTGCTCGGTGAACGCGATTCCCATGATCGGTGGCCGGGGCCGGCGCGGGGTGTTACCGGCCCGCAGCCAGGCCAGGGCACTGCCCAGCACCATGACCCGCAGCTGGACCGCGCGGCGTTCGTCGGGCGGCAGCGCTTCCACGCGGGCCGCCGCCTCGCGCAACAGATCTTCCGGTAGTTCGGCCACGGGCGCACTGGTGAGCAGCAACAACACCACGGTCATCCGGGCGGTCGTGAAGTAGCGGGAGGAACCGGGCACCTCGTCCAGTGCGGCGACGGCTTCCGGGTGCCGGCCGGCCGCGGTGAGCAGGCGGGCCGAACCGAACGCCGCGCTCACCAGACTGTGGTCGGTGCGCCAGGCGGTGGCGTAGAAGTTCTCGGCGTAATCACGCCAGGCCCGGGTCTCGTCCGGTTCCCAATGCTGGAGTACGAGTTCGGCGGTGGCTGCCAGCGCGAGTTTCGGCGCCAGTTCGCCCGGCAGCACTCGCAACACGGCGTCGAACGCGGAATAAGCCTTCTCGTAGTCGTTCTCACGCAACCCGGCCAAACCGGTGTACCAGTCGATACGCCAATCCCGGCGGCTGGTCCGCGGTATCGCGTCGAGCAGTTCGGTGGCTTCGGTGACGCGGCCGGAATCCAGCAGAATCCGGGCCTCGGCGAGGCGAAGTTCGCGTTCCAGATTCTCCGGTGCCGCGGCCGGGTCTTCGGCGAGCTGTTCACGCGCTTCGTGCAGCGCGGCCAGCGCCTGCTCCGGATCCGACTGCAGGGTGTCGGTGAGTCGGGCGGCGGCCGGATCGCTGCGGGGCAGCATCGGGATCGGCAGCGCGGCCGCGATATCGGTGGCCGAGAGCAGGGTGTCGCGGGCGATACCGTCGGCGTAGGCATCGGTCTGACCGATCAGCTCCTGGGCCCCGAACGCACTGCGCTGTTTGCCGAAAACTGTGGATCGGTGCGGTCGCTCCACACCGGTGTCCAGCGCCAGGATCTCCCGTAGCACCCCCGACAGCTGGTCGGCCATGGCACCGGCCGAGGGGAACCGGCGATCCGGATCGGGATCGGTGGCACACAGCAGCAGCCGATGGAACGATTCGTAGCGCGCCAGCATCGGATCGTCCTCCGGCGTGGGCAGCCCGTCTCGATAGGCGCCGTGCTCGGTGGGCATGTTCAGGGTGAGCACGGCGAGAGTACGGCCGACCGTGTAGATATCGGAGGCGATCGTGGGCCCGGTCCGGGCGATCTCGGGCGCCTGGAACCCGCGTGTCCCGTACAGGTTCCCGTAGGCCTCGATCGGTGCCACCGCCCCCAGATCGAGCAGTTTGACCTGGTCCTCGGTCACCATGATGTTGTCGGGTTTGAGGTCGTTGTAGGTGAGCCCGGTCGCGTGCAGGTAGTCCAGTGCGGGCAGTACTTCCAGGATGTAGGCGATGGCCTGGTCCACCGGGATCCGCTCGGGACGTCTGTGGTCGTCGAGCATGCCGCGCAGGGACCGGCCGCCCACGTACTCCATCACGATGAACCCGATCGGTTCCCCGTCGGGTGTCAGGTGTTCGACGAAGTTGTGGATCTTCACGATACCGGGGTGGGCGACCTCGGCCAGGAACTCCCGCTCCGCCACGGCCACTGCCTGTGCCTCGATATCGTCGGCGTGCAGCAGCCCCTTGAGCACCACCCAGCGGTCGCTGACATTACGGTCGACGGCCAGGTAGATCCAGCCCAGCCCGCCGTGCGCGAGACAACCCTGTACCTCGTACTGGCCGGCGACCATATCGCCCGGGCTCAGCGTCGGACGGAAATCGTAGGCGGCATCGCAATTCGGGCAGATGCCGCGGGTGGTGGCCGGGCCGGTCGCATCCGCCCGGCCCACCGGCTTACCGCAGCGCCAGCAGAAGCGTTTGCCCTCCGCCACGACCGGGTCGGTCAGGACCGCGGCGACCGGGTCGGCCGCCGCGACGGGTGGGATCTCGACCAGTCCCGCGACCAGCGTGCGCACCGTGGGCCGGGACCGCACGGTGCGCGAGCTCCGCCCGGTCCGCAGCTGGGATCCGCTGCCGCGCCCGGATCCCACGGTCGATCCACCGTCGGGCCTTCTCCCGGTGCTCGCGGACGACGCATCCGCCGCGGTGCCCGGATACGCGGCGGTACCGGCGACCGCCGCAGTGTCCGGTGCGGCCCCGGTGCTCGCAACCGCCGCCGTTTCCGGTGCGCCGCCGGTACTCGCTGCCGTGGTGACGGCTTTCTCCGCGACCGCGACTGCCTCGGGGGTATCGGCCGATCCGGTGCCCGGGCTCGCGGCGGCCCCGGGCGTAGCACGCTCGTCCCGGGAGCGCCCGGCGCCGAGCTGGGTGGCCGCACTGGGTGTCTCGTCCGGCGACCGGAGCGCGGTGGCGTCGACCGCACGGGTCGCCGGCGGCTCCGGATCATCACCGGAGCCGGACCGGGTTCCCGACTCGTCCGTCGCCAAGGCGATCAGTCCCGATAGGTCGGCGGCGGGGGTCCGGGAGTGGGGCCGAGGGCCGACAGCCACTTGTTGTAGAGACGGCTCCAGGTACCGTCCGCGCGGACGCGGTCGAGTGTGCCGTTGACGAATCGCACCAGATCATCGTCCCCCTTGGGGATACCGATCCCGTACGGTTCCTCACTGATACTCGGGCCCACCAGTTCGGTGTAGGGGTCCTGTTCGGCGAGACCGGCCAGGATCGCGTCGTCGGTGCTCACCGCGTCGACCTGCCGCTGCTGCAACACCACCAGGCAGTCGGCCCAGGTGGGCACGGTGAGAATGGAGGCATCGGGCTGGATCTGGCTGATATGTTCCAGCGAGGTGGTGCCGCGGATGGTGCAGACCCGCTTGTTCGCCAGATCCGCCAGACTCCGGATCCCGGAATTCTGCATCGCGAGCACCCGCTGATGTGCCTTCAGATACACCGTGGAGAAGGCCACCCGCTCCAACCGGGCGCACGTGATGGTCATGGTCTTGACGACCATGTCCACCCGGTGTTCGATCAGCGCGTCCTCCCGCTCCTCGGAACCGAGACTGCGGTATTCGATCTTCTCTGGATCGCCGAAGAGATCCCGGGCCACTTCGCGGGCGATATCGGCATCGAAACCGACGATCACACCGCTCTCGGGATCCCGGAAGCTGAACAGATTGCTCCCGGTGTCCAAGCCCACGACCAGCCGGCCGCGGGCCCGGATCCGGTCCAGCACGGGACCCGTCGCACCCGGGCCGATGGGGCGCAGCCCAGCGGTCGGATCGCCACAGTTGGTGGGGTCGTCGGGCAGGGGTAACGGGCCGTCGGCTTCCATCGCCGTCGCCTGGGCGGGTAGCGGCGGTGCGGCGTAGTCGCTGTGCGGTATCTCGCTGTGCGGGCCCGGGCCGGTAGCGCAACCCGCGAGCAGCAGGGCGGTGCACGCCACACCGGCCCGTAGCGGCCACGATCGCCGCGTCGGCCGCCGCGGGCCCACCGGTCGGGCCGGGATTCGCGCAAACCTCATCGATACTCCCGCAGTCTTGGCCAGATGCCGAAGGCGATATACGCCGCGGCGGCGATACCGAGGATCAGTGCACCGGGCGCCAGATAGTCGAGTACCCGGGCGCTGTGGAAAATATTGCTGCGCAGTGTCTCCCGGGTGTCGGTGATACCGCCGGCCAGCGCGTTGTCCAGGGATTCCACATGGACGGTCGCGTTCTCGGCGCCCGGCGCGGTCGCGATCGTGGCCGCCCGGGCGAATTCCCCGCGGTTGAGTGCCTCGTTCATCCGCTGATGTGCGGCCAACCAGTGCAGCAGGGCGGCGCGCGCGTCGACGGTGGCCCGGTCGGTGTGGCCGGCGAGCAATTCGTTGAGCCGGGTGATATTGGCGTCGAACGCGTGGTCGTAGTCGCCGGTGGTGTCGCGGCGTACCAGTTTCAGGGTTTCCGCCGACCGCGCCTGCTGCGCGAGGATACGACTCTCGGTGAGCCGGGCGGCGGGTACCGTGCCGTCGGCGCGGCCGCTGGACATGGCCACCGACGAGACCGATCCGGCGATCACTGTCCACAGCATGAGGATCAGCAGCGCGCCCGAGGCCAGCAGCAGACCGGGATTGAAGGTCCGGTGCCAGTGCCGGGCCAGCAGCCGTTGCCCCCAGACGAGCGCGATCACGGTCACCACGAGCAGTACGATCGCGAACCACGGCGGCCGGACGTGCCGGTCCTGGGCGGTATCGACCGCGGCCGCGCGGCGCACGTACAGCTGTTCCGCCGTCGGCAGCAGCACCGTTTGCATCTGCGAGGATGCCTCGCTCAGATACGCCGCGCCGACCGGATGCCCTTCACGGTTGTTCGCACGGGCGGTCTCCACCAGGCCCGAGTACACCGGGAGCCCCGATCCGATCCCCATCCGCTGCCCGACATCCTGGGCGTCGTCACCGGACAGTGTCACCAGATCGGCGCCCGCTTCCCCCAGCGCCTGGCTGTAGCGTTCGCGCACCTGCTGGGGTTCCAGACCACCGGAGATGAATGCCGTGGCCGCGGCCGCGTCGGCGACCGAGAGCGAGGTGTAGAGCCGATGTGCCGCGTTCGCATCGGGTTCGGTGTGGGCGAGCAGTATGTCGAGGTCGCGCTGGCGGTCGTGGACGGCGCCCGCGGTGATCGCCCCCGAACCCAGACACAGCACGACCAGCAGCAATCCCACCCCGAGCAGCCGTCCCGGCGACGACTGCGCGAACAGGCGTAACCGTGCCGGATTCAACCATTTCCAGGCCTGCGTGATCCGGGGGCGGACGATGCCCGCTCGGCCGGAGACGGGCGCCGGTTCCGGGTGGGCCGGGTCGGGTTCGGATACCACCCGATCCACCGCCAACCGCGTCATGTCCACCCTCCAACTCTGGGCGCCGTGTGCGCTGTATCGCTTCGCCGGTGCCGCGCGAGATCGCCCACACCGCGCCTATGAGCGTATTCGGTATTCTCCACGAGCGCGCCCCGACCTCCACAACCCTCACCCATTCGGTGCCGTGGGGCAGGATGGAGACGACGGTCGACGAGGGCGGTGCGAGATGCGTGGAGACGGTGACGGGTGGTCCATAAGCCCGGGTGGTGTGCGGCACTGGGGCCTGTTCGGTGCGGCCGGGCTGCTGTTGCGTGCCCCGCTCGGTACAGGTGGTTCGGCGGTGCTGCTACAGCATCGCGCCCTGTGGAGCCACCAGGGCGGAACCTGGGCACTGCCCGGCGGAGCACGCGACAGCGACGAGACGGCGGTGCACGCCGCGGTCCGCGAAGCCGACGAGGAAGCCGGGATCAAGGCAGCCGATATCCGGGTCCGCGCGCAACGGGTCACCGCCACCGCCCCGAGCGGCTGGACATACACCACCGTGATCGCCGACGCCGGTAAACCGCTGCCGGTCTTCCCGAATATGGAAAGTGTGGAGCTCGCCTGGGTTCCCGAGGACGAGGTCGATCAGCGTCGGCTGCACGCCGGTTTCGCCGACGCCTGGCCCGGGCTGCGGGCCACCTCCGCCCGGATGGACCCGGAGGAATGCTCGGCGGCCGAAGCGGCGGAACTGGTCGCCACGCTGCCACGCACGGTCGACCTGGGCGCGGAGTTCATCTGGCTGCACGCCGAACCGGGCGGTCCGGGTGAGCGCGCGGTACTGCTGAACCCCCCGTACCCGCCGGAGAATCCGGAGCCCAGCGGTGCCCCGGATCCGGTGGGTGGAGTGGGCGATCCGGAAGCGGGGGCCGCACCGGCGGATTCCCGGGTGCTCGGGATCCCGCGCAGCGCCGTGCTGGGACCCGAGGACTGAGATGGACACCGTCGCCGACGAAACCACGCGCGCGGGCAGACCGTACGTATTGCTGTCGGTCGCGACGAGTGTCGACGGTTATATCGACGATACGGAGCCCGAACGTCTGCTGCTGTCCAACGACGCGGATTTCGACCGGGTGGACGGGGTTCGTGCCTGGGCGGACGCGATACTCGTCGGTGCCGAGACCGTGCGGCGCGACAATCCACGGCTGATCGTGCGGGACGAGTCGCGACGCGCCGAGCGGGTCGCCGCGGGCCGGACCGAATACCCCCGCAAGGTGACGGTGACCGCGAGCGGTGATCTGGACCCGGAAGCACGTTTCTGGCATCACGGAACCGCCGAACACGCACCGCTGGTGTACACCACCGAGGACGGCGCACGCCGACTGCGCGACCGCCTCCCCGGAACCGCCGAGATCGTGGCGCTCGGCCCCGACCTCGGATTCGGGCCGCTGCTCGACGATCTCGGTGCCCGCGGTATCCGGCGGCTCATGGTGGAGGGCGGCGGCCGGATCCACACCGCCCTCCTGGCCGGTGGATTGGCCGACGAACTACAGCTCGCCGTCGGACCTACCCTGGTCGGCGACCCGGCCGCACCGCGTTTCCTGCATCCCGCCCGATTCCCCGGCGGCTCCACCCACCGGATGCGTCTGATCGATATCGACCGGCTCGGGGATGTGGCAGTGTTGCGGTATCGCCCCTAGGCGTACCTCCGCCTTCGCTCCGGCCGTGCGCGGTCTGCGGACGGACTGCGCCCGACAGCGATACCAGGCGTACCTCCGCCTTCGCTCCGGCCGTGCGCGGTCTGCGGACGGACTGCGCCCGACCACCCTGGACAGGAGGCCCGGTGCCCGAACCCGATCACCACTACTGGATGGAACGGGCGATAGCTCTCTCGCGGCTGAGTCCGCAGGTCCCCGGTGCGTTTTCGGTGGGTGCCGTGATCGTGGCCGATGGTGCCGAGATATCCACTGGCTACTCCCGGGAATCCGATCCGAAGGTGCACGCCGAGGAATCCGCGCTGGACAAACTGGATCCCGACGATCCACGACTGCGGCGGGCGACGCTCTACAGCACCCTGGAACCCTGTTCGGAGCGGGCGACCGAGACCCGGCTGCCGTGTACCGACCGAGTGCTCGCGGCCGGGATCCCGGTCGTCGTGATCGCCTGGCGGGAGCCGTCGACCTTCGTCGAGAACTGTGTGGGGGTGGAGAAGCTACGCGAGCGCGGGATCCGCGTACTCGAACTCCCCGACCTGGCCGAGGCTGCCATGGCGATCAACCGGCATCTCGATCTGTAGCGGTGCCGATCGGGGCGCGGCCGGGGCCCGCGACGAATCGACCCGGATGCTCAGGGCCGATGGTGTGCGGGACCGGACGCACCGGGTCGCGTCCGGACGGTGGCGGTCAGCGTTGGACCATCAGGGCGGTCGGATTGAGGATGTTCCACTCCTGGTTCCTGAACGTGTCGGATCCGTCGATGACGTCGTAGCCGCGCAGCGCACCGTACTGGCCGAGATCGCCCACCACCAGCTGCATCTCCATCAGCTCCACGTAGCGAGTCGTGTCCTCGGTCGTCGGCCTCGCGATATTGCGCACGTCCCGTAGGTCACGATCGATCTGTGCCATGACGCCGCGGCGTTCGGACTCGAGGGCACGCAGGCCGATCACGTTGGCCTCGGGGCGTAACGCCATCCGCAGTACCCGGGCCTGCCGGGCGGCGGGATCGCTTCTGCGGGTGGGATCGGCGTAATGGAGCGCGACTTCCTCCAGTGGGGTGGCGTAGGTTCCGTACCCGGTGGTGCCGCCGCCGGGCCGCACCGGGCCGGCGACGAAGGCGTCCCGGTACCGTTCCTCCTCGAACCCTCGGTACAGGGCCGGCCTTTTGCGGGTGACCACTGCGTCGATCGCGCTCTTCGCCACGATGGTGTGCGGGCCGTCGAATCCCTGCAGTCGTTGGATCTCCTCGAAAGTCGGGGAGGACGACATGCGCTGATTTTTTCCTCGCGCCTGCCGCAGCGCGATGTAGTCCACCTCGTCGATCAGATCGCGGCCGCGTACGTAGGAGGAAGACCTGGCGGTGGCGACGATCTCGCCGTCCGGACCGAAGCCGGCCGGCTGATCGGGTACACCCGTCGCGGCCGCTCGTTCGAGCCGGCCGGCCGCCTCGGTGAGGTGGTCGGCGGCCCGCGCCGGGAACGCCGCGATCGCGGGGCCGCCGTCCCTTGCTGCCGTGCCGAGTACCTCGCGCACTGTTCGCCACACTTCGTCCAGCCCGCGGTCCACCACCGCAACTGTGCCGCACCACGCTGCGCCCCGGTTCGCCGGCTCCGGATAACCCTTCCGGGCCATATGCCGGCGGTATCGGGCCGGGCCATATGCCGGCGGTATCGGGCCGGACGCCGGATGGCCGGAGGTGGCGGTGGAGATGAAGTGGAACGAATCCGCCGGATGTGTCAGCGGTGTGCGACTTCACCGCGGCCGGGCATCCGCATCGAGTGCGCCGTTGTGTGCGGATATCGTCGAGTTCAGCAGGGAGAGCGCGGCAGCGCATGCTTGTTCGCCGACCTGGTCCGGGCCCAGATGAGCTGCCACCGCCGTCGCGCCTTCCATGACGATGAGCAACTGCCGGCCCAGGGCATCCGGTGCGTCGGAGCCGGTTCGGGTGGCGATATCGGTGAACAGCGCCAGGCATCGGTCCAGATGCCGGGCCGTGACGGCCCGGATCTCGGGGTCGTAGTGCTGGGTCGCGGCGTTGATCATGGCGCACCCGCGGAAGGTGGGTTCGAGGTACCACTCGCCCAGCGCGGCGAAGACGGCGGCCAGCCGGTCGGCCGGGTCGGGGCCTGCCGCTGTGGCAGCTCCGGTGAGCCAGGTGATCACCCGGTCGCTGCGTGCTTCGAGCACGGCGTGGACGAGCCCCTCCTTGGTGCCGAAGTGTCGGTACAGCGTTTCTTTCGATATCCCCAGCCGCGTGCACAGTTCGGCGACGCCGACCCCGTCGATACCGCGGTCGTAGAGCAGCGGGGTGGCGGCATCGATCACCGCGGCGCGGGTGCGTGCGGGATCGATGGTGGAGCCCTTGGCTACTGGCATACATTTGATGGTACCGATTGGTTCGATGTACTGCTATCGTTCGATGGAACTGATCGGTTCTATCTAGGGAGTCCCATGTCGGAGACCGTCCGACCGCGGCGCCGGACCGGATTGCGTGCCCATCTCGCCGGGCTGCGCAATCGGAGATCGCCGGATCCGCCGGTGGCCGGAACGGGCACCCCGGTGTTGCGGCAGGCAGTGTGCCTGGCATTCGGTACCGCCTCGGCGCTCGGCTTCGCGCGGTTCGCCTACGGTCTGCTGCTACCGGCCATGCGTGCCGATCTCGGCTGGAGTTCGGCGGCCGCCGGGATCCCGGCCACGGCGAACGGTCTCGGGTACCTGCTCGGCGCGGCGGCGACGCCGCTCCTGGTCCGGCGTCTCGGTCCCGCTCGGGCCTTCCGTGGCGCCATGATCCTCATCGCAGTCGCGCTGGCAGCCACCGGAAGCAGCGGCGACTTCCCGGTCCTGCTGATCCTGCGAGCCGGAGCGGGTGCGGCGGGGGCGGTGGTGTTCATCAGCGGAGGAGTGATCGCCGCTCATCTCGCGGCGCGGGCCGGGTCGGGTACGCCCATCACCGTGTACTTCGCCGGCACCGGACTCGGCATCATCGTGAGCGGTATCGCTGTTCCGTTGATGGGCGGTCACTGGCAGTCCGCATGGCTCGGGCTGGGGATCCTCGCGGGTCTGGCCGCCGCGGTGAGTCGGCGCGCCGCCGCGGCGCCGGCCCCGGTCGCCGCCGGGGGTGGGCGGGTCCGGCTGCGGGGGTTGCGCCCGACCGTACTGGCCTACCTGCTGTTCGCGGGCGGCTACATCACCTACATCACCTTCCTGTCCGCGTACCTCCGGGACCGGTCGGCTCCGGACTCCCAGGTCGTATGTGTGTGGGTAATTCTCGGACTCGCGGTGACGATCGGGCCCGCGCTGTGGCGCGGGCCGATCGCGCACCGGCCGGGCAACCGAGTCCTGGCCGTCGTGCTGGCCACGCTCAGCGGGGGCGCGGCGCTCGCCCTGATCTCGTCGGGTATCGCCGTCGCTCTCGCCGCGTCGGCGATCTACGGGGTCACCTTCATGACGGTTCCGGCTGTTGTCACCGCCATCGTCGAGAAGCACATTCCGGCAGCGGACTGGACTCCCACGCTCGCGGCCTGCACCGCCGTTTTCGCGGCTGGGCAGACGGTGGGCCCCTGGGCCGCCGGTGCGCTGGCCGATCGGTTCGGCGCTACCGCCCCGGTGCTGTGGACGGTGCTGCTCTGTGCCCTCGGCTCGATCGTCGCGGCGACACAAACCCTTTCCACTCGGAACGGAGAAAGAACTTCATGACGACCTACATCCTGATTCCCGGTATGTGCCACGGCGGATGGTGTTTCGAGGACCTCACCGACCGTCTTCGCGAACACGGGCACCGGGTACTGCCGGTGACGCTCACCGGGGTTGGTGACCTGAGCAGTCTGCGTCACCCCGGTATCGACCTGGACACTCATATCCGGGATGTCACCGCGGTGCTGGCGGCCGAGAACATCCGCGACGCGGTACTCGTCGGTCACAGTTACGGGGGCATGGTGATCACCGGTGCCGCGGACCGGGCGCCGGACCACGTCGCCGCACTGGTGTACATCGACGCCATGGTGCCCGGACACGGCGACTCCTGCTGGGATCTCGCCTCGGAGCAAGAGCATCGGTGGTATCGGGACGTGGTGGAAACCGGCGATGCCGTCCGTCCGCTCCCGTTCTTCGACCCGCGGGCGACACCGCATCCGCTGGCCTCGGTGCGACAGCCGTTGCGTCTCACGGGCGATCTCGCCCATATCCGGAGCCGGACCTATGTCTACGCCGCCGGGTGGGAAACCCCCTCGCCGTTCACCGGTGTCCACGCGCGGCTGAGCCGGGATCCCGGATGGACCACCTACTCACTGGACGGCGGGCACAACCTCATGCGGGACGATCCCGCGGGTCTGGCGGAGATTCTGCTCGCCGTCCACGTGGCCGGCTGACCTGCCCGCCGGGGCTCACCTCCGGCCCGTATCGAGCGGGCCACGAATGGTCATCGCAGGCAGGCAGGTCCGAAGAGGGCTTTCAGCTCGCCCATCAGCGCGGGTGAGGTGGTGACCCGGAAGCGCGGGTCCAGGGCGAGCAGCCGGGGCCCGCGCGCACCGATCAGCTCGATCCGCAGATCGGTCGGTCCGGGATGGCGTTGCAGAGTCTCGCGCAGGGCGCGCACCGTCGGCGGATTGCAGGCAGCGACGGGAACGGTGAGGGTGAGCGGCCGGCCGGAAGCCGCGGTGGTCAGGTCCGGTGTGCTCACCTGATCACCCAGCAGCGATTGCCGGCCGTCGCGAACACTGACCGTCGCGGTGATCACCGCGACAGCGTCCTCGGTGAGATATCCGGCGGCTGTGGCATAGGCGGCCGGGAAGAAGAGGATCTCGGTACCCGCCTCCAGATCCTCCAGGCGCACCACCGCCCACGGCTCGCCTCTGCGGGTGACCCGCCGGTCCACCGCGGCGACGATTCCGGCCACCCGCACCCGGCGGCCGTGCGGTATCCGGTGGTCGAGCAGGGCGGCGATCGGAGTATCGCCGGCGGCGGCGAGTGCCGTCGCGATCCCGTCGAGTGGATGGCCGGATACGTAGAGTCCGAGCATCTCTCGTTCGAAACCCAGTCGCTGCCTGGTGTCCCATTCCTCGTCGGGCACCGGCAGATCGAATATCGATCCGTTCGTATCCGGGTCGGCGGTGGCGCCGGAGAACAGATCGAACTGGCCGCGCGCGGCAGCCTTCTTGGTGACGGTCACCGCGTCGATCGCTTCGCCGTGGATCGAGAACAGACCTTTCCGGGGATGCCCGAGTGATTCGAAAGCCCCGGCCTTGATCAACGATTCGACCACCTTCCGGGTGCATGCCACCCCGTCGCTCTTGGTCAGGTAGTCCGAGAAACCGGTGAACTCCCCGGCCGACTCGCGCGCCCGGATCACCGCCCGTACCACCGGGTCCCCGACGTTGCGGACGGCGCCCAGGCCGAAGCGGATATCGGGGCCGACACTGGTGAATGTGGCCGCGGACTGGTTCACATCCGGTGGCAGGACCCGGATCCCGCGTTTGCGGCAGTCGGCGAGATAGATCGCCGATTTGTCCTTGTCGTCGCCGACCGAGGTGAGCAGCGCTGCCATGAACTCCGCCGGATAGTTGGCCTTGAGGAAGGCGGTCCAGTACATCACCAGGCTGTAACCGGCAGCGTGAGATTTGTTGTACGCGTACCCCGCGAAGGGCAGCACCGCCTCCCAGAGCGCGGTCACCGCTTCGTCGCGGTAGCCGTTGCCGCGCATACCGTCGCGGAAGTTCTCGAACTCCATGGCCAGCACTTCCGGTTTCTTCTTGCCCATCGCGCGGCGCAGCAGATCGGCCTGGCCCAGCGAGTAACCGGCGACCTGCTGGGCTATCTGCATGATCTGTTCCTGGTAGACGATCAGCGCGTAGGTTTCGGCGAGGATCTCGCGCAGCGGTTCGTCGAGTTCGGGGTGGATCGGTGTCACCGCCTCGCGCCCGTTCTTGCGATCGGCGTAGGACCAGTGCGCCCCCACGCCCATCGGCCCGGGGCGGTACAGCGCGTTGGAGGCCACCAGATCGTTGAACTCGGTGGGTGCCATGCGCAGCAGTAGTTCCCGCATCCCGGCCGAATCCATCTGGAAGACACCGAGGTTGTCGCCGCGGGCCAGCATGGAGTAGGTGGGTTCGTCGCCGAGGGCGAGCGTGTCCAGGTCGATCTCGATACCGCGGTTGGCCCGGATATTGTCCAGGCAGTCACCGACGACGGTGAGTGTGCGCAACCCGAGGAAATCCATTTTGAGCAGCCCGACGGCCTCGCACGACGGATAGTCCCAGCCGGTGATGATCGCGCCGTCCTGCGGCCGCTTCCACAGCGGCACAGTGTCGAGCAACGGCTCACTGGACAGGATCACCGCGCAGGCGTGCACTCCGGCGCCCCGGACCATCCCCTCGAGTCCTACCGCGGTGTCGTGGATCCGGCGCATATCCGGATCCGATTCGATGAGTGCCCGCACCTCCGCGGCCTCGCCGTAGCGCTCGTGGGCAGGATCGGTGATCCCCGATACCGGAATATCCTTGGCGGCCACCGCGGGCGGTAATGCCTTGGTGATCCGGTCGGCCAGCGCGAAGCCGGGCTGCCCGAACTGCACGCGGGCGGCGTCCTTGATCGCCGCCTTGGTCTTGATGGTGCCGAAGGTGATCACCTGCGCGACCTTGTCCGCGCCCCAGCGTTCGGTGGCGTACCGGATCATCTCGCCCCGGCGCCGGTCATCGAAATCTATGTCTATATCGGGCGCGGACGGGCGTTCGGGATTGAGGAAACGTTCGAACAACAGCCCGTGCTCGATGGGATCGATATTGGTGATCGCGAGCGCGTAGGCGACCAGCGATCCGGCCGCCGAACCGCGCCCGGGCCCGACCCGGATCCCCACCTCGCGCGCGTACGCGATCAGATCGCCGACCACCAGGAAGTAGGCGGGAAAACCCTTGTCCCGGATGATGTCCAGCTCGAATCCCGCGCGGTCGCGATAGTTCTCGGGAACGCCACCGGGGAACCGTCGGCGCAGCCCGGCGTCCACCTCCCGGCGCAACCAGCTGTCCTCGGTATGCCCGGCCGGAACGGGGAACACCGGCATCCGGTCGCGGAACTCCCAGATCTCGTCGTACGGTTCGATTCGTTCGGCCACCGCGAGGGTGGCGTCGCAGGCGCCGGGCACCTCGTCGTCCCACAGGGCCCGCATCTCCGCCGGGGACCGGAGATGGAAACCGTCGCCGTCGAACCGGAAACGGGTCGGATCCGACAGTGTCTTACCTGTCTGCACACACAGCATCGCCTCGTGTGCGGCCGCCTGCTGCCGCAGGACGTAGTGGCAGTCGTTGGTGGCCAGCGGTGTCAGCCCGGTTTTCGCGCCGATCGCGAGCAGATCTTCGCGGACCCGGCGCTCGATCGCCAGACCGTGGTCCATCACCTCGAGGAAGAAATTCTCGGCGCCGAAGATGTCGCGCCAGCGTCCGGCCGCCGCATAGGCCGCGTCGAATTGTCCCAGGCGCAACCGGGTCTGGACCTCACCGGACGGACATCCCGTGGTGGCCAGTACCCCCTCGGCGTGCTCGGCGACGAGCTCGGCGTCCATTCGCGGCCATTTCCCCAGCTGCCCTTCGAAGGAGGCCCGCGACGACAGCCGGAAGAGGTTGCGCAGTCCCACCGCGTTCGCGGCGAACAATGTCAGGTGCAGGTACGCACCGGAACCCGAGACATCGTCGGATTTCTGCCCGGGGTCGCCCCAGAACACCCGCTTACCGGAGAACCGCGATTCCGGCGCGATATAGGCCTCGATACCGATGACCGGTTTCACCGGGGAGCGCTGCGACTCCCGAAAGAACTCGGCCGCGCCGAACATATTGCCGTGATCGGTCATCCCGACGGCCGGCATCCCCAGCCGTTCGGCTTCGGCGAACAGCGGGCCCACCTTCGCCATCCCGTCGAGCATCGAGTACTCGGTGTGGTTGTGCAGATGCACGAAAGATGTGTCCGTCATCGATAACCCCGTGCCGTCGAACCGGTCCCGAGGCCGTCCGGTTGTCGGTCAGGCCGGGCCGATAAGGTCATTTCGGCTACATATGACCAGGTCATAGGTGACGAGTCGAACAATCGACACGAGAGTGGAGACAACCGTTGGATGTATCAGGAGGTGGGGTGGGCGAACTGGATCTGGCCACGGTTCGGGCCTTCGTCGCCGTCGCGGACGAAGGTCAGTTCAGCGCGGCCGCGGCGCTGCTCGGGATAAGTCAGCAGGCGGTGTCCAAACGGATCGCGCGACTGGAGCGAGGGTTCGGCCTCGACCTGTTCGACCGAGTGCCCACCGGCGCCGCGCCCACCGCAGCCGCCGCCCGGTTCCTGCCGCATGCGCGGTCACTGCTCGCCGTCGCCGACGAGGCGGTGGCCACCGTGATCCGGCGGCCGCGGCCGCTGCGGGTCGCGGTCCTGGGGGAACGCGCGACCGAGATGCGGGCCATGCGTTACTACCTCGGCCGACACCCCGAGCGCGATACCGAGATCGTGCTGACCAACGCGTTCGTCACCTCCCGGGACGCCCTGGTCGCCGGGCGGGTCGACGCGGCCTTCGCCCGCCCCCACGGTGGCCCGCGCGCCCTCCCCGCGCGGATCGAAGCGATCCCGTTCCACCTGGATCTTCTGCATCTGCTGGTCGGCAAGGATCATCCGCTGGCCGGCCGGGCGGCGGTGACGCTCGCCGAACTGGCCGGGGTCACGGTGTGGGTGCCCGGGACCTCGGTGGAGTCGGAATGGACCGACTACTACCGCGAACTGAGCCGGTACAGCGGAGTCGTGATCGACAGCAGCCGCCGATCGGAGATGTTCCCCGATATTCCCACCGACCGCGGACCGGCGCCGATCGCCATGGTGATCGAGCACATCGCCGCCTCGGACAGCCTCGCCACTTTCAGCGCCGAGGGTTTCGAATCACCGTGGCATCCGCATATCCGCCGGGTGCCCGTGGTCGACCCGACACCCGCCTACCCGCACGCCCTGCTGTGGGACAGCACCGACCCGCATCCCGGTATCGCTGATCTGGTCGGCTATTTCCGGGACAACTACAACCGCGACGTCGCGGCCGACTGTTGGATTCCCGACCGCGACCGATCCCTGTTCGTACCCGCGTGACGAGGTAGGAACAGGGATCGCGCTCTGTCTCGGTACCGTCCGCACCGAACTGCGCCGTCGGTAGGTCCGGTCCGTTGGACTCGCGGGGTCGGTCAGGGCGTCGAACTGATCCGGTAGATCCGGAGATCCTCCGGCACCCCGCTCAGCGGCGCGGCGAAGAAACTACGGCGGTAGGGGCGGGCGGTGTGCCCGAGTTCGGCCAGGGTCTCCGGATCCAGCGCGTCCAGCGTGGTCTCGGAGATCATCATCTTGCCGTTGCCACCCGCCTCCATCACCCGGGCGGCGATGGTGACATCCACACCCAGCCAGTCGCCGCCGATCTCGCGTGGTGATCCGGTGTGCAAGCCGATCCGCATCCGGGGCCGGTAGGAGCCGACGGTGATATCGGCGAGATTGCGTTTCGCCGCGATCGCGGCCGCTACGGCCCGGTCGGCGGACGGGAAGACCGCCATCACGCCGTCACCCATCCGTTTCACCACCTGACCGCCGCGTTCGGCGATGGGGGGTTCGATGGCCTTGGCCACCTTGCGCAGCAGGTCGAGCGTGGCCTCGTCGCCCGCGGTCAGCGACCAGGAGGAGAAGGAGACCAGATCGGTGAACATCACCGTCATCTCCTCGGTGCCCTTACCGCGCCCCAGGCGTTCGAGCATCGCCTGCCAGACCTGGAGCGCGCCGAAACCGATCTCCCGGGCGGCACTGGGGTTGTCGCCGACCAGCCGGTCGGCGGCGCGCGCGACGGCGCGGGCGCCACCGGGACCGGTGACCGACAGCGGATCGCCGAAAGCAGGATCACCCGGGAGCTGATGGCGGGCCCGGCGCAGCACCTCGATCACGTCCGGACGCTGGTTCGCCACGCTCATCAGGGCGGACAGCGGGTGGACGCGGGGGCGGCCGGAGCCGACGGTCTCGCCGTTGCCGGGTACGGGGGTCAGCCCGATCCCGATCTCATCCGCGTGATCGGCGCCCGGCGCGGCGGCGCTGTCGACCTCCGGCTCCGGTACGGCACGGCCGGAGGGCTTTTCGTTCACGTCCCGAGCGTAGCTCAGGGAATCGGACGTGGGGGGAACGCTGATGATCGTCACCTGTCGCCTCTCTATCGGAGGAGTGCGGCACGCCGTTGGGTCCGCCGATGGAAAACGTGTGGTGCCTGAACCCGATCGTAGCGACGACCGGCCTGCCACTGGTGAACGCATGGTTACAGATATTTGGCAACTCGCGAAGAGTTCTCCGCGACCGGGCCGATCACCAGGGTGAACAACCACACTGTGTGATCACGACCACCGGCCCGGCGCGTCACCGCGCCGGGCCGGTGGTAAGTGCACTCCGACGACCGGGCAGTGGCCGCCGGTGTGCGGGGCGCGCGATCCTCCCGACAAGGTCGCGCTACCCACTACCCGAGCGGCGAGGGAAGCGGCTCGGGTGGTTCGTGGTCAGGCGTCGCGCCGGTTCACGACCAGCAGTGCGGCGCCGCTGACGAGTGCGACGAAGGCGATGAAGTAGACGAGGCTGCCCCATGCACCCCAGTGCCAGTTACCCGACGCCATCGACTCGTCCATCAGCGCGAAACGGCTCGCGTTCTGGAACGGCAGGAACGCGCTGATCTCCCGTCCCACCTTACCCAGCGCGCCGACCAGCGGTTCGACGATCAGCTGCCAGAGCACGATCAACGAGATGGCCGCGGCCGATTGGCGGACCAGCACCCCGATGGCGATGGCGAGCACCACATTGAGGAAGGCGAGGATCGGTATCGCGTACAGCGCCCGCCAGTTGCCCTCCAGTGCCAGCGTCGATCCGGCGTCACCTGCCACCGCTTTGGCCACCGCGTACGCGGCGAAGGCCAGCACAGTGGTCAGCGCCGCCGCGTACAACCCGACCAGACCGGCCTTGGTGCCGATCACCAGCAGGCGATTGGGCACCGCCTGGAAAGTGGTGCGAATGATGCCGAACCGGTATTCGCTGGTCACGGTCAGGGTGGCCATGATGGCCAGCACCATGACCCCGAACCCGCTGATCCCGAGAAAGGCGGTGTCCACGGTCAGAGCCGGAGCACCGGAGGCCTGCGGGTCGTCGGCCGCGATCCGGCCGATCAGCCCGAACAGGGCGGCGAAACCCACCGCCAGGGCCACCACGATCACCGAACACCACCAGGGTGACCGGGTCGAGGTGAGTTTGATGCGTTCCGCGGCGATCACGCCCATTATTTGGTACCTCCGAGAACCTCGGCCTCGACCGGCCGGTCCGGGCCGGCGGCCGGCGGGACCGCCGCGACATCGCCCTGCGGGCCGACCTCACCGTGATACTGGACATCTCCGCCGGTCATCCGCATGAACGCCTCCTCCAGCGAACCCCGCTGCGGGGCGAGTTCGAAGAGGGTGATGTTGTGTTCGCCGGCCAGCGCGCCGACCGCGTCGCTGGTGACTCCGTTCACCACCAGAGCCGCACCGTCGGCGCCGCCCTCGTTCTGTTTCACGGTCATCCCGTTGGAGGTGAGCAGGCTGCGCAGCTCGTCGAGCTGTGGGCTGCGGACCCGGACCGAGGATTCCGAGGCGCGTTCGATGAACTCCGAGGTAGTGGAATCGGAGATGAGCCGGCCGCGGCCGATGACCACCAGGTGGTCGGCCGTCTGCGACATCTCCGACAGCAGATGGCTGGAGACCAGGACGGTACGGCCCTCGGCGGCCAGCCGCTGCATGAAGCGCCGGATCCAGAGGATGCCCTCCGGGTCCAGGCCGTTGACCGGCTCGTCGAACAGCAGGACCTTCGGATCACCCAGCAGCGCACCCGCCAGGCCGAGTCGCTGCGACATGCCGAGCGAGAACCCACCGGCGGATTTACCGGCGACCTCGGAGAGACCCACCAGTCGCAACACCTCTTCGACCCGGGATTTCGGCAGTCCGTTGGAGGCGGCCATCCATTCCAGATGGGCCCGCGCCGACCGGTTCGGATGCACCCATTTCGCATCCAGTAGGGCGCCGACCTCACGTAATGGATGCTTCAGCTGCCCGTACGGTCTGCCGTTGACGAGCGCGCTGCCCGCAGTCGGCCGATCCAGGCCGAGAATCATGCGCATAGTGGTGGACTTACCGGCGCCGTTCGGTCCGAGAAAGCCGGTGACCTGACCGGGTTTCACAGTGAAGGTCAGGTCCTGGACCGCGACGGTCTGCCCGTAGTGCTTGGTCAAGCCCCGGACTTCGATCATGACGACCAGCATGCCCTATCCACTGCGGGCCCGCGTCGCCCGATGGTGGGCGTCGGCACTCATCCTGGAGGATGACCTATGACCGTTCTGGTGGGTACAAGTCCGTACGGGTAGGCATTACCGGATTCGGTATCACCCCCGGAACATCACCACGGAGAACCAGGCCAGGAAAGCAGAGAGCAGGACCAGGGCGACGCTGTGGCCGCTCACAGCTGCACGACCGGCCACCGATGCCTGCGCGGGTAGACGCACACCGGAGTGAGCAAGGCGGCGTGCTCGGTGATCGCGTGCCGTACCGCGTCGGCGTGCTCGAATGAGGGGACGATCACCGCGGTCGCGCCGTGTTCCATGATGGCGCCGGCCATAATCAGCGCGGTTGCCAGCGGGCCCGTATCGAGGCGGACCGTCCACACGAGGCGATAGCCGTGTCGGTCGGCGACACGGAAGACGTCAACCCCGTCGCCCTGGATGTCCTTGCGGATCATCGCGATTGCTCTCGGGAGTTCCCCAACCATTGCACGCCCCTGCATCCCCGACCCCGACAGTTGGAAGGCACCCGGCTCCGGGCGTCGGGGTTCAATCCGGGACGGGTGCTGATTTCAGCTTCAACTCGGCGGGCCCTGTGAAGTACCAAGGGTTTTTGTCATGCTGTTGTCAGGCGCTGAGACAGGATGGGGATCGATGAGCACGCAGGTGGGCGTCGGCCAGCGCGTGGCGGAGATGCGGAAATCGGTGGGGTGGTCGCAGCCGCGGCTTGCCACGGAAGCGCACGTGTCGGTGTCGCTGGTGCGCGCGGTCGAACAGGGGCGAGCACCGGCGAGTGCGGCATTCGTGTCGTCGTGTGCGCGGGCTCTGAAGGTGGCACCGGCCGAACTGATGGGACAGCCCTACCCACGGACCACCAGGGAACAGAGTGACGTTGCCGCGGGTATCGCTGTGATCCGCGTCGAACTCGCGGCGCACGATCTCCCGGCGGCCGGGGTGGTGCCGCGACCGTTCGCGGCGATCGCTGCGGATGTGGCCCAGATTCGGAAGCACCGGCGAGAGACCAACTTCTATCGGCTGTCCAGTGATCTGCCCGCGCTGCTGACCGAGGTTCGCGCACTGGTGCACAGCACCGAAGGTCGGGAGCGTGAGAAGGGTTTCCTGCTGCTGTGTGAGCTGTACACGTCGTCACGGAGTCTGGCGCACAAGCTCGGATATACCGACCTGGCGACGCTGGCTGTCGAGCGGATGGCTTGGGCGGGGGCCCTGTCCGGGTCGCGCTTGTGGATGGCCTGTGCCCAGTTCCATCGCGCATCGGTGCTGACCTCGGCCGGTGACTGGAACACAGCCGTTGTCTATCTCGACCAGTGCCGCAAGGACCTGGAGTCAGAAATCGACGGGGCGGACCTCGAGAGCCTGATCTCTTGGGGAACCCTGCACTTGCAGTCCGGCCTTGCCGCGGCCCGGTCGGGGAACCGCGACGCCGCGGACGCCCACCTGGCGGAAGCGCAGTCGGCGGCCGCGCGGGTAGGGCCCTCCGACTTTCACGATCCGGTGATGAACTTCGGCCAGGCGAATACCGACATCTGGGCGGTGGGCCTGGCGGTGGAAATGTTGGACGGAACAGAGGCGGTGAAGCGCGCCGAGAACTTGGTACTCCCGACGAATACCCCGAAGTCCCGCGCCGGCCACCTGTACATCGATCTCGGCCGGGCGTTCCTGCTGCACGGTGATCGAACGAAGACGCTCGAGGCGTTGAACACGGCCCGCAAGATCGCGCCGATTCAGACCCGGTACCACCCGATGGTGCACGAGACTGTGCGGGTGCTGGCGCGTCAGGAAGCACGGAGCACGGAGAGCTTGCGAGGGTTCGCCGCGTGGTGCGGAGTCGGCCAGTAGGCTCTGACCTCCATTTCGTGGGCCGTTGACTCATCCATGGTCGGATTCACCACGGCTGCGGAGATCTGGCCGGACCTCGCAGCCGTGGTCGCCGAATCGCCTCGCTCCGAGATGGCGTAACCCCAGACTCATCAGCGCCGGGTGAACCGACCCGCGTCTATCGGTGATCCGCGACAGCCCTCACCGTGTCAGGACCATCGGCCACCTGCAGCCCGGCCCCGGCCCGGCTCCCACTCCCGGATGGCCCGGCCTCGGGGATCTACCGCTCGGGTGAGGACGCCTGAGCCCAGAACCGCTTCGGGATGCGGCCCGCCTCCCGCGCCCGGTAGCCGGCCCGCACCGCGTCGGCCATGGCGGCCGCCATCAGCGCCGGATGCCTGGCCCGGGTCACCGCGGTGGCCAGCAGGACCGCCGAGCAGCCGAGTTCCATCGCGAGCGCGGCGTCGCTGGCGGTACCGATCCCGGCATCCAGGATCACCGGCACCTGGGCGCGGCTGACGATCATCTCGATATTGTGCGGATTGCCGATACCCAGACCGGTACCGATGGGGGCGCCCAGCGGCATCACCGCCGCGCAGCCCGCATCCTCGAGCCGCCGGGCCAGCGCCGGGTCGTCGTTGGTGTAGGGGAGCACGGTGAAACCGGCGTCCACCAGCTGCTCGGCGGCATCGATCAGCTCGATCGGGTCGGGTAGCAGGGTCCGGTCGTCGGCGATCACCTCGAGTTTGACCCAGGTGGTGTCGAGTGCCTCGGCCGCCAGCTGGGCGGTGAGCACCGCCTCGGCCGCGGTCCGGCAGCCGGCGGTATTGGGCAGCGGTGCGATATCGAGCCGCTTCAGGAGGTCGAGCACGCCGGTACCGCCCGCGGCGTCGATCCGGCGCATGGCGACGGTGGTCAGTTCGGTACCGGAGGCGAGCAGGGCCTCCTCCAGCACCGTCAGATTCTCCGCGCCGCCGGTACCCATGATCAGCCGGGAACCGAAGGTGCGGTCGGCGATGCGCAGCGTTTCGTCAGCCACCCTGGACCGCCGTGAGCACATCGATCTCCCAGCCGCGACCCACCGTTTCGTCCCAGCGCGATTTGGGGAACACGGTGCCGTCGACCGCCAGGGCCACGCCCTGACACGGCAGTTCCAGGCGTTCCAGCAGTTCGCGCACGGTGAGCGGTTCGGTGAATTCGTGGTCGATGCCGTTCACCGTGACCCCGATCGGCACGGAAGATCCGTGCGCCGGTGCCCCGTGTGTTGACGACTGTGTCATCGACTACCTCCTGAAGATGTTGCCGTGAACCGGTGCGGATCGGCCGCCGCGGCCTCGGCCAGCGGCTTCCCGCGGAGTTCGGCCAGGACCGCGTCGGCGGTGAGCGCACTGGTCAGCATGCCGTTGCGTCCGTGCCCGGTGGCCGCGATCACGCGGTCGGACAGGCGTCCGACGAGCGGAAGATTGTCGGGGGAGCCGGGTCGCGACGCGGCCTGGGCCTCGGCCAGTTCGTACTCGCCGATACCGGGCAGGACGGTCTCGGCATCGCCGATCAGGTCGCGGACCCCGGCCACGGTGACCGCCGTATCGAAACCGGCCTCGTACTGAGTGGCGCCGAGCACCAGTCCGTCGGCGCGGGGGACGAAGTACACGGGCCGCCCGTGGACCCGCGCGCGGACCACCCGGGTGGGTGGGGGTTGCGCGCCGGGGCGGTGCCGCAGCCGCAGGATCTCACCCTTCACCGGCCGGACCGGCAGCCCGGGCCACAGATCGGCCGAGGCTGCGCCCGCGGCCAGCACCACCTGCTGCTGCCCGAGTTCGGCGAGGTCGCCGACCCGCTCCGGACGCACGGTCACCCCGGCTTCGGCCACCGCCTTGCGCAGGGCGGTGATCAGCAGCCGATTGTCGACGGCCGGTTCGGCGGGGGCGAGCAGTCCCGCGCGGACCGTGCGGGCCAGCGCCGGTTCCAGTTCGCGGACCCCGGCCCGGTCCAGTATCCGCAGTTCGTGTCCGCGCGCGCCGACCCATTCGGCGACGGTGCGCAGGTCGGTGGCGTCGGCGGTGTCCTGGGCGACCGTCAGGGTCTCGGCGGCGACGAAAACGTCCACTCCGGTGACAGCTCGGAGCCGGGCCGCGAAATCCGGCCAGCGGGCGAGTGCGGCGGCACCGAACTCCAGCACCTCGTCCTCGCCGGGCCAGCCCTCCGAGAGGGGAGCCAGCATTCCGCCGGCCACCCAGGAGGCGCCGGTGCCCACGGCCGGATCGAACAGGGTGACCGTCCAACCCGCCTCGGCGGCTCGCCAGGCCACAGCCAGTCCGATCACTCCGCCCCCGACGACGGCCAGTGTCGAGCCGGTGGCCGGTTCGCTCACCTGTGCCACCTCCTCGGGGTGCCGTCGTGGGGTCGAATCGCGTCGGCGGAACCGCCGGATCGGTGGAGGAGCGTCCGGCCGGCTCGCGCCGGTCCTGTCCGGTTCGCCGCCCGCGCCGCGCGCGCGGATGTTCGCACTACGTTCCACCTCCTGCAACTTCTCCACGTTAGCGCGGTTACCGTGGCAGTTGTGCAACCGTCCTCCCCTCGCCGACCGCTGCCCCCGCGCGACCGTCTCAACACGGCCCGGCTCTACCTGTGCACCGATGCCCGCCGGGAGAAGGGAGATCTGGCCGAGTTCGCGGAAGCGGCGCTGGCCGGTGGTGTCGATATCGTCCAGCTGCGCGACAAGGGGTCGCCCGGGGAGCGGCAGTTCGGTCCGCTCGAAGCCAAGGGTGAGCTCGCGGCCCTCGCCGAACTGAAGGCCGCTACCCGCCGGCACGGGGCGCTGCTGGCGGTGAACGATCGCGCCGATATCGCGCTGGCGGCGGGTGCGGATGTCCTGCACCTGGGTCAGCACGACCTGCCACCCTGGTACGCCCGCAAGATCCTCGGACCGGATGCGGTGATCGGGCGATCCACACACGACCGGGAACAGGCCCGGCTGGCCGCGGCCGACGAGAACATCGATTACTTCTGCACCGGTCCGGTGTGGGCCACGCCCACCAAACCCGGGCGTACGCCCGCGGGGCTGGAGTTGGTGCGCGAAACCGCGGCGGCCGAGCCGAGTCGGCCGTGGTTCGCCATCGGTGGTATCGACGGTGTCACCCTCGCCGAAGTTCTGGCCGCGGGCGCCGAGCGGGTCGTCGTGGTGCGTGCGGTCACCGCCGCCGACGATCCCGAGGCCGCGGCGCGTGAACTGAAGACCGCCCTGCTGCAGGCCGGCTGAACGCGGAACCGGAAGCCACCACCGAAGCCCGTAGCCGAGCCGCACTTTCCGCCGCACCGAACAGCCATGACAATCGTCATGGCTGTTCGGTGACAGTAGGTAGGGGTATCGGGCCGTCGCGCGGGAGACCGTGGAGTCATGAAATCGACAGTGACGAACGGGCCGGCGGCGGAAACGGCCGGTTCCGGTACGCCCGGCCCGGCGGCGATCGAACTATGCGGTCTGCGTAAAGGATTCCGGGTACCGGGCGGTCGCGATATCCGGGCCGTCGACGGACTGGACCTGGTGGTCGCGCCCGCGGAGATAGTCGCCTTCCTCGGGCCCAACGGCGCGGGCAAGACCACCACCCTGGACATGGTGCTGGGCCTGGCCGCACCGGATTCCGGGACCGCACGGATCTTCGGCATGGATCCGGCACGGGCCGTGGCGGCGGGCCGTGTCGCGGCGGTCCTGCAATCGGGCGGTCTGCTGCCCGATCTGACCGTCAGCGAAACCGTCCGGCTCGTGGCGAGTCTGCACGCCCGGCCGCGGCCGGTGGACGAAGTGCTGGCCCGTGCCGGGCTCACCGAGATCGGCGGGCGCCGCGTGGGTAAATGCTCCGGCGGGCAGCAGCAACGGTTGCGGTTCGCGCTGGCGCTGCTGCCGGATCCCGATCTCATCGTGCTCGACGAGCCGACCACCGGGATGGATGTGGAAGGACGCCGGGAGTTCTGGAGCGCGATGCGCGAGGATTCCCGGCGCGGCCGCACGATCGTCTTCGCGACCCACTACCTGGACGAGGCCGATACCTACGCCGACCGCATCGTGCTGGTGCGGGCCGGCCGGGTGGTGGCCGACGGAACCGCCGCCGAGATCAAGAATATGGCCGCGGGCCGTACGGTCGCCGCCACACTGCCCGGTGCCGAGCCGGCCCGGCTGCTGGCCGTTCCCGGGGTCGACGATATCGAACTGGCCGGTGAGCGAATCCTGGTGCACACCCGGGATTCCGACACTCTGGCCCGCTATCTGCTCACCGAGACGACCGCCGTGGATATCGAGATCACTTCGCACAATCTCGAATCCGCGTTCCTCACCCTCACCACCGGAGATCACCGATGACCACTCTCGACGCGCGCACCTCCCTCCCCGAAGGCCGCTTTCCCGGCGGGTTCCGGTTCGGTTTCCTGCGAATGGAGTTGATACGGCTGCTGCGCAATCGACGCACCCTGCTGGTCACCCTGATCATGCCGCCGGTGTTCTTCGCCATCTTCGGGCTGCAATCCGATTTCCGGGAGCAATCCTTCGGATCGGGGAACATGACCGGATACGTCATGGTGTCACTGGCCGTCTACGGCGCCATGGTGGCGACCACCAGCGGTGGTGCGATGGTGGCGATCGAACGAGCGCAGGGCTGGAGCCGGCAGTTGCGGCTGACCCCGCTGCGCCCGATCTCCTATATCGCCACGAAAGCCGTCGTCGCGATGGTGCTGGGACTGCTCTCGGTAGCGGTGGTCTTCGCTGTGGGCGCGGTGGTCGGGGCGCGGCTCACCGTGACAGCCTGGGTGTTCTGTTTCCTGCTGGCGTGGGCGTCCTCGCTGGTCTTCGCGGCCTTCGGACTGTTCATCGGATACCTGCTGCCGTCGGAGAACGTCATGCAGTTGCTCGGTCCGGCGCTGGCCGCGCTGTCGTTCGGCGGCGGGCTGTTCGTTCCGCTGAACGGCTGGTTCGGCACCGTTTCCGCGCTACTGCCCACCAACGGGGTGGCGACCCTGGTCCGGATGCCGTTCGGTGCGACAAGCGGGTCCTCCATCACCCTGGCGGTCGTGAACATCGCGCTCTGGACCGCCGTGTTCGTGGGCGGCGCGGCCCTGATGTTCCGCCGCGATACCGCGCGCTGAGCGGCGATGCGCCCCGAGCTGCCGCTACCGATGCCGCCGCCGTGGTCCGGCGGCTTTTCGGTACGGTCGGTCTTCGTGATCGACCACCGCGCCGGCCGCCGGCTCCGCGGCGGGACAGCTGCCTCCGAATCGATCCGGGGCCGCGCATGAGGCCCCGCGCCGCGGTGCCGCGCGCGACCGGTTTCCTGGAACGACTGGCCCGCACCGGCGTCTTCGCGGCCGACGGTGGCGGTCGCAGCCGGCTGGGCGCCCTGATCGCGGTGGTGTGGCTCGCATATCTGGTGACACCGGTCCTGCAGCTCTGGCGGCAACAGGATCAACCCGCCGCGCTCGTGGCGACACCGGCGCTGGCCGGGTACGCGGCATTGATCGTCTGGTCGCTGGCCGGATTGCGCGAACCCCGCCGGCCCGGTCCACCGGCGCTGCCGCCCGCCGATCGCCGGGTGTGGCCGATTCTCGCGGTGATGGTGCTGTGCGCAGGCGCGCTGGTGGTGTCGCTGGGCATCGCCGCGGTGCCGTGCATCCTCTACATCGCGGTCGTCGCCGTATTCCGGTTGCCCGCGCGGGCCTCGGGCATCGTGTGTGCGGCGGTGGCGCTCGCGATCCTGCTGCCCGTGCTGATCGTGCCGGGCGCGTCCGGCGTCCCGCTGTACGTGGCCTTCGTACCCGTTGTCATCTGGACCCTGCGGCAACTGGGCGTACGCGGCGCGCGGCTGACCGAGCTGGCCCGTCGTCAGCAGGCCGAACTCGCGATCGCGGCCGAACGCAACCGAGTGGCCCGCGACGTCCACGACATCCTGGGCCACTCGCTCACCGTCATCACCGTGAAAACCGAGCTCGCCCAGCGGCTGCTCGATATCGATATGGACCGGGCCCGGACCGAGCTGGCCGATATCGAGACCCTGGCGCGGGATGCGCTGGCCGGTGTCCGCGATACCGTCGGCGGCCTGCGCGAAGTGAGTTTGCGCCGGGAACTCGGTAACGCGCGCGCCGCACTCGATGCCGCCGGTATCGCCGCCGACCTGCCCGACCCGCAGGAACTGCCGCCGGGGGAGCACGAGCTGTTCGGCTGGGCATTGCGGGAGGCGGTGACGAATGTGGTGCGGCACAGCGGGGCCCGGCGCTGCGTCGTCACGGTGACGTCGCGCAGTATCGAGGTCGCCGACGACGGACGCGGGATCGGCACGGGGGCCGTCGGCTCCGGGCTGGCGGGATTGCGGGAACGTGCCGCGGCGGCCGGGGGAGTGGTGGCATTGTCGGAGCCGGTAGGAGGAGGAGTCCGTGTGGTCGTCACAGTTCCGGAATGAGGTGGGATCCGCGCCCCGACATCCGGCGCGCGCGGCGTCGCGGAGGCTCGGCCCCGCTGCGCTGCGGCTCGATATCGGGACGACGCGCGGGACGGTCCTGTTGTGATCCGGCTGCTGTTGGCCGACGATCAGGCGCTGGTCCGTGGCGCGCTGGCCGCACTTCTCGGGTTGGAATCCGATCTGGAGGTGGTCGCCGAGGTGGGGCGCGGTGACGAGGTACTGGAAGCAGTCGCGCGGACGAAGCCGGATGTGGTGCTGCTCGATGTCGAGATGCCGGGGCCCGACGGTATCGCCGCGGCGGCCGAACTGCGCGCGCGGCATCCCGAGGTGCGGGTGCTCATGGTGACGACCTTCGGCAGACCCGGCTATCTGCGCCGGGCGATCGACGCCGGCGCGGGTGGGTTCGTGGTCAAGGACACTCCCGCCCGGGAACTGGCCGATGCGGTCCGGCGGGTCCATATGGGCCTGCGGGTGGTGGATCCGGCGTTGGCCACCGAAACCCTGACAGCGGGTACGTCGCCGCTGACGGCCCGGGAACGCGAAGTTCTCGCTGCCGCGGCGGAGGGCGGCACCGCTGCGACCATCGCGCGGCGCCTGCACCTTTCGGAGGGGACGGTGCGTAATCATCTCTCCGCTGCCATCGGAAAGACCTCCACCAGGACCCGCGCCGAGGCAGTACGGGTCGCGGAGCAGATGGGCTGGCTCTGACACCGGCCCGGCCTCTGACGTCGGCCAGCGGCGGTGGATGCCGGTTTCCGGTGCGCCCATCCGGGTGGATCCTCATCTTCGGAAACGGGCGGAAGACCCGGGCCATCCCCTGGTCAGCGGGACCGACGTTCGGGAGGGCTGATGGGCCGACCGGACGGAAGGTGCGCCGGCCGTGCCCGGCGCAGAGGGGCAGGGCCGGCGCGTGTTCCGGCGGTGCGGTGCCAGGGGAGTTCGGTGGAGCCGAGCGCAGCCCGGGCTCTGGTTCACCGCGACTTCCGGCCTGTCGCGCAGCGCGCCGTGTGCTCAGTGTTGCCCCTGGTGAGGCGTCCGAAACCTGGTCAATCGACCGGTTCCCGGGTGGGTGCTCGCCTCGAGCCTCGGCCCGGGGGTTCTCAGAGCAGCCAGAACACCGCGCCCACCGCCGCGAGCACGGCGCAAGCTCCCAGGGCGATCGACAGCGGCCGGGTGGTCTTCCGGGTGGTGTAGGCGCCGCCGATGAGAAATCCGGCGAGGGTGAACAGCAGAACTACGGCGACATCGGTGGACACGGAACCCTATTGTGCCTGGTCTTCGCCTCGGCGCGGGCCGGGGTAGGGGTCCGGGAAATTAACAAGCACGCGTGCTTGATTTTTTACCGGCCGCCTGTGATGCTGGGGCGGTACGCGGACAGCCACGGGCGCATACCGGCGACCCCGCCCGGTCCCGCGGTAGGGAGGCGAAACCGCTCATGAGTGGTCTGGCTGCCGATCCCGGCCTGATCCGGATCGGTAACTGTTCCGGGTTCTACGGGGACCGGTTCGGCGCGATGCGCGAAATGCTCGAAGGCGGACAGCTCGATGTCCTGACCGGCGACTATCTCGCCGAACTGACCATGCTGATCCTGGGTCGCGACCGGATGAAGGACACCGGCCTCGGCTATGCCAAGACTTTTCTGCGCCAGCTCGAGGACTGCCTCGGCCTGGCGCTCGAACGCGATGTCCAGATCGTCGCCAATGCCGGTGGCCTGAACCCGGCAGCACTGGCGGAGAGGGTACGGGAACTGGCGGCCCGGCTCGGCCTGGAGGTCCGCGTCGGATACGTGGACGGCGACGATCTCACCGGCCGCGCCGCCGAACTGGATCTCGGGTCACCGCTCACCGCAAACGCCTATCTCGGGGCCTGGGGTATCGCCGAATGCCTGGAAGCGGGCGCGGATGTGGTGGTCACCGGGCGCGTCACCGACGCTTCGGTGGTGGTGGGCCCGGCCGCCGCGCATTTCGGCTGGAAACGCACCGATTACCACCAGTTGGCCGGAGCGGTGGTGGCCGGTCACGTGATCGAATGCGGCACCCAGGCCACCGGCGGCAATTTCGCGTTCTTCACCGAACTCCCCGACCTCGGCCGGCCCGGGTTCCCGCTCGCGGAGATCCGCGCGGACGGCAGCAGCGTCATCACCAAACACGCGGGCACCGGTGGCGCGGTCACCGTGGATACGGTTGCCGCGCAGCTCATGTACGAGATCCAGGGCGCGCGCTACGCCGGTCCCGATGTCACCGCCCGGCTCGATACGGTCGAACTCGCGGCCGACGGGCCGGATCGGGTAGCGATCCGCGGGGTCGAGGGAGAACCGCCGCCACCCACACTGAAGGTCTCGCTCAACACGCTCGGCGGGTTCCGCAACGAGATGGAGTTCATCCTCACCGGTCTCGATATCGAGGAGAAGGCCGCGCTGGCCCGGCGGCAGCTGGAGTCCTGGCTGCCGCAGCGCCCGGCCGAACTGGACTGGACGCTGGCCCGGCTGGACCGCCCCGACGCCGATACCGAGGAACAGGCCAGCGCCCTGCTGCGCTGTGTGGTCCGTGACCCCGACCCGAACAAGGTGGGGCGCGCTTTCTCCAGCGTCGCTGTCGAACTCGCCCTGGCCAGCTATCCGGGATGCAGTTTCACCGCCCCGCCCGGTAACGGCTCGCCCTACGGTGTCTATCGCCCGGGGTACGTCGATGCCGCCGAGGTCTCGCACACCGCCCATCGACCGGCCGGCTGCCAGGTGCTGGTCGGCGGACCGTCGCAGACCCGGGAACTGGCTGAGGTTCCGGAACCCGAACTCCCCGAACGATTTCCGTCGGCGCCGACGAAGCGGGTCCCGCTCGGTACGATCGCGCTGGCCCGCAGCGGCGACAAGGGCGGTGACGCCAATATTGGTGTCTGGGTGCGCACCGACGAACAATGGCGCTGGCTCGTCCACACCCTCACGGTCGACCGGGTGCGCGAACTGCTGCCCGAGACCGCGGCGCTGGAGGTCACCCGGCATGTCCTGCCGAACCTGCGCGCCCTGAACTTCCTGATCTCCGGTCTGCTCGGTGAAGGCGTGGCCTATCAGGCCCGGTTCGATCCGCAGGCGAAGGGACTCGGCGAATGGCTGCGGTCCCGTTATCTCGACATACCGTTGGAGTTGCTGCCGTGAGCACCGTCTGGAATACACCGGAGCGCCGCGAACTGCGTGCCACCGTGCGCGCGTTCGCCGAACGCGAGATCCTGCCCCACCTCGACGACTGGGAACGCGACGGGGAGATCCCGCGCGATCTGCACAAGAAGGCCGGTGCGCTGGGACTGCTGGGTATCCAGTTCCCCGAGGCCGCGGGCGGGGCCGGAGGCGACGGAATCGACGGCGCGATCGTCTGCGAGGAACTGCACTACGCGGGTGTCTCCGGGGGGCTGTTCGCCTCGCTGTTCACCTGCGGTATCGCCGTACCGCATCTCATCGGCGCCGGCGACCCCGAGCAGATCGAACGCTGGGTGAAACCGACTCTGGCCGGGGAGAAGATCGGTTCACTGGCCATCACCGAACCCGGCGGCGGTTCCGATGTCGGGCATCTGACCACCACCGCCCGCCGCGACGGCGACCACTACATCGTCAACGGCGCCAAGACCTACATCACCTCCGGCTGCCGCGCCGATTTCGTGGTGACCGCCGTCCGCACCGGCGGCCCCGGATCGTCCGGTGTCTCGCTGCTGGTGGTCGAGAAGGGCGCCCCCGGTTTCACGGTCGGCCGGAAACTGGACAAGATGGGCTGGCGGGCCTCCGATACCGCCGAACTGTCCTATTCCGATGTCCGGGTCCCGGTGTCGAATCTGGTGGGGCCGGAGAACTCCGGTTTTCTGCAGATCGCGTCCGCGTTCGTCAGCGAGCGGGTGGGTCTCGCGGTCCAGGCGTATTCGAGCGCGCAACGCTGCCTGGACCTCACCCTGGACTGGGTACGTTCCCGGGAAACCTTCGGCCGTCCGCTGATCAGCCGTCAGGCCGTGCAGAACACCGTCACCGAGATGGCACGCCGGGTCGATATCGCCCGGGTGTACACCCGCGATGTCGCCGCGCGGGCCGCGGCCGGGGAGACCGATCTGATCGCCGAGGTCTGCTTCGCCAAGAACACCGCCGTCGAATCGGGTGAATGGGTCGCCAACCAGGCGGTTCAGCTGTTCGGCGGGTTGGGCTATATGCGGGAATCCGAGGTCGAGCGCCAGTACCGCGATATGCGGATCCTGGGTATCGGCGGCGGCACCACCGAAATCCTCACCGGCCTGGCCGCGAAACGATTGGGATACCAGGCATGACGACACTGCGCAGCACCCTCGACACCGCCGGCGGCGACTACACCGCGGCGGCCGAGGCGATGACCGCGAAGCTCGCCGAGGTCGAGGCGGAGTTCGCGAAGGTCATCGCGGGCGGCGGCCCGGAAAAACTGGCTCGGCATCGCAAACGCGGCAAACTGACCGCCCGCGAACGGATCGAACTGCTCATCGACGAGGACTCTCCGTTCCTGGAGCTGTGCCCGCTGGCCGCGTGGGGCAGTGAGTTCCAGGTCGGTGCGAGCACGGTCGCCGGAATCGGTGTGGTCGAGGGCGTGGAATGCATGATCGTCGCGCCTGATCCCACTGTTCGTGGTGGTACCTCCAACCCGTGGACACTGCGGAAAACACTGCGGGTCAACGACATCATCCGGGAGAACCGGCTGCCGGTGATCTCCCTGGTGGAATCCGGCGGCGCCGATCTGCCCACGCAGAAAGAGGTCTTCGTTCCCGGCGGGCGGATGTTCCGCGATCTCACCCAGGCGTCGGCGGCCGGTATCCCGACCATCGCCCTGGTCTTCGGCAACTCCACCGCGGGCGGCGCCTACATCCCCGGCATGTCCGATCACGTGGTGATGATCAAGGAACGCTCCAAAGTGTTCCTGGGTGGCCCGCCGCTGGTGAAGATGGCCACGGGCGAGGAATCCGACGACGAATCCCTCGGTGGTGCCGATATGCACGCCCGGGTATCGGGCCTGGCCGATTACTACGCGCTCGACGAACAGGACGCTATCCGGATCGGCCGGCGTATCGTCAAACGGCTGAACTGGAAGAAAAAGGGCCCGGCCCCGAGCCCCTCGGTGCTCGAACCGCTGTACGACCCGGACGAACTGCTCGGCATCGTCCCACCCGATCTCAAGATCCCGTTCGACCCGCGCGAGGTGATCGCCCGGATCGTCGACGGCTCCGATTTCGACGAATTCAAACCCCGCTACGGTTCCAGCCTGGTCACCGGTTGGGCCGAACTGCACGGGTATCCGGTCGGTATCCTCGCCAACGCGCGCGGTGTGCTGTTCTCCGAGGAATCGCAGAAGGCCACCCAGTTCATCCAGCTGGCCAACAAGACCAACACCCCCCTGCTGTTCCTGCACAACACCACCGGCTACATGGTCGGCAAGGAATACGAGCAGAAGGGCATCATCAAACACGGTGCCCAGATGATCAACGCGGTTTCCAACTCCAAGGTCCCGCACATCTCCGTACTCATGGGTGCCTCCTACGGCGCCGGTCACTACGGTATGTGCGGCCGCGCCTACGACCC
Organism: Nocardia sp. NPDC001965; assembly: GCF_053594175.1. Taxonomy (NCBI): domain Bacteria; kingdom Bacillati; phylum Actinomycetota; class Actinomycetes; order Mycobacteriales; family Nocardiaceae; genus Nocardia; species Nocardia sp. NPDC001965. The sequence continues at coordinate 141,259 of NZ_JBSFDZ010000007.1, forward strand.
CCGGTTCGTATTCGCTTGGCCCAGCGCGAAATCCGCGGTGATGGGCGGCGCGCAGCTGGCCGGTGTGATCTCCATCGTCGGCCGCGCCTCGGCCGAAGCCCGCGGACAGGCCTTCGACGAAGAAGCCGACGCCGGGATGCGGGCCATGGTGGAAGCCCAGATCGAGGCGGAATCGCTGGCCATGTTCATGTCCGGGCGGCTCTACGACGACGGGGTCATCGACCCGCGCGACACCCGCACAGTGCTCGGTATGGCCCTGTCGGCCATCCACACTGCCCCGATCCAGGGCGCCGAATCCTTCGGCGTCTTCCGAATGTGAGGCCGGACGTGACGAATTCGCAGCTCATCACCAGTGTCCTGGTCGCCAATCGCGGGGAGATCGCCCGCCGGATCTTCGCGACCTGCCGCCGGGCCGGCCTGGGCACGGTCGCGGTGTACTCCGACGCCGACGCGGCGGCACCCCACGTGGCCGAAGCCGACGCCGCTGTCCGGCTCCCCGGGAACACCCCGGCGCAGACCTATCTGCGGGCGGATCTGATCATCGCCGCGGCGCAGGCCGCGGGCGCCGACGCCGTCCATCCCGGTTACGGATTCCTCTCCGAGAACGCGGAATTCGCGCGCGCTGTGGAAGCCGCCGGACTGGTGTGGATCGGCCCTGGAGCCACCGCCATCGAGGAGATGGGGTCGAAGGTCGCGGCCAAGAAGATGATGGACGCCGCCGGCGTCCCCGTGCTGGCCGAGCTCGACCCGGACGAAGTCACCGAAGCGCAACTGCCGGTGCTCGTCAAGGCATCCGCGGGCGGTGGTGGCCGCGGGATGCGCGTGGTGCGCAGCCTCGCCGAACTCCCCGGGCAGCTCGCCGGGGCCCGGCGCGAAGCCGAATCGGCCTTCGGGGATCCGACCGTCTTCTGTGAGCGCTATCTGGAGACCGGCCGCCATATCGAGGTCCAAGTGCTGGCCGATACCCACGGCACCATCTGGGCGGTCGGCGAACGCGAATGCTCGATCCAGCGCCGCCACCAGAAGGTGGTCGAGGAAGCGCCCTCACCGTTGGTGGAGCGGATCGACGGCACCGGCCCGGCAGCGGACGGTATGCGGGCCCGGCTCTTCGACGCGGCCCGGCAGGCCGCTGCCGCCATCGGCTACACCGGAGCCGGAACGGTCGAGTTCCTCGCCGACGAGGCCGGCGAGTTCTACTTCCTGGAGATGAACACCCGGCTCCAGGTGGAACACCCGGTCACCGAATGCACCACCGGTCTCGATCTCGTCGCGCTCCAGCTCGAAATCGCGCAGGGCGCGCGACTGGACCCCGAACCGCCACCCATGCGCGGCCATTCCATCGAGGTCCGGCTCTACGCCGAGGATCCCGCGCAGGATTGGCAGCCGCAGAGCGGCACCGTGCACCATATCGAGATCTCCTCGGTGCTCACGGAATTCGATCTCCCGACGCGACCCGGCGTCCGGCTGGATTCCGGAGTGGTGGACGGATCCGTGGTGGGCGTGCACTACGACCCCATGCTCGCCAAGGTCATCTCCTACGGCCGCACCCGCGACGAGGCCGCCCGGTTGCTGGCCGGGGCGTTGCAGCGGGCCCGGATCCACGGCCTGGTCACCAACCGCGACCTGCTGGTCCGGGTGCTGCGTCATCCCGCGTTCCTGGCCGGCGATACCGATACCGCGTTCTTCGCCACCCACGGCCTGGACGCGCTCGCCGCACCCGTGCTCACCGCCGCCGACGAGAAGCTCTCGATCGTCGCGGCCGCGCTGGCCGAATCGGCCGCGAACCGGACCCGTGCCGGTGTGGTCGCCGGTATCCCGAGCGGCTGGCGCAATCTGCCCGCGCAGTCGCAGCGCAAGTCCTACGAGAGCCGGACCACGGGCACCCACGATGTCGATTATCGGTTCACCCGGACCGGTATCGAAGTGACGGATTACCCCGGCCTGGAGTTGATCACGGCGACCCCCGGTGAAGTGGTGCTGGCGGTGCCCGGTGAGCACGGGCCGGTGCGCCGGCAGTTCGCCGTGGCCCGCTACGACGATCTCGTCTGCGTCGATTCCGCGCTCGGCCCGGTGAGTGTGCGGCGACTGCCGCGCTTCACCGATCCGGCCGACCAGATCGCCACCGGATCCCTGTTGGCGCCGATGCCGGGCAGTGTGATCCGGCTGGGCGCCGAGGTCGGCAGCACCGTCACCGCCGGGCAGCCGATCCTGTGGCTCGAGGCCATGAAGATGGAGCACACCGTCGCCGCGCCGGTGGACGGGGTGCTCAGTGCCGTCAATGTCGAGGTCGGCCGGCAGGTCGAGGTCGGCACCGTTCTCGCCGTGGTGGATCCCGCCGCCGAAAACCAGGAGTGAGCAATGAGCTTCATCGAATCCGACGAACGCAAAGAGTTGCGGGCCGCGGTCGCGGGGCTGGCCGCCAAATACGGCTACCGCGATTATGTGCTGGCCAAGGCGCGTAAGAACGAGCCGCTCGACGAACTGTGGAACGAGGCGGGCAAGCTCGGTTTCCTGGGCGTGAACCTGCCGGAGGAATACGGCGGCGGCGGCGCCGGCATGTACGAACTGGCGCTGGTGATGGAGGAACTGTCCGCGCAGGGCGCGGGCCTGCTGCTGATGGTGGTGTCCCCGGCGATCTGCGGCACCATCATCACCAAGTACGGAACCGACGAGCAGAAATCCGAATGGCTCCCGAAGCTCGCCGACGGGTCGGCCAAAATGGTGTTCGGTATCACCGAGCCCGACGCCGGCTCCAATTCGCATCAGATCACCACCACCGCCCGCCGCGACGGTGACGACTGGCTGCTCACCGGCCGCAAGATCTTCATCTCCGGGGTCGACCAGGCCGAAGCGGTGCTGATCGTCGCCCGCACCGAGGACCACAAGACCGGGAAACTCAAGCCCGCGCTGTTCATCGTCCCCACCGACGCGCCCGGGTTCGCGAAGACCCCGCAGGAAATGGACATCATCGAACCGGACCACCAGTTCACGCTGTTCCTCGACGATGTCCGGCTACCGTCCACCGCGTTGGTCGGCACCGAGGACGCCGCCCTCATGCAGTTGTTCGCGGGCCTGAATCCCGAGCGGATCATGGGTGCCGCCATGGCGGTCGGCGTCGGCCGTTACGCCATCGACCGGGCGGTGGAATACGCCAGGGAGCGTACGGTCTGGAAGACTCCGATCGGTGCGCACCAGGGTATTTCGCATCCGCTGGCGCAGGTGAAGATCGAACTCGAACTGGCCCGGTTGATGATGCTCAAAGCGGCCACCCTCTACGACGCCGGTGACGAGATGGGTGCCGCCGAAGCCGCGAACATGGCCAAATACGCGGCGGCCGAAGCCAGTATCAAAGCCCTCGACCAGGCCATCCAGACCCACGGCGGGTCGGGTCTCACCGCCGAATACGGTCTGGCCGCCATGCTCGGCGCGGCCCGCATCGCGCGGGTGGCGCCGGTGAGCCGGGAAATGATCCTCAACTTCGTCGCCCAGCATTCGCTGGGTCTGCCGAAGTCCTACTGAGCGCCACGGGCCGGGGTAGTGCGCCCCGGCCCGGCTGGAAAGGCAGGACCACCGTGACCGGAACCGAGACCCGGATCGTCGATTACGCCGTCGAGGACGGGTTCGTCACCCTGACCCTCGACTCCCCGCACAACCGGAACGCGATCTCCGCGCGTCTGGTAACCGAACTCCTGGACGGGCTGGAACGCGCTGCCGCCGACCCCCGGGTGCGGGGTGTGGTCCTGACCCACACCGGCAACACCTTCTGCGCCGGCGCGGATCTCAAGGAGGCGGTGGCCGCCGACCCCGCGGCCGCCGCCGATATCCGCACCCAGTGGATGGTGCGATTGCTGCGCACCATTCTGGAACTCCCGAAGCCCGTGATCGCGCGGGTGGACGGAAATGTGCGCGCCGGCGGGATGGGCCTGCTCGCCGCCTGCGATATCGCCGTCGCGGGCCTGTCCAGCAGTTTCGCGCTCACCGAGGCCCGGCTCGGCCTGGCCCCGTTCGTCATCTCGCTGACACTGCTGCCCCGGATGATCCCGCGCGCGGCCGACCGGTATTTCCTGACCGGTGAGAAGTTCGACGCCGATACCGCCGAGCGCATCGGCTTGATCACCCTGGCGACCGGCGACCCGACCGCCCGGACCGCCGAACTGCTGGACGAACTGCGCAAGGGCTCTCCGCAGGGTCTCGCCGAGAGCAAACGCCTCACCACCGCGCCGATCCTCGCCGAATTCGACCGCTCCGCAGACGAACTGGCCGCCCGCTCGGGCAGTTTCTTCGGCACCGAGGAAGTGATCGAGGGAATGACCGCGTTCCTGCAACGGCGCCCACCGCGCTGGGCCGTCCCGGCCGCCGAAACGCCCTCGGCAGAATAGGCCGCTATGGCGACACCCCACGAACCCAAACAGGACCGCAGCCGGGCCACCCGGCAGCGGCTCCTCGAGGCGACCATCGACTGCCTGGCCGAAAAGGGATGGGCAGCGGCCACAGTGGCGGTGGTCGCCGAACGCGCCGGGGTGTCGCGGGGTGCGGCCCAGCATCATTTCCCCACCCGTGAAGATCTGATCACCGCCGCACTCACCTACATGTTCGACACCCGCACCGACCAGGCCGTATCCACGGTGGACACCGAACCGGGCCTGGCCCGCACGGAAGCGGTGGTGGCCGCGCTGGTCGAGTCCTACACCAGCACGCTGTTCAAAGCCGCCCTCCAGGTCTGGACGCACGCCGCCGCCGACCCGGCGCTACGCGAACGAATCGTGCCGCTGGAAGCCCGCTTCGGCCGGGGCGCCCATCGACGGGCCGTTCACGCGCTCGGGGTCGACGACTCCGATCCGGTCACCCATCACCTGGTCCAGGCCACCCTGGACCTGGCGCGCGGGCTCGGCCTGGCCGATGTCCTGACCGATGATTCCGCTCGCCGCAAACAGATCGTCCACCAATGGGCCGTCACCTTGCACGAAGCCCTGGAAGCCCGGCGGAACTGAATAGAATCCGGCCGGAAGCTCGGCAGGGTAGGCACAGCCCGGCGTCGATCGACGGACGCCGAGTTCGGTATCGCATCGCCGTAGTGCCGGTCCAGCGACGGCGCGACCTCGAACCGGACGGCTTCCCTCAGCGAGCAACCGGTCGCCCGGCCCCGGCCGACCGGGTGCTCAAGTCGCCGGCTGCCTTTCTTTACCCGGGGTATCGACAACGGCGCCCTTGTGGAACCTCATGCGCATTCCCTGGAACACCAAATATCTTGGCTCGCCGTCACTTTCGGCATGGATGTGAAGGTGGGGCTCGCTGGAATTGCCCGAATTGCCGACAGCGCCGACGCGCTCACCGGCTTCGACGAATTGGCCCACCACGACCTGCACACTTCCGTGCCGCAGATGCGAGAGGAACACCACCTCCGATCCGTTGTCGATCGCGATCTCGTTACCCCCGGACCGCGGCCAGTTCGCGTCTCCGTCCGGGGTGTCGTCCCAGGCTTGCTCGACGCGACCCGAGCAGGGGGCGTACACCGGCGCCCCGAATATGATGCGGCCGCTGTCCGCACCTTCCCGGAACCTCTTCCGGGAAGACCACAGGGTTGATATTCCGATGATATCCAGCGCTGCCCGCTGACTTTTTGCCGGCCAATGGTGATTGAACAGGCGATTATCCCCCTCTCCGATCAGCCACCGCCCCTGCTCCAAGGGGAAGACCAATTCGTTCTCGACGGGAGTGTCGACGGTAAGGGTGGATGATATGAACCGGGCCGATACAACGGCTACCACCAGCGCCCCCCAAGACCACAGCGGAAACTGCATCAATTCCGCAGTCCGATCGGGTACCCCGAAGAAGGCCGGAATGGAAATAAAGATCGAAAGGGATTCGAGATGCAGCACCGGAAAGGGGGCGATATTTGTTCCTGGAACGAGGAAGAATCGTGTGGCGAGAAGCATGAATACCAGCGTGAGGAATCCGGCTGCCCAATCGCCCCCCGACTCGGCCGACAGGCAGCGGAGTACCGCGATGATCATTATTATTATCCAGCCGATCTGCCTGACCAGCAACAGATGTTTCTGCACCGGGCCACCTTATCAGTATCGATCCGCGTCCATCGCCGAAATCCCGGTAAGTGGCGCCGGAGCTGTCGCCGGGATTGCCGATTCCGCCTTGCGGAGATTTCGAAACGCTGATCGGAGCCGTCGCCACATCCTCTGATAATCGTGATCGTTCAGTACCAGGGAATCGGCGCCGATCATTATCAATCCGAAAGGGACCAGGCCCATGAAAACGATTATTCCCGCGTGCATTCCTTCCAGGAGCGCAACCGTTCCCTTTCGGAGCAGTGCGCGCTTGGTCCAGATTGCGAACGGTACCGCGACTTCGATGATGATGGTCGCGTATCCGACTGCCCAGGAAAGATATGCGTTCTGCATCATTTCCCCGAACACTGATGTCGCCGAGAATTGGTGCAGGCTGCTTATATAGTAAATCGCCGTTCCGTTGGTCCAGATCTCCGCTGTCGCTTTCCAGTACCCGGCAACGAGATAGAGGACGGCGATCTGGACAAGCAGGGCGGTGACCACGAAGTTGTGCACGAGTACCGATGGTCGCGCCCGGCCGATTTTTGCCATGATCTTCGTCCGGCGTCGGTCCGCCCCTGGTGCGAGATAAGCATCGGTGACGGTGAGAACCATCAACGGCAGAAGAATCCTGGCGAGATTATCGCCGCCTTCCAGTACTTCCTCGTTACGAACGTAGATCGACCAGAGGAAAACTGCGTGGATCCCGGTGAGCCAGCGTCCACCAAAAACAGTGAACAACACAGCGGTCAGGATTCCGGCGTGGAAAATAAACTCGAACCAGGCGGGGGATTCGCTCCAGAAGTACAGGGAATAGGCCGCCGGGTGAGCGGCTTCGCGGGAAGTTTCCACCGTCATGTAGGCGTCCGGGCCCCATAGATATCGACGGGTTTCGTAATCCGACAGGTAGAAGATGCAGCCGGCGATACCTAGGAATATCCTCAACAGGGCCAGTCCGATCAGCCGACCCGGCCGCATCGAGAGTCGCTGGATCCAAGGATCCGTCCGTGACCATATCGCGGTGAGCATGGAATCACTCACCGCCTACGCCGGGAACGAACGGGAACCACGCGGTTTCGAGCACATCCCGCTCCGTCATGGTGTCCGTGGTGGAGAACCGCCGCGAGAAAGGGACGATATCGGTCTGGGTGAAGCGAGCCCGAACCTCGAGTATTCGCAGTTCGGGATACCGAGCTTCGGCGTATTTCGAAATAATTCGGGAAATCGACCGAAGACTGCCCTGGAATCTGGTGTTCAGATCCCGGTGCAGCCCGGCCTGCTGTTCCGCGGGTGCCTCTTTGATCGCGATCAGCTCGGATACATAGCTGCGCATCCGATCCTGGCTCGCACGAGTCACCTCGGGTTGCTTCGTCGGCAGCCAGGGACGCGATCGTGGCATATCCTCTATTGCGTACTGGATATCGAACTCGGGTAATTCGACTACGTCCGGACCTCTCTCCACCCGTACCGAGACCCAGAGTTTTCTATTCACCGTGGGTGGATTGGGTGCGAACAGGTGCCAATCCTGCTGCAGGTATGGATGCATGACGTCGGTCACGGGGCCGATGGACCTGGTCCGCACCGTCGAATCCGGCATGTTGTACAGGGTCACGCAGATCACGAAAACAGAGATAGCCATAACGAGAACAGCGGATACCGTCCGTAAAAACGGTGCGGCCCAGCGGCTCTCGACGTCTGATTGCTTCATTCCCACCCGCTTCGGCCGTGACGTGGCGGCGATGCATGTGCCGCCACGTCACTCGCTCAATTTCTACTGATGAACAGGCGCGTCGAACTGAGCTTCCGACGAACTGCCGGGCTCGGCGACGACCGTGCCGCCTTTGGTCTGGCTCGCCTTCGCCACCATTCCGCCGACCAGACCACCGGCGACCGCACCGGCGGTATTGGCCAGAGCGTCACCGGCGACATCGGCGAGCCATTCCTCACGGCCGCTCACAACCGTGCCGGAAGCAGGCAGGTCGGCAGACAGCAGCGGAGTCGGCTGGACTGTTCGAGCGGTCGGTTCCTGGTTACCGGTCGCACCCGCGGACGGTGCCAGGATCCCGGCCCCCGCCACGGCGACCGAAACCAGTCCGACCATCATCCGAGCTTTTCTCGAAACCATCATTTCTCCTCGAATTGATCCGCTCCCCGTCGAAAATGGGTGAGCAGCCCGAATTTATGATTCCGAACAGCTATATGCCAGGCTGTGAGCCCGGCAGAATATCCGGCAGCTTCGGTTCATCCAGTAGGTCTCGCCGTAGTCTCCGCGGTAACGATTGCAGCAGCACACGACCTTGATCAGGATCCATACCCAGCGCGGTCGCCAGCCTCCGGACCGATTCCGGATGCGGGAAGCGTGTCTTTCCCCGCTCGATATCACGCAATGCCCGAACACTGATCCGAGCCCGCTCGGCCAGCTCCTCTTGACTGAGCCGCAACAGGATGCGGCGCTCCGAGATCACACTTCCCAGGTGTGCAGTGCCTGTACTGGCATGGGTTTGCGCGGACGCCGATCCGATCATTCTGCTCACCGTTCCATTTCTGGTCGTCGGAACTCTGCCGAGCGGAACTCGCCGGACTACAGCCGACCGAACTGCTCTTTCACAGGATCTGACGCACCGTCATGCGGACCGGTTCCCCGCAACCGGCTCTCCTACGGGTGGTCCGGCTTCGGCCTCTGGAGCGCGCCCGGGCATCGCGGGGGCAGGTAATCGCGCAGCGGTGTGGGCATCAGGTACGCCGAAGCGTCCGGGGCGCCGCCGGCTACCCTCCCGACGCGGTTCCGTCCATCTCTGGGTAATCGTCCAGCAGCGGAGCCGAGCGGTCGACCAGATGAGGCCGCCGGTCGCGGATATCCGCGCACACCTCGAGGAAACGGTCGTTCTCGGCGCCGGTTCCGATGGTTACCCGCAGGTGATGGGGTGTGCCCACATCTCGGATCAGCACGTTGTGGTCGAGGAAATGCACCCACGCCCGGGGCGCATGGGCGAATCTGCCGAACAGCAGGAAATTTCCCGCACTGGGGAATACCTCGTAACCGAGATCGCGCAATGTGGTCCGGACGCGCTCCCGCTCCCGGACGACCGCCGCGATATTGCCGAGGACCTCCGCGGAGTGCGCGAGCGCGGCGCGTGCGATCACCTGGTCGACGGTGGACAGATGGTAGGGCAGCCGCACCACTCGCACGGCATCCAGGATCGCCGGAGACGCGACGAGATAGCCGACCCGGGCGCCCGCCAGGCCGAACGCCTTGCTCAGGGTCCGGGTCACCACCACCTTCGTCGGGAAGCGGTCGATCAGTTCGATCGCGCTGGGCGCGGCGGAGAACTCACCGTAGGCCTCGTCCACGACGACGATTCCGGGGGTGACTCGTACGATCCGCTCGATCTCGTCGATGGTCGTATGCGAACCGCCGGGACTGTGCGGGGCGGTCAGGAAGACGATATCGGGCCGGTGCCCGACGATCGCGGCTTCGGCGTCCGCGGCGTCCAGGGAGAGGTCGGCCGCGCACGGGATCTCGATCCATTCGGTGCTCAGGTGTTCCGCGACGATCCGGTACAGCGAATACGACGGACTGAAACCCAGCGCGCGACGACCGTGGCCGCCGAACACCAGGAGCAGTTGCTGGAGAACTTCGCTGGATCCGTTGGCGGGCCAGATATTGGCCGGACTCACGGTGGTTCCGGTGATCCGGCCGAGATACCCGGCCAGATCGGCCCGCAGCGCGGTGGCCTCGCGATCGGGATAGCGGTGCAGGTCGGCGGCCGCGGCACGCACCCGTTCGACTATGTCGTCCACCAGTGCCGGCGACGGCGGATACGGGCTCTCATTGGTGTTCAGCCGCAGCGGTCCGTCGAGTTGCGGAGCCTCGTACCTGGTGCGGGTGCGCAGGTTCTCGCGTACGGGCACATCGGCGGGATTCGCCCATGCGCCGAGCGGATTCACCGTGGCGCCTCCGCTGACATCGCTGCCGTCGGACAACGTCGACCACATCTTCTCGTACCTTTCGACCGACGCCACCGTGGCTCCGCTGGGCGAATGCCGCGTTCCAGCTCAGGTGGTCGGGATGACCGTAACCTTCCGCTGCTCGGGCCACATCCGTAGTTTCCGTCCGGGTCGAGGACACCGATCCGGCCATCCGCCACGGGGTGCGCGAGCGGGCACGTGGTCCGGGCGACACCGACATTCCGGATCGGCACGCCCGGCGGGATGACTCGCAGTGTCCGGCGTTCGGACTTATCGTTCAGACAGGCAGCGTAGAGACGCCCCTGTTCCCCGGGACCCGGTCTCCCAGCAACCCGTCCACACTGAACCTGCCCGCACCGGTGACCAGTAACAACAGGGTCCCCGCCCCGAGCCCGACGACCAGTTCGGCGCCCCCGCCGCTCACGAACATGCCGTTGCCCATATGCGCGATCAGGTAGGCGCCGGCCATGTCGGCGAAGAGCAGGATCGCCCAGATCGGAGTGATCGCACCGAGTATCAGGCCGGCACCACCGGCCAGTTCGATGACGGCGGCGACGATCGCGGCGATATCCGGGAGCGGAGCACCCATCGATTCGAACCCCCGCTGGGTCGAGGGGAGGCCGTTGGTGAAGAACTTCTGCCATCCGTGCGCCAGGAACACGATGCCGATACCGGCTCGGGCCGCCAGGATCAGTGAATTGCGGAGGTTGTTGTACACAGGGGCCGTCCTTTTCCGGGTCATGATGCGGTCGGGGAATGTGGCACCGGTCGCAATCGGTGCGGTGGGCGCCGGGTACGGGCGGCTCAGCGTTCCTGTTCGTCGGTCGGCCGGTCGGTCCGGTGCTCGCGCAGGATCGCGACGACAGCCGACTGGCCCAGGCGCCGCGCATTGTCCGAGGCGGTCCGGCCGGAACTGTCCTGGATGGACGGGTCCGCGCCCGCACCGAGCAGCGCGGTGACGACCTGCTGGTAGCGCGTCGATCCGTCGCCGTACACGATCGCCTCGTGTAGCGCGGTCCAGCCCGACTCGTTGACGTGGTCGACGTCGACACCGGCATCGATCAGCCGCCGCACGGTGCCGACGTGGCCGTGTTCGGCGGCCGGGATGAGCGCGGTTCCTCCGTAGCGGTTCAGGCTGCGCAGGTCCGCGCCGTGGGTGAGCGTCAGTTCGAGGATGTCGTCGAGGCCTTCGGCTCCGGCATACAGATAGGCCGAGTCTTCGAGGTCGTCCTTCGCGTCGACATCGGCGCCCGCGTCGATCAGGGCCGCCGCGGCCGCGGTCGCCCGATTCTTGGTGGCGGCGACCAGCGGGGTGCGGCCCGACTCGCCACGGGCCTCCAGGTCGGCCCCTCGCGCGATGAGTTCCCGGACGCGCGCGGCGTCGTTGTTCGCGGCCGCACTCGCCAACTGTCCGGCGAGCGCCGGGTCGACGGTTGCCGGATGTGGTGTCGTCTCGATGACCGGCGGCGCTACCACGGTGGTCGCCTGCTGCTCGGTGGACGACGATCGATCCGCCGTGCAACCGGCGCCGAGGGCGAGCGTGGCGAGCGCGGCGCACAGTGCCGCGCCGGAGCGAACGGTGCGCATGATGGGGTCCTCCTGGCAGATCGGTCGAATTCCACGATGCCGAACTGCGGCGATAGTGTCCAAGAGATAGTTCTCATCGAGTTCATAGGTGGGGCCTATAGTTGCTCGATGGAGTTGCGCCACCTCAGGTACCTGCTCGCGGTCGTCGACCACGGCAACTTCACCCGTGCCGCCGAAACCCTGCACATCTCGCAGCCGACGCTGTCGCAGCAGATCAAACAACTCGAGCGGTCGCTGGGCGTGCCGTTGCTGGACCGCTCGGGCCGCCGGGTACGGCTCACCGACGCCGGGGCGGCGTACACCCACCATGCGCGGCTCGCATTGCTGGACCTGGACGCCGCCGAACGCGCGGTCCACGATGTACAGGATCTGTCCCGCGGCCGGTTACGGATCGCGACGACCCCCACCTTCACCGATTACCTGGTCGGACCACTCGTGCACCGGTTCCGGTCCGCGCACCCGGGGATTACGCTCATCGTCCGCGAAACTACCCAGGACCGGATCGAGGCCGACCTGCTGGCCGACCGGGTGGACCTCGGTATCGCATTCGCTGGCAGCCACACCACCGGAATCGAGCGCACCGCGTTGTTCACCGAGGAGCTCGCGCTCGTCGTCGGTGAACACCACCGGCTGGCGGCCGTCGCACCGCCGCTGCCGGTGGACCGGCTCGCGGGCGAGCCGCTGGGCCTGCTCACCGGCGATTTCGCGACCCGGTTGCATATCGACGGGTATTTCGCCGAATGCGGGATCGTCCCGCGGATCGTGGTCGAAGCCAATTCCGTCAGTGCCCTCCTGGAGGTGGTGGGCCTCGGATCACTGGCCACCGTCCTCCCGGACGCGATCGCGCGGGACCGCCCCGGCCTGCGGCCGGTGGCGCTGACCCCGGCGCTGCCCACCCGGACGGTGGAACTCCTGCGGCGCGGTACCGCCTACCACTCCGCGGCTGCTCGGGCCTTCGCAGCGGTTGTCCGGGAGTCCGGCTGATACGAAGCGAATTCTCGCGACGGCGTATTTCGCTCCGGAACTCGCCACCCGACGGTGCGGCGGCGAGGATCGGTTGTATGAACGATCTGCCCTCATTCACCTATGCAGAGGTGGGCGCCACCCGTGGCGAACTGCCACCGGGCTACCAGCATCTCCGGGTGCGTCGTCGGATCGGCAGTGGTGCGGATGAATTCGATCGACTCGGTGCGGCGGTGCTCGGCTACCGGATCCAGCGTGGGCTGGGCATTCTCCGGGAAACGCAGACCCCGGTGGCCGAGCCGGGTGCCGAGGTCACCGTCCTGCTCGGGGTCGGCCGGTTCGGTCTGCGTGCGCCGTGCCGGATCGCTTATGTGCTGCGCGAGCCCGATCGGATCGGATTCGCCTACGGCACATTGCCGGGGCACCCGGAGAGCGGCGAAGAGCTCTTCGCCGTCGAATACGACCGGGAAACCGGCGCCGTGTACGGCGTGATCACCGCGTTCTCCCGTCCCGCGACCTGGTACACCCGGCTCGCCGGGCCGTTGGCTGTACTGGCTCAGCGGGTCGCCGCGGCGGCCTATCTCAGGGTGCTGCGGCGGACGCCACGGGAGTGAGCGTCCGGTGCGGAGCCGGCGAACGAGCGTTGCCGCCGGAACCGGTTTTCGCGGTCCTGGTCCAGGGGGTCGACGCACAGCCGCCCACGGTGCGGCCGGGCCGCCCGGGAATCGCAGGCCCGGGTGCGCCGGTCAGGTGGATGTGTGCACGGTCCGCCGTACCTGTACATCTCCCGGGGAGAAGGCCTGCCCGGCCAGATTGAAACTCCAGGAGACGGTGGGGGTTATCCGGAGATAGGGTGCCGGCCCGAACTGCCCCTCGCGCCGGACGAGTTCGGCGGTCCCGTATACGCGCAGGTATCGCGGGGTCCACGGATTCGTGGAGACGAGATCGTCGATGACCACCGCGACCTTCGAATTGCCGCGTTCGACATTGCGGTACTTCCTGGTCCGCACCGGGTCGTGGCCGCCGATGTAGATATGGGTGCCGTCGAACTCGTAACCGACCGGCGCCACGTCGGGCTGCCCGTCCGGTCCCACGGTGGCCACTCGCGCGAGCGGCTGGGAACGCAGATAGGTGACCTCTTCCTCGGTGAACGACATCGGAAGCCTCCTTGTGCCAGGTCCGGGGATCCCGTGCGGACCGGCCCCGCACGGTGATCGTCGATACCGCGATTATTTCGCGGGTGCCCGGCACCGCCCGGACCCGGCGGATCCGGCGCGTCGCGCGGTCCGATCAGGACAGACCGAAGCGGACGCCGGTGAGTTCCTCGGAGACCTCCCAGAGCCGCTGTGCCGCCGCCACATCGCTGGCCCGGGCCGATCTGCCGACCAGTGTCGGGTAGCCGTGCATCTCCCCGCGGCCGTCGGGCCCGACGTAACTCGCGCCCGGCAGGTCCTGCGTCGCGGCGAACAAAGTGGTCAGGGCAGCCTGTTCCGGGGCCTGGGCGAGATAGCGACCCGCCAGGTGCACGATGCCGACCAGGAACTTGTTGCGGTTCGCGGTGCCGAGTTCGGTTGCCGCGTAACCCGGATGGGCCGCGGTCGAACGAACAGCCGAACCGGCCTGCCGGAGCCGGCGCTCGAGTTCGAGAGTGAACAGCAGGTTCGCGAGTTTCGATCGGCCGTAGGCCTTCACCGGACCGTAGCCGCTCGCCGAACAGTCGAGATCGTCGAAATCTATGACGCCTACGCGATGCGCGCCGGAGGCCAGATTCACGATTCGATCGGTGATATGGGGGAGCAGCCGATTGGTGAGCGCGAAATGGCCGAGATGGTTGGTCCCGAACTGCATTTCGAAGCCGTCTTTCGTGCGGCCTTCCGGCACCATCGCCACCCCGGCATTGTTCACCAGAATCGAGATGTCACCTTGCCACGCGCCGGCGAATTCGCGGATCGACTCCTGGTCGGCGAGGTCGAGGCGCCGTACCTCGTTGCTACCGCCGATCCGGTGCGCGGCCGCGTTCCCGCGGTCGATATCGCGGACCGCGAGCACCACATGCGCTCCGGCCCGGGCCAGCAGGGTGGCGGTACCGAATCCGACTCCGCTGTTGGCGCCGGTGACGATCACGGTGCGGCCGTCGAAGGCGGGCAGATCGGCCGCGGTCCAGTGCGAAGAGCTCATGCCCAGACGGTAGCGCGGGGGCGTGCGCCGGTCGCGGACACGGCGGAAATGATGCGGTGCCGGTGGTTACGCCGGCCGGTCACGCCACTCCGGTAGTCCGGAAACGGCCGGAAGTGCCGAAGTGGGGCGTCCGGACGAGTAGCCTGATGAAGGCGTTGCGCGGGCGGTCGCAGATCGCCGAAACCCCGTATCTCGGCATTGTGTTCGATCCGGTCGAACGTGCTCGGCCGGTGTCATCTCGGTTCCGCTCGATCCGCTGTCACCGAAAGGGTCGTCGATGCTCTGTTCTCACCGCACCGTTCCGACCGCGGCCACGGCGCTCGCTGCGCTGGCGGCCGCGCTGGTGTTCGCCGCTCCCGCGGCGCCCGCCGCGATCACCGAATTCGAACTGGCGCCGGGGAGCGGCACCGGCAGTTCCCCGGCGCCCTACGGCACGCACTGCACCTACACCGCGTCCGCCACCGCGGCGCCCGGTGAATACGTCAGTTTCTACGACAGCCAGAAGGGTTCCTTCGATCCGCCCGGTGCGATCCTCGTCGGAGATTCGGGGCAGGTCACCGCGGAGTGGACACCGGAAACTCCCGGCACCCACAACCTGCACGCCGTGAACATCGGCAGTGAACAGTCGCTCCAGGTGGAGGTCGGTTCCGGCCTGAACCTCGGCTCCGTCTGCCCGGTGCTCTGATGGGCGGCGTACCCGCCGTGGGTTTCGATCGCGGCGATTGCTCGGATTCCGGACCGGACGGAAGACCCAGACCTGCCGCGTGAAGCGCGGCAGCAGGCGGAAGGGTGTGGCTTCATGGGGGATATTCACCGCGCACGACGTCCGGGTGGCGTAGGGGCCGTGATCGAACGGCTCGGTGCGTCGCTGGACGAGGGTCTACTGCGTAACGAGTTGACGGTCGCGGCTCTGGTCCTGTCGTCGGTCACGGTCGTGATGGGCCTGACCGCGAATGGCTTCGGATGGACTGCCGGGTATTGCGTGGCCGGAAGTCTGGGCTTCGCAGCGTCGTTCCGAGCGATGCGTACCGACCGGCCGCGCCGGCAGTGGCTCGCGCTGCTCGGTATCTGTGTAGTGAATCTGCTGCTACTGGTGGTGTACGGCAGGATGTCGGGCAGTCTCTGACCGACCGGGCGGTCCCGGCTTTCCGCACCCACGGGCGATCATCGAGCTACAGTCGAACTGTCAGCGAAACTCGCTCTGGCGCAATGCGAAAGAAGGCTCTGCCATGGCCGATCTCGGTCGCGGCGGCGTGCGCAATCCGTGGACGCAGCCGACCTACGGTTACTACAACAGTTCTTTCGAGCAGACACTCACCGAGAAGGACGCCGCCGGCGGGTTGACGGTGATGCGATTGACCATCGACAAGGACTCGGCCCCGCCACTGCACTATCACACCCGCGAGGACGAGTTCTGGGTCGTGACCTCGGGCCGGGCCCGGTTCTGGCTGGGCGGCACCACCTTGGCCGATTGTGCTGTGCAGGAAGCCGATCCGGGCGCGTTCGTATTCGGGCCCCGTAATGTTCCACACACCTTTCAGACCATCACCGAGACCGCGGAGGTCCTCGTCGGCAACACCCCGGGTGCGTTGGAAGGATACTTCCAGGGTGTCGGCGCGGCGGAGGTCCGCCACGACGAGGACAACTCCGACTTCCTGGAGGAGTTCGGGGTGTACTTCATCGGCCCGCCTCCGGTCTGGAGCGAATGGAACAGCGTGTAGCTCGGGGCCGGTTCGTCAAGGGCTGTTCGTGGCCGAGCGCGGCGCCGGGTCAGGGGGCCGGCTGCAGGCGCCAACGCTGGTACGGGCCGCCGCGCGGGGCCATCTTCAGGGAGCGGGCGGCCGGGACGTAGGTGAGCACCGATTTCGGATAGCCCTCCTCGAAGAGGTAACCGTCCTCGATCTTCCACCGCGCCGCGAGCGACGATCGCGAATCGACCAGTCGCGCATCGATTCCGCCCTGTGCGGGGATATTGCCGTAGGACAGGGCGAAATATCCGCGGGTGTCCTCTGGGACGGCGTTGAGCAGGTGGTTGTGCACGCCGGAGGTCGTGCTCGCACCGCTGGAATCGAAGAACCAGCGCTGCCGGGTGGATCCGTTGCAGCCGAGCATGCCCAGGCCGGGGTCGGTGATCACGCTCGCCCGGTCGCTGGGGCCGTTGTACTCCCGCTGCCGCCAGGTGCCGTCGTATTCGTAGTAGCGGCCGGGTTCGCTGGCCAGGCAGAGTCGCGATTCCTCGTTGCGCAGGGCGAAGTTGCCACCGGGGAATCCGTTGGCGATGCTCGCGGGGCCTCGCCGCAGCGGTTCGGCACTGGTCAGCTCGACAGCGGGCGTCGCCGCGGAGTGGGTCGCGACGAGTAGGCCGGCGATCACGGCGACGAGTGACAGCGAGCCGCCGAATACTCTTGTCGGGATCATGCGCGAAAGCTATCAACGCTTCGGTCGTGAACATCGATGGCGCGCGGAAACCGCAGGGGAGTAACTACATAGACGTAACGATGGATACGGCTCGGCCGAGCGTGGCCGGTGCCCTCAGGGGGTCTGGATGGCGGTGAAGGTCATCCGGTCGCCACGATAGAGGGACCGGCGATGTTCGATGGGGGTCCGGCCGGGGTCGTAGGAGACGCGTTTGAGCAGGAACATCGGGGTGCGGGTGTCGACGGTGAGGAGAGCGGCCTCGCGCGCGTCGGGCAGGGTTGTCTCGATACTGTCGACGGCTTCGGCGAAAACGATTCCACGATCGGCGATTTCGGCGTAGAGCGACCGGGTGTAGTCGAAGGACTCGATCAGGCCCGGATAGCGGTAGGCGGGCAGGCGGGTGGTCTCCAGGCCGAGCCGGACGCCGTCGGTGGTGAGTACGCGTTCGAGCTGGATCACCGGATCGCCCGGTTCGATAGCGAGCATCGCCGCCAATTCGGGTTCGGCGCTCTGCCGGGACCAGCCGACGAGTATTCGGGTGGCGCTGCGGCCTTCCGATCGCGCGGCCTCGGTGTAGGAACCCAGGGCCAGTGGTAGCACGAGTTTCGGGCCGGCGACCAGAGTCGTTCTGCCCTGCCGTTCGATTCGCCCCGCGACCAGGAGTTCGCGCAGCGCCTGCCGCACCGTCTCGCGGGCGACGTCGAACCGCACGGCGAGATCGCGCTCGGAGGGGACGGTGGCTCCCACCGCCAGCCCGTCGAGCAGTTCCTCGATACTCGCGCGCACGATCTGATGTTTGAGAACCCGAGGTTCGACCGTCGACGACACAGCCCAACCCTACCGCGATGCTGGTCTATACCAGCTGTTAACCAAGGGTTCGCCCGGACGTCCTTCCCCCTGGTCTATACCAGGAGGCATGCTCTGTCCTGTGCAGGACAACAGCGATATCACCCTGGTGGTAATGGATATGGCCGGAACCACGGTGGCCGACGACGGCGCGGTCATCCGCGCCTTCGACGCCGCCGCCACCGCGGTCGGTATGCCCGGAACAGGCCCCGAACGCGATGCGGCCCGCAAGTACGTACTCGACACCATGGGCCAGTCCAAGATCGCGGTGTTCGGCACCCTGTTCGGCACCGGCGAACGCGCCACCCGGGCCAACTCCGCATTCGAGGCCGCCTACGAACGCCACGTCGACGAAGGTGGGATCGCGCCGATCCGCGGCGCCGAGAAGGCCATCACGCAACTACGCGAGGCCGGGATCAAGGTCGTGCTGACCACCGGTTTCAGCCCCGCCACTCAGCAGCGCATCCTCGTCGCCCTGGGCTGGACCGATATCGCCGATCTGGCCCTCGCCCCGGCCGACGCCGGCCGAGGCCGCCCCTACCCCGACCTGGTATTGACCGCACTGTTGCGCACCGGAACCGACGATGTCCGCCACGTCGCCGTCGTCGGCGACACCTCCAGCGACATCACCTCCGGGCTGCGGGCCGGCGCGGCTGTTGTGGCCGGAACCCGCACCGGCGCACACGATGCCGCCACCCTGCGCGAAGCCGGAGCCACCCACGTACTCGACTCCGTCGCCGATCTGCCCGCCCTGCTCTTGTCCGCCTGATCCGTTCCACACTCTCCCCGAGGACGCCCCATGTTCTTCCGTCGCCGTCACGCCGCGGTCGCCGCACTCGCCGGCCTGGCTCTCACCCTCTCCGCCTGTTCCGGCTCCGACGATCCCGGCGCCCGGAACGAACAGGGCTTCCCCGAGAAATTGACCCTCGCCGCGATTCCGGCGGAGAACTCCACCGATCTGTCGGCCAGCTACGACCCGTTGATCGCGCTGCTGGAGAAGGAAACCGGTGCCGAGGTCGAATTCGTCCAGGCTTCCGACTACGCGGGCGTGGTCGAGGGCATGATCGCCGGCAACGTCGATCTGGCGTTCTTCGGGCCGTTCGCCTACGTGGTCGCCGGGGCGAACGGTGCCGAGATCACGCCGCTGGGTGCCGGAGTGCAGGAGAAGGGTGGTGCGCCCGGTTACCGGTCCTACGGCCTCGCCCGGGCCGACAACGCGGCCGTATCCTCGCTGGCCGACTTCGGCGGGAAGAAGGTGTGCTTCGTCGACCCGAGTTCGACCTCCGGATTCCTGTATCCCACCGCCGGCCTGATCGAATCGAAAGTGATCGCCTCGGGATCGGAGGCCGACCTCTCGGCCGGAGTTCAGCCGGTATACGCGGGCGGGCACGACGCCTCCGCGCTGGCCGTCGCCGCCGGTGACTGCGACGCCGGATTCGCCTTCGACACGATGGTCGACAAGACCCTGGTGGACAAGGGAGATCTGAAACCGGGACAGTTGAAGACGGTCTGGAAATCGGAGACCATCGCCGGTTCGCTGTTCGCCGCGAACAACGAGCTGGGTACCGATGTGGTGCAGAAGCTGAAGACGATCTTCACGGAGAAGGCCAACGCGGAATACATGGTGGGGCAGGGTTTCTGCACCGGCGAATGCAAGATCACCGATGAACGTATCTGGGGTGTCGCACCGGCCACCGACGCCGACTACAACGGTGTGCGCCACGTTTGCGAGGTCACCGGCTCCGAGAAGTGCAAGGGCTGATCCGGCCATGCCTCCCGCGCCCCACCGGCCGACTGTCGCCGGCGACGACACCGTCATCGCCGCCCATTCGGTCACCAAGAAATTCGGTGACACCGTGGCGCTCGACGGCGTCTCGTTCGAGGTGCACCGCAGTGAAATGGTAGTGCTACTGGGGCTTTCCGGCTCCGGCAAATCCACCCTGCTGCGCTGCCTCAACGGACTGCATCCGGTCAGCTCGGGGCGGATCGAGGTCGACGGCACTCGCGTCGACCTCGCGTCCGGGGCCCGGCTGCGGGCGCTGCGCCGCGATGTCGGATTCGTCTTCCAGCAGTTCAACCTGGTCGGCCGGCTCAGTTGCCTGGAGAATGTGCTGATCGGCGGACTGGGCCGGATACGGCTGCCGCGCTACGGCGCACTCACCTATCCGAAACAGCTGCGGGCCGAGGCGCGGGCGCACCTGGACCGGGTCGGACTCGCCGACCTCGCCGAGCGCCGCGCCGACACCCTCTCGGGTGGCCAGCAGCAGCGGGTCGCGATCGCGCGGACGCTGATGCAGCGGCCGTCCGTGCTGCTCGCCGACGAACCGGTCGCCTCGCTGGATCCGGAGAACGCCGCGGTGGTGATGGACCTGCTGTTCCGAGTCTGTATCGAAGAGAAACTGACGGTGCTGTGCACCCTGCACCAGGTCGATCTGGCGATGGGATGGGCACATCGGCTGGTCGGACTGCGCGCAGGTGTGAAGGTGCTCGACCGGCCGGCGGTCGGGCTGTCCCGCGACGAGGTCATGGAGATCTACCGGCGAGTCGAACCGGCGACCGCGGGTTCGACCGCGGCCGAATCGCGATGAGCACGTTGTTGCACACCGGAGCGGCACCCGCGCCGCCCGTTCCGGGTGCGATCCGCCGGGTGCTGCTGCGGGCCCTGGCCGGGGGAGCGGTGCTGGCGACCCTGGCGGCCGCCCGGTACATCGATTTCGCACCCGCCACGCTGCTCGACGGTCTCGACGAGATCGCCGCCCTGCTGGACCGCATGTTGCCACCCCGGCTCGACGATCCCGGCCGGGTTTCGGCTCTCGCCGTGGAAACACTGCTCATGGCGGTCCTCGGCACGGTTCTCGCCGCGATCGTCTCGGTGCCGCTGTCCTTCCTCGCCGCCCGCAACACCACACCGCATCCGGCGGTCTACGGTGCGGCCCGCGCGGTGATCACCTTCTGCCGGGCCATGCCGGATCTGTTGTTCGCCGCGCTGTTCGTACGGGCCCTCGGCATCGGCGTCCTGCCCGGTGTGCTCGCCCTGGCCCTGCATTCGATCGGGATGCTGGGCAAACTCTTCGCCGACGCGATCGAACAGACCGATCCCGGGCCGCGCGAAGCGGTCCGCGCCACCGGCGTGGGCTACTTCCGGGAAATGCTCAACGCGGTGGTACCGCAGGTGATCCCCGCCTGGATCGGTGCGTCGGTCTACCGGATCGATATCAACCTGCGGATGTCGGTAGTGCTGGGATTCGTCGGCGCGGGCGGTATCGGTTTCGCCCTCCAGGACGCGCTGCGCGGGCTGGTCTACCCGCGTGCACTCGGAATCGTGGGCGTGATCCTGGTGGTCATCGCCGCCATGGAAGTACTCACTATCGTCATCCGGCGCACGCTGCTCACTCCCTCGCGCTCCGGACCGCGCCGGGACCGGCCGGTCCGCTTCGCCTTCGGCGCGCTGGCGGTCGGCACCTGCGCCGCCTCGTTGCCGGTTCTCGGGGTGGACCCGTGGTCGCTGTTCACCTGGCCCTGGTATTCCTTCGAGGTGTTCGGCCGGATGCTCCCACCCGATTTCGGCGCGCTCGGTACCGATCTGTTCGACGCCGCACTGCAAACCGTCGCGATCGGCCTGGTCGCGACCGCGATCGGGGCGGTGCTCTCGGTACCGCTCGGCGTTCTCGCGGCGGCGAATGTGACCCCTCATCCGGTGGTCTACTGGCTCGCACGGGCCTGGATCCTGGTGGTGCGGGCGGTACCGGAACTGATCATCGCCGTGGTCTTCGTCGCCGCGCTCGGACTGGGCCCGATCGCCGGAACCTGCGCGCTGGCCATCGGTTCCATCGGATTCCTCGGCAAACTCGTCGCCGACGCGGTCGAGGAAATCGATCCCGGACCGTTGGAGGCCGTCCGCGCGGTCGGCGGCGGCTGGTGGAAAACGCTGTTCGCCGCGGTGGTCCCGCAGGCGATGCCGTCGATGATCGGCGCCGGCCTCTACCTACTGGACGTGAACATCCGCACCTCGACCGTGCTCGGCATCGTCGGCGCGGGCGGTATCGGCTATCTGCTCTTCGAATCCATCCGCACCCTGAACTTCGATATCGCGGGCGCGATCGTGATCGTCGTCTTCGTCATCGTCTACACCATCGAGAGGTTGTCCGGATGGATACGCTCACTCGTCGTCTGACCCGCGCGGCCGTCTGGTCGGAAACAGGTGTGGAACTCCGCGATATCGAACTGCCCACCCCCGGTCCCGGCGAACTGCTGGTGCGGGTGAGCCTGGCCACCGTCTGCGGCAGCGACCTGCACACTGTCGCGGGGCGGCGCCCGGCACCGTCGCCGTCGATCCTCGGACACGAAGCGGTCGGCCGGGTGGTGGCGGCCGGACCGGATACCGAGCACGAGATCGGGGAACGCGTGGTCTGGTCGGTGACCGCGGCCTGTGGCCGCTGTGCTCGCTGCCGCCGCGGGTTCACCGCCAAATGCGAACGTGTGCGCAAGGTCGGGCACGAGGCGTTCACCGGCGACTGGCCGCTCTCCGGTGGCTACGCCGAACATATCCTGCTGCCCGCGGGGGTCGCCGCGGTCGCGGTACCGGCCCGGGTCCCCGACGCGGTCGCCGCACCGGCCGGTTGTGCGACGGCGACCGTGATGGCCGCGCTCGAGGCCGCCGGCGACCCGGCCGGCCGGCGGGTGCTGGTCTGCGGCGCCGGAATGCTGGGTATCACTGCTGTCGCGGCCTGTTCGGAGCAGGGCGCCGATGTGCAGGTCGCCGATCGTCACCTGGAACGGCTCGAGCTCGCCCGCCGCTTCGGCGGCACTCCCGACAGCGGCGGCCCGGTGGATATCGCGTTCGATTTCTCCGGCTCCGCCGCGGCGGTCACGGCGGCTGTAGACCGGCTGGATCTCGGCGGCACGCTGGTTCTCGCGGGTTCGGTCGCCCCCGGACCGGCGGTGTCGCTCGATCCGGAGGCGGTGGTCCGCGGGTGGCGGACGGTCACCGGTGTGCACAACTACGAGCCGCGCCATCTGGTTCGCGCGGTCGAATTCCTCACCCGCACCCACGATTCGCTGCCGTGGCGCGGTCTGGTCGCGGATCCGGTCGGGCTCGACGCGATAGCTACGGTTCTCGGCCCGCCATCCCGTGCGATCCTGCGCGCCGCTGTCGCACCGTGACGCGCGGCGCGAATCCCGTGCGGGCTCGCGCCGAACGGGCTGGGCGGCGGCGCAGTGCCGCCAGACCTGTCGATGCCGCCGCCGTCCCCTGTGCGAATCGGCGAAAACGACCGAGCTAGGTCGCGGCGGCGGTATGCGTTTCGGCGTGCCGCTGCTGGGCTCGGAGGACCTCGGGCATCCGCGCCTCGAGGAAGGTGATGAGTTCGAGGAGTCGCGGTGCGGTCTCGCTGCCCAGGTCGGTGAGGCTGTATTCGACGTGGGGCGGAATGGCACGGTGCACTTCGCGATGGACGAAACCGTCGCGTTCCAGCTGCTGGAGGGTCTGGGCGAGCATCTTCTCGCTCACCCCGTCTATGCGCCGGCGCAGGTCACCGAACCGCAGTGGGCCGTCGGCGAGGCCGGCCAGCACCAGGGTCCCCCAGCGTCCGGTGAGGTGTTCGAGCACCGGCCGTGACGGGCAGGCGCGCGCGAACACATCGAACGGCAATTCCGAGTTCGCGGTTTCCGTGGGGCAGGGTTCCGCTACGTCCATACCGCCATAGTAACCACAAGAGAGCACTTACTAAAAGTGTGCACTGTGGATCTTGCCGTGTATGTTGGTCCTCGGATGCACTGGCGTCCGATACGGACCGAGAAGGAGTTCGCCATGCTCGTCGTCACCGGTGCCACCGGACAGTTCGGCCGCCTCGCGGTAGAAGCCCTGCTCCGGCGCGGCGTCCCCGCCGCGCGCCTCGCCGTCGCCGTCCGGGACGCGGACAAGGCCGCAGATCTCACCGATCGCGGGATCACGGTCCGCGCGGCGGACTACGACCGGCCCGAAACGCTCGTTCCCGCGTTCGCCGATGCGGAGAAATTGCTCTTCGTCTCCGCGAACGGTCCCGACGACCTCCGGATCCGCCAGCACACCGCCGTCGTCGACGCCGCGGCCCGGGCGGGCGCCGGTCTCGTCGCCTACACATCGGTCGTCGAAGCCGATACCAATCCATTGGGCCTGGCCCGGGTCCATCGCGAGACCGAAGCCCGGCTCCTCGCCGCCGGACTGCCCACCGTGCTGTTGCGCAACGGCTGGTACACCGAGAACTACACCGCCGGCCTGGCCGATTCGGTGCGGCGCGGAAATCTGGTCGGCTCTGCGGGCAAGGGCGGGATCGCCTCGGCCACCCGAGCCGATCTGGCAGAGGCCGCCGCCGCGGTGCTCACCGCCGGTGACGAGCAGGCGGGCAAGGTCTACGAACTGACCGGTGACGTGGCCTGGACCCTGGACGACCTCGCCGCCACCGCGGCAGCGGTGTCCGGGCAGCCGGTCGGCTACACCGACCTCCCCGCCGCGCAGTACGCCGAGATCCTCACCGGCGCCGGTCTTCCCGGCTTCCTGGTGGACCTGCTCGTGGACTCCGAAGTGCAGATCGCCCGTGGTGCGCTCGCCACTGTCACGCCGGACCTGGCCCGCCTGCTGGGTCGCCCCGCCACACCGCTGCGCGACTCCGTTGCCGCCGCACTCCGCTGACCACCGCCGATCCGTTCCGGCACCACACCGAAGGGCATGCCATGGCCGTCCGCCGTCTCAATCACGCGGTCCTCTACATCCGGGACCTCGACCGCGCCGTCGACTTCTACACCACCACGCTGCAGTTCGAGATCGCGCACCTGATCCCGGGCCGGGCCGCGTTCCTGCGGGCAACCGATACCGAGAACGACCATGACCTGGGGCTGTTCCCGCTGGGTGAGGATGCCCCGGGCCCGCGGGCCGGAACCGTCGGCCTCTATCACCTCGCCTGGGAGGTCGGTACCCTCGGTGAACTCGCCGAGGCCGGTCGTCGGCTGCGGGCACGGAACGCCCTGGTCGGTGCCTCCGACCATCTGGTTTCGAAATCGTTCTACGCGAAAGACCCAGACGGCAACGAGTTCGAGGTGATGTGGCGGGTGCCCCGTGCCGACTGGCCCGAGACCGAGGATCTCCGGCCCGCGCAGCTGGATCTCGAAGCCGCTCTCATCCGCTGGGGCGCGGACCTGGAAACCGGGGCAGCGGCGGGTTCGCCGACCTGACACCCGGCCCGGATCAGCGACGACGGGTCCGGGGAGCGGGCGCGGTGACCGGTCCCTCCTCGCGGAGGTAGGTTTCCAGCGCATCGAGATCGGTGGGACCGACCGTCATTTCGGTACCCCCGGTGAACGCCGTGAACCCGTCACCACCGGCGGCGAGGAAGTTGTTGGTACTAACCCGGTACACCGCCACCTCGTTCAACGGCTGTCCACCGATCCGCACCGACCCGACGACCACCTTGTTGCCCGGGCCCGCCGAATCGTCGTAGGTGTAAGTGATTCCGGCAACCGACAGAACAGCCGGTTTGCTCTGGTTGTCCCACTGCTGTTCCAGCACATCCAGGATCTGGCGGCCGGTGAGGGTGAGGGTGACGACCTGGTTGCCGAAAGGCTGAGCCTCGTAGATGGCACCGTAGGTGATCGGGCCCGGGTCGATATCGGCGCGGACACCGCCCGGATTCATGAAGGCCGCCTCCGCCCGCGCCGATTCGCCGGTGGCCCCGAGCATCGCGTCGGCGATCACCGCGCCCAGCGGGGATTCGCCCGTGGCGCTGCCGCGCGCCAGCGCCGCGGTCGCGGTGCCGACCACCCGTCCGGCGCGCGGTGCGGCCTGTGCTGTGTAGAAGCCGATCGGACCGGTGACCGCCGGGTCGGGGTCGATGTCCCGGGTGACCACGCGGTTCACCGCGTCCGCCGTGACCGCGCCGTCCCGGAAACGCAGTGTCACATCGGTGATCAGCCGGCCGTAGGAGCCGGCCTGGGTCACAACTCTGCCGTCGAACTCGCAGACATAGGGCTGGTGGCTGTGCGCGGTGAACAGTACGCGGACGGCGGGATCGGTGCGGGCGGCGAGTTCGGGAACGCCGGGGCTGATATCGGCACAACCGTTGTAGTCGGTGCTCTTCGCCGGCGTCCCCTGGGCCCCTCCGTCGTGCACGAGCGCCACCACGACTTCGGCACCCGCCTGTTGCATCGCGGGCACATTCTTGTTGATCGCTTCGGCCTGATCGCCGAACCGGTATCCGCGGATTCCCGCCGGGAAGACGAGATTCACGGTATCGGGTGTGACCGTCCCGATCACCCCGATCCGGTGCCCGCCGACCTCCACCATGGTCCAGGCCCGCACCTCCGGTGGTAGCTCGCCGCGCGCGTCCGTGAGATTCGCGGCCAGGAAATCGAACTCCGCACCGGTGAACGGTGCGCCGGGCGAACAGCCGTCGTCCGCACAGCCGCCGCGGCCGAGCCGGGCCAGCTCCGATACTCCGTGATCGAGTTCGTGATTGCCCACCGCCGACGCCGCCACCCCGACCCCGTTCAGGAACGCGACGGTCGGTTCGTCGTGGAAAAGCGACGACACCAGCGGACTCGCACCGATGTTGTCCCCGGCCGAGAGCACCGCGCTGTCCGGATACGCCGCCCGCAAACGGTTCAGATGAGCCGACAGATAGGCGGCGCCACCTGCCGGATATTCGCCGACCAGTCCGTTGCTCGACTCCGGGGGTTCCAGATGACCGTGCAGATCGTTGAACCCGAACAGATGCACCTCGCCCGGTTCGGCCGCGGGCAGGTCGCCGGTGGAGACCAGCGCGATCACACCGGGCGCCGCCGGGCCGGCCGCACCGGACCCGGTACACGCCGCCGACAGAACGAGACTCAGCACGGCAGCGCAGCCGGCTGCGGCCCGACGCAGAACACTCATACCGTCCGACTCTGACACTCCCGGGCGGATACCGGGCGAAGCTGCGGTGAATTCTGCTTTCACCTGTGCTTCCGCCGAAATCTCCGGTACACCGATGAGTTTCACCGGCCCATATCGTCGGCAGATACGGGGCGGCGGTCCGTAAAACCGAGATACCGGACCGTCGCCCCTTATGCCCGATCTACGACCGTCGCACCGGCCCGTCCGCGCCGGGCCCGGCCGGTGATCGTGTTCCGGTTGCGGGCCCCGGCCGCTTGTGGCTCGATGAGCTGGCGCTGTCGATCGATTGCGCGAGGTTTGCCGTCCGGCGCCCGCCTGCGTGGGTCGCGGACACCAAGGAGTTCGACCATGACAATCGGATACGTCTGGAACACGGTCTACGGATGGGCCGACACCGGTTCGGGGAGTTTGTTCCCCGCCGACGCGACCACCGGACTCCAGCCGATAGGTCACCATCTCGCCCACCCCGACACGAAACGCCGGTTCCACGAGCTGGTCGCCGTTTCGGGCCTGCTCGACCGGCTACAA
Source organism: Nocardia sp. NPDC001965 (assembly GCF_053594175.1). Classification (NCBI taxonomy): domain Bacteria; kingdom Bacillati; phylum Actinomycetota; class Actinomycetes; order Mycobacteriales; family Nocardiaceae; genus Nocardia; species Nocardia sp. NPDC001965. The sequence continues at coordinate 168,715 of NZ_JBSFDZ010000007.1, forward strand.
CCGATCCGCGCGGTCCCGGCGACCGAGGCGGATATCCTGCGTGTGCACACTGCCGAGCATCTGGACCGGATCCAGGCGGAGAGCCTCCAGCCGAAGGGCGGGGATGCCGGCGACGGATGTTCGCCGTTCGGCCGGGGCGGGTACGAGATCGCGGCACTGTCGGCGGGCGGTGCGATCCAGCTCGTCGATCAGGTCGTCTCCCGGACCGTCGATACCGGGTACGCGCTGGTCAATCCCCCGGGGCACCATGCGTACCGCGCGAGCGGGATGGGGTTCTGTATTTTCAACAATGTTTCGGTGGCTGCCGCGTACGCCCGGGAAGTACTCGGAGTGGACCGGGTGGCGGTGGTGGACTGGGATGTCCACCACGGCAACGGTACGCAGGAGATCTGGTACAGCGATCCGTCGGTACTCACCGTCTCCCTGCACCAGCATCTGTGTTTTCCACCCGACTCCGGATACCGCGAGGAGCGGGGTACCGGAGCGGGCGAGGGCTATTCGATCAATATCCCGCTCCCACCCGCCAGTGGAGACGCCGCGTATGTGCACGCCGTGGACCAGGTGGTGCTTCCCGCCCTGCGGGAATTCCGGCCCGATCTGATCCTGGTGGCTTCCGGATTCGATGCCAGCATGATGGACCCGCTGGCCCGCCAGATGGTCACCAGTGCCGGATTCGCACAGCTCACCCGCCGGGTACTGGATGTGGCGGCCGAACTGTGCGACGGGCGTATCGCGTTCGTCCAGGAGGGTGGATACAGCCCGCACTACGTGCCGTTCTGCGGGCTGGCCGTGCTGCGCGAAATGCTCGGTGACCCGTTCGAAGCCGATCCGTACACACCGATCGTCTCGTCGCAGGGCGGAGATGTGCTGCTGGAGCACGAGGCGGCGGCGGTCCGGGCGGCGATTCCGGGGTCACTCCCGGCACCGGCCCCGGCACGCTGAGGTGTCCACCGGTGGTACCGGTTCGCCGGTACCACCGGCTCCGTGGCGCCGACCGGCGGCGATGCGCTCTTGCGAGATATCCGGCGAGGGGCGCGGGGTTCCACTACTGTGTGCTCGCAGTAAATCGAAAACCGTTCCCTTCCTGGGAAACTCAGCAAGGAGTTGGCTAATGGCGTCCGTCCGGCAGGTCGTGGAGGACTACTACGAACACATCGACTCGGGCCGGTTGGCCGATGCCGTGCAGTTGATGACCGAGGACGTGAAGCTGACCTTCGCCAATGCCGACCCCGTGACCGGCCGGGAGGCGGCGAGTGCCTCCATCGGATTCGTGCTCGATCAGTGCACCAAGATCCGGCACAGCCTTTTCCACTGGATCGAACCGCGGACCGCCGCGGACGGGACGACAGAGGTCACCTTCGAGATCCGGATCCACTACTGGTTGAAGAGCGGTAAGGAACTCGATATCCCCGGGGCGGTGTACGCGAGCTTCGATTCGGACAACCAGTGCACCGAGCAGCGGCTCTACGGTGACCTCACCGAGGTGTTCGCCTGATCTCCCCGCTCGCGCTGCGCTGATACGTCGATGGCTCGGACCGGACAGGTCCGAGCCATCGCCATATCAGCGCGGTCCCGTTTCCGTCCGGTCGTGGGTACGGCCGCGGCGGCGGATCTTCGATTCGGCGCGGGCCGACCCAGACACCCGGGCGCACATCCACCGGGTTCGCGCGACGAGGTGGTCGATCCGGCAAGTCGTGGTGGCCGGGCGGACCGTCGCGCTTCGGACCTCGCCGACGCGTCCCGGGATCCGGCGTTCCGCGCGCCGGGCCGATACGGTAGCCCATAGATTGCCGGTTCCTGTAACTCGAATTAAGAGGAATTTGTTGCGGGAAAACTGGTCGCTTGTTATGTTGCCTGGGTCACCGCCGGACACCACGGGCGGCGACCGTCCTCGGCGGCGGTAGGCCGAATCTTCGAGGACGACTCAACCCACTCTAGGAGTTTCACTATGGGTTCGATGGGCGATCTGCTCACCGCGTTGATTCCGGCACTGGGATCCGCTGTCGCCGGCGACGGCCTGCTGGACGTATTCCTCGGTTCCCTGCAGGGAATCATCGCCTGACCGGGCAACCGGCAAACCCACTTTCATCGAATTCCCGCTCGGAAATTCGATAATTCGGCATTACAAGGAGCACGACATGGGATCCCTCATGGACATTCTCGGCATGGGCACCGCCAGCGCCGGAGGTATCGGTACGAATATCGTCAATGCGCTGATCACCCTCAGCGGTGGTACGCCCGCCGCCGGTAAGTAGATCGACCGTCGGATGTGGGGTCCGCCCTGTTGGGACAGGGTGGGCCCCGCGCACGAGAGCCAGGCGTAGGAAAACATGACCTCTCCTTCACGACGCGCGTACCTGGCAATTCAGCTGGTCGCGTTGCTGTTCGCAGCGGCCCTCGGTGCGGCGCCGCGTGCGGCTGCCGAACCGGAAGCGCATCTCGTCTCGCTCTCGCCCGGTACCGGCCGATCGGTCGAGGTCACGGTGCATTCTCCGGCCATGCAACGGGATATCGCCCTGCAAGTTCTGCGACCCACGGACACGGGCACCCCGGCACCCACGCTGTACCTGCTCAACGGTGCGGGCGGCGGTGAGGACGCCGCCAGCTGGTCCGCGCAGACCGATATTCCGGAATTCTTCGCCGATGAGCACGTCAATGTGGTGATCCCCCTGGAGGGGGCTTTCAGTTACTACACCGACTGGCAGCGAGAGGATCCCGGCCTGGCCGAGAAGCTGGGCAACAACGGCCGGAACATGTGGGCGACCTTTCTCACCGAAGAGCTACCGCCCGTGATCGATTCCGTATTCGGCACCACCGGACGGAACGCGATCGCGGGTATCTCGATGGCCGCGACCTCGGTTCTCGATCTCACCATTCGCGCGCCGCAGCTCTACCGCGCGGCGGCCGCCTACAGCGGATGCGCCATGACCAGCGATGTCCTGGGGCAGGCGTTCGTGACACTGGTGGTGAGCGCCGGCGGCGGGGACGCCGAGAACATGTGGGGCCCGAGCGGCGGGCCGGCTTGGCGCGAACACGATCCCTATCTGCAGGCCGACCGGCTCCCGAATATCCCGATGTACATCTCCAGCGGTTCCGGGATGGCCGGACGCTACGATTCGGCCGACGACCCGCGCCTCGACGGCGACGAGCGCATGCTGTGGAATCAGCTGCTGGTCGGTGGCGGAATCGAAGCCGCGGCCGACTACTGCACCCGGGCGCTCCAACGCCGCACACAGGAGCTCGGCCGGACCGATATCGTCTACGATCTCCGTCCCGCGGGCACGCACTCCTGGGGGTACTGGCAGGACGATCTGCACCGGTCCTGGCCGCTGCTGGCCGGTGCGCTACTGCCCTGAAAACGAAACCGCGGCAGCGGATCCCGGCCCGGCCGCATCGGCCGGGCCGCGGGCGTATCACCCGATCGCGTCGACGAGCTCGCGGAACGATTCGCCGAGCAACTCCCGGTAGCGTCCGGGATCCGGCATCATCGCCGGGTCCACGCTGAAGGTGAGGACGATCTCCTCGCCCTGCGAGGTGATCAGATGCCGCAGACCGTCACCGTCCAATGTCGGCAGGATGCCGAACACTCGCAGCAGCCGGGCGCCGCGGAAGGTCAGATCCGCGCCCAGCGGCGCGACATTGCTGATCGTGGTGTTGCTCAGGGGAACCGTGGTCACCTCGGTGAACGAACGATGTGCCCGTGCCCGGCCCGCCAGCCGCAGCAGCCAGGCCGGCGCGGTATCGGCCCGCGCGGCGTGGCGGAGCACCGCCGGATCGCTGTGGCGGTGGCGTTCCCGGCGCACCGACTCCCGGATCGCCGCCAATCTCGCGCGCGGATCGTGCTCGTCGGTGTGCAGGTCGACCGTCATCTGGGTCAACTGGTTCGCTGAATTCCACTGTGCGATACCGCGCATCGACATCGGCACCATGGCGGCCAGCGCGGCCGGCGGCGTCTCGCCCTTTTCGTTCAGGTAGGTGGCCAATGCGCCGGATACCACGGTCAGCATCACATCGTTGACCGTGACGCGTTCGTCGCACCGCGCACGCAGCGCTGTCACCTCGGGTAACGGCAGGAAGATCTGATCGACCACGGGGGTGGAACCGGTCGCCCGGTTGAAACGGGTCGCCGGGCGCATCGGCAGCGGTTCGTGCAGTAACCCGTTCTCGATCCGGGTGCGGGCTTCGGCGTGCGCCGCCCGGGTCCGCGACAGCCCCCGGGCGAAACAGGCCGAGCGATAGGGGAACAGCATCGCGGCGCGTAGTGCCGCGCGGACCGGCGACCATCGGCCCTCGGTCGGCGCGGCCGCGGCCTCCTGTCCGCCGAAGAGCTCCAGTTCGAGCTCCCGTGTCGCGACACCGTCGCCGGCGCTGTGGTGGAATTTCAGCGCGATCACTGTGGCGTCGCCGGGGATTCCGGGGACGCCGTCAACCCGGTCGAACACCTGTATCCGCCAGGGCGCGCGGGTGAGGTCCAGGGTCGAGGTGGCCAGCTCCGCGAGCCGCGACCGCACGGTGTCCCAGTCGGCCCCCGGTGGTCCGGCCGTCACATGCTCGGCGATATCGAGTGCCGGGTCGGGAACCCAGTACGGCAGGTCCAGATCCATCGGGACACGGTGCAATCGCCGCTGGAACAGCGGTGCGAATCCCAGTCGTGTATGCGCCCAGCGCTGTGCAGCGGCGGTATCCACCGGTGCGGAGCCGGTGGCCTCGAAAACGTAGACCGCGAGGATATTCGACGGATGCCGCTCGGTTTCGTCGTAGACGAACGCCGCGTCACGTGGTGTCAGCTGTTCTTTCGTGACAACGCTTTTCGCTCTTTTCGTGGCGAGAGCGCTGCTGTTCCCGTAAATCATCTGGTTCCTGCCGGGCCGATATCGAACGCGAAGAATTTCCTGCCGGAGAGAGGCGGTTCGGTTGATCCTATCGCCACCGCGGATGGGCACGAGCGGGAATCCCCCAGGTCAGGAACGTTGAAATTTCAGAACCCGGTGAATTATCGGCAATGTGAGAGCCGTTATCGCCCGGAATTTCTCGCTGTCCCGGACGGTATCCCGGACGTCGTATCGAGGTGGACCGCGTCCTCCGCCGATTCACCGCCCGGTCGCCGGGCGTATTCCGTACGGGTGCGGGCATTGTGTACATATCGGATTCGGCGGCCGTGCTGCCGCTCCCGGTCGATCGTGAAAGACCTCGAAAAATAGCCGAACCGAATCAATCTGTCCGGATCGCGGGATATTTGCTCTTACGGCCGGGCCGCCGCTCGATCGCGGTATCGGCTCCCGGCACGTCGGCGGCCGACCGTGCGCAGCCGTTGCATGAGCGCTCGCTCCGGCGAGGCGCCGCCCCGAGCACGGATGCACCCGGTGCCCGGCGCGCTGATACCTCGACGCCGACGGCCCAGGACCGAGCAGGTCCGGGCCATCGGCATCCGGGCCGGTTATTTCGGCGAAGTGAGGTCGTAGAGCGTGACCCCGTCCACCTCTTTCGCGGTGAAGTTGTCCGTGACCCACTGGGATATCGCAGCGGTCGTGCCCTGGCGGCCACCGGGGCCGAACCCGCCACCGCCGCCGATGAAGTAGTGGATCTGTCCGGAAGCCACGTACTGCTGGAACTGCTCGAGGGTCGGCGACGGGTCGCTGCCGTTGAACCCGCCGATCGGCATGATCGGGAGTTCGGTGGCCAGCTGATATCCGGCCGCCCCGTTGGACGAGATGGTCGCCGCGGCCCAGGTGTAGGCGCCGGCGTCGTCGGTCAACAGTGCGACCAGGGCGTCGCCGGGGACGGTCGCGTTCAGGAACCCGCCCCCGGGCCCGCCACGCCGATTGCCGTCCCGGCCGCCGTCGATGCCGCCGGCGCGCTGAGGCGACCCACCGTCCGCAGTCCCGGGCACAACGCCGCCGCCGGGCATACCGCCGCCGTCCGGAATGCCGCCGTCCGCACCCGGTGCGCCGGGGCCGCCGTCCATGCCGGGCATTGCGCCGGGTCCGGCGTTCATGCCCGGCACACCACCCGGTCCGCCGATCATCCCGCCCAGGAAACCGTCCGGCATCTCGCCGCGCATACCGGGCGGGCGCATACCGCCGAACATCCCGGTATCCGGTCCGGCGGTAGGGATCGCCCCGGCGTGACCCGTATTCAGCGTGTCGACCGTGTAGGCGACCGGACCCGCCACGCCCACCACGCCCGCGAGAAGCGCCGCGGCCGCGGCGGCGCGGCCGGGTAAGGGCACCAGGAGCGCGAGCGTGGCGACGATACCGCCGGCCAGGATCGCCCACCGCAGCCACGGCACGAAATCCGCGCTACGCGTGAGCAGCATCCACGCCGTCGCGGTGGTGAGTCCGACCGCCGCCGCGGCGGCCACTCGCACCCACCAGCGGGAACGGTTGCGCCAGAACAGCACCGCCCCGATACCCACCAGCGCGGCGATCGCCGGAGCCAGCGCCACCGTGTAGTACTGGTGGAAGATCCCCGCCATGAAACTGAACACCAGGCCGGTGCCCAGCAACCAACCACCCCACAACAGCAACTGTGCCCGGGATCTGTCGGTGCGCGGCGCGCGCCCGCGCAACAGAAGTCCCGCGACCAGCGCGACCAGCGCGGCAGGGATCAACCAGGCGATCTGCCCGCCCTGCATATGATCGAACATCCGGGTGATCCCGGTCTGCCCCCACATTCCGTTGCCGCCGGGCGGCAATTCGCCCCCGGGCCCGACACTGCCGGTCTCGTTACCGTTCAACCGGCCGAGCCCGTTGTAGCCGAGGGTGAGCTCGATGATCGAATTGTGCTGCGAACCGCCGATATAGGGTCGCGAATCGGCCGGCCACAATTCCACCGCCACGATCCACCATCCGGCGGCCACCACCACCGCGGCCCCGGCGGCGAACAACTGCGCGATCCGCTTCCCGAGTCGCGGCGGCCCGGCGAACAGGTACACCAGCGCGAGAACGGGAACCACCAGCATCACCTGTAGCTGCTTGGCCAGGAAGCCGAAACCGATGAAGGTGCCGGTGAGCACCAGCCAGCGCCACCGCCCGTCGTCGAGTGCGCGCATCATCGCCCACACCGCGGCGACCATCAGCAGCACCAGCAGTGCGTCCGGGTTGTTGAACCGGAACATCAACGCGAAAACCGGGGTCACCGCCATCACGAACCCAGCGATCAGACCGGCCGAGGGGCCGAACGAGCGCCGCACGATCACCCAGACCAGCGCCACCGTCGCCACCCCCAGCAGAACCTGGGGGACCAGAATGCTCCAGCTGCTCAACCCGAACAGCCGCACCGACAGCTCCATGAGCCACAGCGACGCAGGCGCCTTGTCCACGGTGATGGAGTTCGCGGCATCGGAAGAACCGAAGAAGAACGCCTTCCACGACACCGAGCCCGCCTGGACGGCAGCGGAATAGAAGGAATTGGCCCAGCCGTTGGCGCTGAGATTGTACAGGTAGGAGAGGCCGGTGGCCAGCAGCAGCACTGCCAGCGCCGGATACTCCCAGCGGTTCCCGCGAGCCGGTACGGGACCGGACACCGGAGATGCCACCGGGCCGGGCGGAGTAACAGTGACCGTCATCGGGCGACCTCCTCGGAGACCCGCGCGGGACGCCCACTGTCACGGAACACCCAGCGCAATCCGACGAACCGCATCAGGGTGGCGATCAGGTTCGCGGCGACCAGCACGAACAACTCCAGCTGCACGGGCGCACCCGGCGCCCAGCGATGCAGGACGAACAGCGAACCACTGGTCACCAGCAGACCGAACCCGAAGATCAGCAGACCCTGGAACTGATGCGACACCATCCCGCTCTGCCCACGCACACCGAAGGTGAACGCGCGATTCGCGGCCGTATTACCGACCGCGGTGATCAACAATGCGGCGAAATTCGCCACCTGCGCACCACCCATCGGCTGCAACAGCAGATAGAGCAGCACATAGGCCAGGGTGGAACCCACCCCGACCAGTGCGAACCGCACCAACTGGCCGATCATGCCGAGCGGCACCCCGGGCACCAACGGCTCCCGGCCCACGGCGGTACGCAACTCGGCCAACGGCAGTGACCCGGTCGCCAATGCCCGGCCCATACGCCAGATCCCGCGCAGATCCTTGTAAGCGGTATCGACGATATCGACGCGGCTGTCGGGATCGTCGATCCAGTCCACCGGCACCTCGTGGATCCGCAGACCCGCCCGCTCGGCGATCACCAGCAGTTCGGTATCGAAAAACCACTCCCCGTCCTCGACGAGCGGCAGCAGTTTGCGCGCCACCTCGGTGCGCATCGCCTTGAAACCACACTGCGCGTCGGAGAAGTGCGCCCGCAGCGAGGCCTTCAACAACAGGTTGTAGCAGCGGGAGATGAACTCGCGCTTGGGCCCGCGCACCACCCGCGACCCGGCACCCAGCCGGGTGCCGATCGCCAGATCGGAATGACCCGAGACCAGCGGCGCCACCAACGGCAGCAAAGCATTCAGGTCCGTGGACAGGTCGACATCCATATAGGCGACCACCTGCGCGTCCGACTCCTGCCACACTGCCCGCAATGCCCGGCCACGCCCTTTCGCGTCCAGATGCACCACGCGGACACCGTCCAACTCACCGGCGAGCAGCTCGGCCACCGCGAGAGTGGCATCGGTGCTGGCATTGTCGGCGACGGTGATCCGGGCCGGAAACGGGAACCCGTCGTCGAGACAGTCGCGAAGCCGACGCACACACACGCCGAGATCGGTTTCTTCGTTGTACACGGGAACGACCACATCCAGCACCGGCGGCGCCACGGTGTCGTCCCTGAGATCCGCCGCTACGGCGAGGGTCACGGTCTCGGTCATAAGGACCAGAGTCGGGCGGCGGGCTGGGGCCCCGCTCCAGCGAACCTGGGAGGTAGCTGTGTATATTGCCCCGCCTCCGGCGGGGCGGGCGGGGCCCCTATTAACCCCGGCCTTTGTGGTGGGCCTTGCCTTCGGCGGCGTGTCGGGTCGGCTCTGTCGGCTCGGATTCTCGATTCCTGCTATCGGTGCTGCTGCGCTTTTCTGCTCTGTCGCTCGAGAATCGGGGGTGAGTACCGCCGCTGTGGTGGGCTCTGCCTTCGGAGGGGCCGTCGGAGGCTTCGTGCACCGCGAGGGGGCGTTTCGCTTCTTGGCTCCGGAACAGGGCGGGTCCCGCTGGGTGCACGGGCGGCTTCGGCGCCGCATGGTCGGGTCACTCCCAGTACGTCACTTCGGTGACCGGTCGCTGCGGTTTCTTCGCTTCGTCGCGCTCCGGAATTGGGGCGGGCCCGGCCGTGGAGAGGTTGTTCATCCGGGGTGGAAGACGAGGTTCGCGACCGGGCACTCGCGTGGAGAAGGTGGTGCCGCAGGTCCCGGGCTCTTCGGGGGTCTGCTGCCGCGCTGCTCGCGCTGCTACGGGCGGCGGAGCCGACCGGCCGGGAAGGCGGCGCGCCGTGCCTACCCGGCGGGTGTCACTGCTCGAACGTCGTTGTTCCGGTCTCCACCTCGTTGTGGAGATGTCGTTGGTGACACCCCGAGTATGGACCCGCCCACCGACAGGTTCCGGGCGCGGCGCTGCGGTTCGTCAGCTCAGACGCCAGAGCGGGGATACCGGCCCGTGGCCTTTACCCAGGGGGTATGCGGCTTCCAGGCTGCGCCGGGTCCACTCCTTGGCGAATTCGAAGGCGTCGGGGACCGAATAGCCGTGGGCCAGTGCGCAGGCCAGGGCCGCGGCCAGGGTGTCGCCGCCGCCATGATCGTTGCCGGTCTCGATACGCGGGGCGGAGAACTCCAGGAAGCGGTCGCCGTCGAACAGCAGATCGGTGCTCAGCGTCGAGGTGCGCAGGTGGCCGCCCTTCACCACGACCCAGCGCGGTCCGAGCCCGTGCAGCGCCTCGGCTGCGCGGCGCGCGGATGCCGTATCGGTGACCTCCACCCCGGTCAGCAACCGCACCTCGTCCAGATTCGGGGTGACGATGGTGGCCAGCGGGAACAGCGTGTACCGCACGGCGTCGAGTGCTTCGGTGTGCAGTAGCGGGTCGCCGTGCATGGAAGCCGCGACGGGGTCGACCACCAGCGGCACCTCGGCGTCGTGCCCGATGCCGACTTCCCGGCAGACCCCGGCCACGGCCTCGATGATGTCACCGGAGGCGAGCATGCCCGTCTTCGCGGCGCCGATACCGATATCGCCGGCCACCGAGCGCACCTGGTCCGCGACCACCTGCGGGGGAATCTCGTGGAACCCGCTCACACCCACCGTGTTCTGCACGGTCACCGCGGCCACCGCCACCAGTGCGTGCACCCCGCACAGGGCCATGGTCCTGGTATCGGCCTGGATTCCGGCCCCGCCGCCCGAATCGGTACCGGCGATGGTGAGCACCCGGACCGGGGTCTGTCCCGGGGGCGTCAACGGCAACAATCTCACCCTGTCACCCTACGTCGGCGGGGTTCGCGGCCGAGTGGGTGTCTCGAGTCGGCGGCTGTCGGACCCAGGCTTTGATCGGTCGGTGTCCAGGGGCAGGCCGACGGGGTCGGGCAGCTCGACGCTGTCACCGATCGAGGCGGTCACCCGGCGCTGGTAGCGCGCGCCCGAAGGCTGACTGAACACCGTGATCTCGCCGAATTCCCGGTCGATCAGAAGGTAAATCGGAATTCCGGTGGCCGCGTACGCGATCGGCTTCTCACGGCGATCCCGCTGTTCGGTTGCGCGGTCGCGGGAGGTCACCTGCGACCCGCAGTTCGGGATTCACCGGCTGGTCGAGCAGGTCAAGGGCCGGTCCTCTCGCGTACTGCGCGCCGAGTTCCCCTCCCTCGAGTCTCGTTTGCCCACCCTGTGGACCAACTCGTACTTCGTGGCCACAGTCGGCGGCGCAACCTCGGCAGTAGCGAAATGCTATGTTGAGAGCCAGAAGAACGCTTGACCCCCTGATTCCTCTCCGCGCCTGAAGGCGGGGATTCCTCAGGGACTCCCGGTGACGGCTGTCGCCATGTTCCGGTGCGCAGCTCGGCAGATCAGCGGATGGTGTGGTCGATGATCCGGCGGGCCGCCCGGTCGGTGCGTTCGATATCGCCGGTGATGAGCCGGTCCTGCAGGATGCCGCGCAACCCGGAGACCAGCACCGTGGCCACCACTTCGGGTTCGTCGTCCGGGTTCAGTGCGCGCAGGCCCGCGGTGAGGGCGGTGACGAATGCCGCGGTGGCTTGGTCGGCGTAGCCCGCGTAGGGGCCGTGGGGCGCGCAGGCCGCACCGAGGACCTGGAGCATCACCCGCACGCTGACCGATCCCGAGCCGGTGGTGTTCGAACGCCAGAAATCCCACAGCCGTTCCCGCAGCGCGGCGGCGTCGTGTACTTCGGCGAAGACTGCGGTGAGATCCGGGCGATGGGTCGCCAGGGCCTGGACCAGCAGTTCTTCTTTGGTGCCGAAGTAGTAGATCAGCATCCGGGAACTGGTGCCCAGGGCGGCGGCCAGGGGACGCAGCGAGAGGTTCGCGAGGCCGCGTTCGGCGATATAGCGCACCACGGCATCGAGCATCTCGGCGCGTTTGGCGTGGTCGAGTGGGCGGGCCATGGGTTGACTGTAGCGAACGCTACAGGTATCCATGACCACGTGACTGTACCGATCGCTTCAGAAACTCGGACGGCGACCCAGGTGGTCGTCACCGCCTACGCGGGCGCCACCTCGATCGCCGACGATATGGACGGGACCTGGTCCGGGCTGCTGGACGGCCGGACCGGTATCACCACCCTCGACGACGACTTCGTCGCCGAATACGACCTGCCGGTGCGGATCGGCGGCAAACTGACCGCGCATCCCGGGGCGGAACTGACGCGGGTCGAGCAGCGCAGGCATTCGTACGTGGAGCAACTCGCGCTGGTACTGGGCCGCCGGGTCTGGCGGGCGGCGGGCGCGCCCGAGGTCGAGGGCGAACGGCTGGCCGTGGCGATCGGCACCGGGCTCGGCGGCGGCGACGCGCTCATCGACGCGGTCGACGCGATGCGGGCCGGGGGCTACCGCAAGGTCTCGCCCATGGCGGTGCCGATGGTGATGCCGAACGGCCCCGCGGCCGCCGTGAGCCTCGAGATCGGCGCGAAGGCAGGAGTTTTCGCGCCGGTCTCGGCCTGCTCCTCCGGTACCGAGGCGATCGCGCAGGGCTGGCGGCTGATCGCCACCGGTGAGGCGGACGTGGTGGTGGCGGGTGGGGTGGAGGGCCATATCCACGCCGTCCCGATCGCCGGTTTCGCGATGATGCGCGCGATGAGCACCCGCAACGACGAACCCGGCGCGGCCTCACGGCCGTTCGACCGCGACCGCGACGGTTTCGTCTTCGGTGAGGCGGGCGCGCTGGTGGTGCTGGAATCGGAAAGGCACGCCCGCGCGCGCGGCGCTCGAATACACGCCCGGATCCTCGGCGCCGGGATCACTTCCGACGCCTTCCACATCGTGGCCTCCGATCCGGCCGGGGCCGGTGCGGCCCGGGCCATGCGCAAGGCGATCACGGTGGCGGGGCTGGCCCCCTCCGATATCCAGCACGTCAACGCCCATGCCACCTCGACATCCATCGGTGACGCCTCGGAGGCGGCCGCGATCGCGGCGGTCACTCCCGCTGCCTCGGTCTACGCGCCGAAATCGGCACTCGGGCATTCCATCGGCGCGGTCGGTGCCCTGGAAACGATCCTGACCGCACTCACACTCCGTGACCAGGTCGTGCCGCCGACCCTCAATCTCGACAATCCCGATGTGGACCTCGATATCGTGCACGGCCGAGCGCGGCCACAGCGGATCGATCACGCGCTGACGAATTCGTTCGGGTTCGGCGGCCACAATGTGACGCTCGCGCTGGGCCGGGCCTGACCGCTCGGGGTTCCCGGCGCGCGGCCGGGCCCGAACAGTCCGGCCCGGATCCGGATCCGGCCCTCGGTGCACCGGTGTCCGCGCGTCGCCGGCCACCGGTGCACCCGGTTCTCAGCCCGGCACCTTGTCCAGGAAGCCGAGCACGGTATCGATCCGGCCCTGTTCGTCGGTGACCAGCACATCGAAGCCGATGATCACCGGTTCGGCATCGGCGGGGCCCAGACCCCACTGGAAACGGACCTGGCGGTGGTGGGTGTCGGGCTCGCCGACCGGGGTGAAGACGAATCCCGGGAACTGTTCGTGCACCGCGCCGATGGTCGCCCCGATCGCATCGCGGCCCACGGCCTCGGCGAGCGGATCGATATAGGAGGCTTCCGGCGCCCAGTGGCGGGCCAGCAGTTCGGTCCGGGCGGCCGCGTCGGTGGTGTTCCAGGTCCGCAGGTAGGCGGCGACGGTGTCTTTCATCGGTGTTCCTTCCGGGGTTGGGTGAACCAGGTGCCATCAGCATCGCCGCGTACTGCCGCGCAGACGATTACCCCGGAGGTAATGGGATCGGTTACCGTCCCGGCTACGATTGCACAGTGGTGATCTCGGATACCGGACCCGCGGTCGGCGGGCTGCTGAAGTCCTGGCGGGAGCGGCGCCGCCTGAGCCAGCTGCAGCTCGCCTCGCAGGCCGAGGTGTCCACCCGCCACCTCAGTTTCGTGGAGACCGGTCGTTCGCGGCCCACCCGGGAGATGGTCGAGCGCCTGGCCGGACATCTCGATGTCCCGCTGCGTGAACGCAACGAACTGCTGCTCGCGGCCGGATATGCGCCGAGCTACGGCCAGCGCGATGTGAACGCGCCGGAACTGCGCTCGGTGATGGACGCGTTCCGGATCCTGCTCGACGCACACTTACCGCATCCAGCCCTGGTGCTGGACCGGTGCTGGGATGTGGTCGATCGCAACGCCGCCACCGATGTGCTGCTCGAGGGCTGCGCTCCCGAAGTGCTCGAACCCCCGGTCAACGCGATCCGGATCTCGCTGCACCCCGCAGGTCTGGCTCCGCGGATCCGCAATCTCGGTCAATGGCGGGACCATCTCCTCGGCCAGGTCCGCAGCCGGTTGGCGGCGACCGGGGATGTCCGGTTGAAAGCGCTGCTCGACGAGGTATCCGCCTATCCCTGCCGCGACGGCGGTGCCCGGGCGCGGACCGATGTCGTCGTACCGCTCCAGTTGCGAGTGGGCGATGCGGAGTTCTCTTTCTTCAGCATCACCGCGTCGGCCCTGTCGGCGACCGATGTCACCATCGACGAACTGCATATCGAGGCCTTCTACCCGGCCGACGAGGCGACCGCCCGGGCGTTCCGCGCAGGCTGAGTCACCGAAATTTCGTAGACGCTCGCTTATGTCACCGAGCGTTCGAGCCATGGTTCGTCTCGCTTCGGATTGTTGTACTTGATTCAGCCACAAGGCAACGGTTTCGAGTCAGGAGCAATCATGCGAATCGCGGTTTTCGGAGCGACCGGTACGGTCGGACAGCACATCGTCGAGCAGGCGCTGGCGCGGGGGTACGAGGTCACCGCCCTCACCCGAGATGCCGGCCGGATAACCAGGACCCACGAACGGCTGCGCATCGTGGAAGGCGATGTACTCGATCCGGGTGCGGTCGAACGAGCGGTCTTCGGCCAGGACGCGGTCCTGGTGGCGCTGGGTAACGGGCGTAAGGGCGTGGTGCGGGCGGAGGGCACCCGCGTGATCATGGAAGCGATGAATCGCACCGGGGTGAAACGGCTCGTCTGCCAGTCCACCCTGGGAGCCGGCGACAGTCGCGCCAACCTGAACTTCGTCTGGAAATACATCATGTTCGGCATGCTGCTGCGCCCGGCCTACGCCGATCATCAGCAGCAGGAGGGGTACGTCCGGGCCAGCGGTCTGGATTGGACCATCGTGCGGCCCAGTGCTTTCACCGACGGGCCGCGGACGGGCACGTATCGCCGCGGATTCGGTGCGAACGAGAAGGGGCTCAGCCTGAAGATCGCCCGGGCCGATATCGCGGAGTTCCTGCTGGACCAGGTCACCGACCGCACCTACGTGCACCGGGCGCCCGGTATCTCCCACTGAGAGCGCCGCAGTGATCGAGGCGGTGGGGTACCCGAGCCCGGCGGGTACCCGGTTCCGCTGCTGTTCAGGCGTGTTCGTGTGGTGTTTCCCAGGCCGGGAAGGGGTCCGGGTACCGCACCCAGGCGTGCGGCCCGGCGGCGTATTCGGTATCGGTGAGCAGCGCCGCGTCCAGGTCGGCTCGCAGACCCGCCCGGTCCGGTCGCACGCCGATGAACACGATCTCCTGACCGGCGGGGACGTCCAGCGCCGACCACCACGCCGCGGGTTCGAAGGTGAGGTTCGGTCCCGCTTGCGACCAGATCGCGGCGAGGTCGGGACGGCTGGCGATCCAGCAGAAACCCTTGCTGCGCAACAGCCTGCGCAATCCGGACAGGACCGCCGCGAGGCGCTGTGGATGGAACGGGCGATCGGCGGTGTAGGTGAGACTGCTGATGCCGAATTCCTCGGTTTCGGGGGTGTGCCCGCCCGCGAGTTCTTCGTCCCAGCCTTCCGCGGTGGCGGCGACCGCCGGGTCGTAGCGGCCGGTGTCGAGTACTTCGGCCAGATCGACGACACTTTTGCTCGTGTGGATGAGTACTGCCCGCGGATTCATCCGCCGCAGTGTGGCTTCCACGGCGCCGGCGACCGCCGCGCCCACCAGATCGGTTTTGTTCAGCACCAGCACATCGGCGAATTCGACCTGGTCGGCCAGGAGTTCGGCGATACCGCGTTCATCACCCGCGCCGGCCTCCAGGTTCCGCGCCGCGAGCGTATCCCCGCGGGTCACCTCCGTGAGGAAGGTCGAGGCGTCCACCACGGTGACCATGGTGTCGAGCCGGGCGAGCTCGCCGAGGGAGAACCCGTCCTCGAATTCCCATTCGAAGGTGGCCGCCACGGGCATCGGCTCGGAGATGCCGGTCGATTCGATGACCAGCTGATCGAATCGTTGCTCCCGGGCCAGTCTGCGCACCGCCTCGACGAGATCCTCGCGCAGGGTGCAGCAGATGCAGCCGTTGGTGAGTTCGATCAGCTTCTCCCGGGTCCGATCGAGGTATCCCTGTCCGGCCACCAGCGCGGCGTCGATATTCACCTCGCTCATATCGTTCACGATCACGGCGACGCGGCGACCTTCCCGGTTGGCGAGGATGTGGTTGAGCAGGGTCGTCTTGCCCGATCCGAGGAATCCGGAGAGGACGGTCACGGGTAGTGGGCGGAGCAGAGCGGAATCGGTCACTCACTAATGATAATCATTATCATTAGTGAGTCGGTTTCGGGAGTCGCTCCGTGCCGGAAAACGGTATCGACCGACGATCGGATGATCCGCCGAAGCGGGCGGCCCACACGGTGGTGGGCCGCCCGGGCCGTCAGGACACGATCGGGAGGTAGACCTGCTTCCCCGCGTCGGCGAACTCGGCCGACTTCTCGGCCATGCCCGCCTCTATCGCGTCGATATCGGTCAGATTGTTCTTCTCCGCGTATTCGCGCACATCTGCCGATATCCGCATCGAGCAGAATTTCGGACCGCACATCGAGCAGAAATGTGCCGTCTTCGCCGGCTCTGCGGGCATCGTCTCGTCGTGGTATTCGCGGGCCGTATCGGGGTCCAGTGACAGCGCGAACTGGTCGCGCCAGCGGAACTCGAAACGCGCCTTGGACAATTCGTCGTCACGGCGTTGCGCGTGCGGATGCCCCTTGGCGAGATCGGCCGCATGAGCAGCGATCTTGTAGGTGATGACACCGGTTTTCACATCGTCGCGGTCCGGTAGGCCCAGATGTTCCTTCGGGGTCACGTAACACAGCATCGCGGTACCGGCCTGCGCGATGATCGCGGCACCGATGGCCGAGGTGATGTGGTCGTAGGCGGGCGCGATATCGGTGGCCAGCGGCCCGAGTGTGTAGAAGGGCGCCTCCTCGCACAATTCCTCCTCCAACCGTACGTTCTCCACGATCTTGTGCATCGGGACGTGTCCGGGGCCCTCGATCATCACCTGGACACCGTGCGATTTCGCGACCTTGGTCAATTCGCCGAGCGTGCGGAGTTCGGCGAACTGGGCCTCGTCGTTGGCGTCGGCGATCGACCCGGGCCGCAGACCGTCACCCAGCGAGAACGTGACGTCGTAGCGGGCCAGGATCTCGCACAATTCCTCGAAATGGGTGTACAGGAACGACTCCCGATGATGGGCCAGACACCAGGCGGCCATGATCGAACCGCCCCGGGACACGATGCCGGTGACCCTTTTCGCGGTGAGCGGCACATAGCGCAGCAGCACCCCCGCATGCACCGTCATATAGTCGACGCCCTGTTCACACTGCTCGACCACGGTATCGCGGTAGATCTCCCAGGTGAGAGCGGCCGGATCGCCGTTCACCTTCTCCAGCGCCTGATAGATCGGCACTGTGCCGACCGGGACCGGGGAGTTGCGGAGAATCCACTCGCGGGTCTCGTGGATGTTCTTACCGGTGGACAGATCCATGATGGTGTCGGCACCCCATCGAGTCGCCCACACCATTTTCTCCACCTCCTCGGCGATCGACGACGAGACCGCCGAATTGCCGATATTGGCGTTGATCTTCACCAGGAATTTCTTGCCGATCACGGTGGGCTCCAGCTCCGGATGCCGGTGATTGGCCGGGATCACCGCCCGCCCGGCCGCGACCTCCGCGCGCACCACCTCCGGCGCGACCCCTTCCCGGGCGGCGATGAACCGCATCTCCGCTGTCACGATCCCGGCCCGCGCCCACGCCAGCTGAGTACGCGGTCCGGGCACATCCGGCTTCGCCCAGCCGTCCCGCAGCGCCGGCAACCCGGCCTCCAGGTCGATGGTGGCCGCCTCGTCGGTGTACGGCCCGGAGGTGTCGTAGACATCGAAACTGTCACCGTTGGTCAGCTCGATCCGGCGCACCGGAACACGCAGATCGCCGACTTCCCGGTAGTGCTTGACGCTGCCCTCGATCGGACCGGTGGTCACGGAATCGACAGGTGTGGTCGTCATATTTCCTCCCTACGCCGGCATTACCCGGTCAGGTTCATACGGTCGACGGCCCTGAACGCTCCGTGGAGCTAGCCGTCCTCTCAGCCCGCTGGTGCGAGCCCCCGTTGGCATGTGCAATTTTCGCCGCCGACCCTACCCGCCCCAGAGCGATCCAGCGACCGCCGCGCAACCGGCCGGTTCGCCGACGGCCCACCGAGACAGCCCGGATCCCCGGTTGCCGAAGGACAGGGCGGGCCGCAGTCGTCGAGTCGTCGAGTGCACTGCGCTGAGCGGTGTCGGTCAGCCGTCCGGAGTCGGCGACCGTTGAGTATTTGCTGTGCTGTGGGCTCACTCCGGTGTGCAAGTGCCTGTGTAGGGATCTTCTGTCTCCCTCGAACAGTCGACCTCAGTGGTCGGGGCCCGCCCCGGTTCTGGAGCGACGGAGCGGGGGAGCGAAGCGGAGGAGCGTAGTAGTGAAGAACCGGGGTTGATAGGGCCCCGACCCGCCCCGCCGAAGGCGGGGCGATCAGATACAGGCGATAGGGTCTATCCGTGACCCTCTCGCATGGATCGCTGATGACCGTCGACGAGTTCGAAGAACTCGACGCGGCTGCTCAGCGGATTTCCGAAGGGCTGCGGCTCGAGTATCTGAACGGCCTGCTGGCCGCGAAGGCGCGCCCCGATACCAATCACACCCGGGTCGTGCAGTGGCTGGCCCGATTCCTGGTGCCGCGCCGGTCCGAACTGTGGCTTTTCGCCGACCGGGGCCTGCGGGCCGGGCGTAACAGCGGTAGCCGGGTGCGGCCGGATGCGATACTCGCCCCCGCGTCGGCCTTCGCCGGTGAAGGCGAATGGTCGGATCCGCAGCCGGTGTTCATGACCATCGAGATCAGTTCGCGGGCGCAGCACACCGAACTCCGCGACCGGCTCGACAAACCGTTCCTGTATGCGGCCACCGGTATCCCGCTCTACTTCCTGATCGACCGCGGTGCCGCGGAAGTGAGCGTGTACAGCGAACCGGAGGACGGGCGCTACAGCACCAAGGTGACCGTGCCGTTCGGGACGGATATCGAGATTCCGGAGCCGCTCGGGGTCTTCCTGGCCACCGACCCACTCGCCGACTGGCTGTAGCGCCGCTCAGTCGGTGAACTCGGCGACCACCGGAGCGTGATCGCTGGCGCCCTTGCCCTTGCGTTCGTCGCGGTCCACCCCGGCATCGACGACCGTCGCGGCCAGCGCCGGGGAAGCCAGCACGAAATCGATACGCATCCCCTCCTTCCGGGGGAACCGCAACTGGGTGTAATCCCAGTACGTGTACACCCCGGGGCCGGGCGCGAACGGCCGCATCACATCGGTGAACCCGGTCTCGGTGATCGCGGTGAAGGCATCCCGTTCCGGTTGGGACACATGGGTTCTGCCCGCAAAGAACTCCGGCGACCACACATCGTCGTCGGTGGGCGCGATATTCCAGTCGCCGACCAGCGCCGTTTTCGTCGTCGGGTCGGCGGCCAGCCGCTGGGCGGCGTTCTCGCGCAGCGCGGCCAGCCAAGCGAGTTTGTATTCGTAATGCGGGTCGGTCAGCGCTCGGCCGTTGGGCACGTACAGGCTCCACACCCGGACACCGCCACAGGTGGCACCCAGGGCCCGGGCCTCCACGGTCGGCGAGGGAATGAGGGTGTCGGCGGCATCACGGTCGAACCCGGGCTGGCCCGGGAACCCGATCTCGACATCGTCGAGACCCACCCGAGAGGCGATCGCCACCCCGTTCCACTGATTCAACCCCACATGCGCGACTTCGTACCCGGCATCGGCGAACCGCTCGAACGGGAACTGATCGTCGCGACATTTGGTCTCCTGGATCGCCAGCACATCGATGTCCTGGCGATCCAGCCAGGCCAGCACCCGGTCCTGCCGGGAGCGGATCGAATTGACATTCCAAGTGGCCAGTCGCACGTTGTACCTCTGTATCTATGGCGGCGCCTTCGGCGCCGCGGGGCGGGGCCCTATTAACCCCGGTTCTTCACTCCTACGCTCAGTCGCTGCGCTCCTTCGCTTCGTCGCTCCAGAACCGGGGCGGGCCCCGCCTTTGTGGTGGGCCCCGTTTTCGGGGCGGGGTCTTCGTGGCCCGGGTATCCACTCCTACACTCGGTCGCTGCGCTCCTTCGCTTCGTCGCTCCAGAACCGGGGCGGGCCCCGCCTTTGTGGTGGGCCCCGTTTTCGGGGCGGGGTCTTCGTGGCCCGGGT
>NZ_JBSFDZ010000007.1:188941-271096 GCF_053594175.1 Nocardia sp. NPDC001965
TATCCACTCCTACACTCGGTCGCTGCGCTCCTTCGCTCCAGAACCGGGCGGGCCCGACCACGGGGTGGGCCGTCCGGAGTGGAACGGGAGGTGTTCCTCTCGACCCGCACGACACTGTATGTGCCCTGGGTCGCCGGATCGGGGGCGGTGGGCTGCAGGCGATCGGTCGCTGTGCTTCGTCGTTCCGGGAAGAACGACTCCGATCGCTGTGCGACCACGACCACCCGGCGCGGACGGCGGCTGTGCGCCTGTCGTGGCGGTGCTACGGGGTGGGCGCGGAGCCGCCGGGGACGGCGTAGCGGTAGCTGTGGTGGTCGAGGAAGCCGAGTTCGCCGAACAGTTCCAGTGCATCCACATTGCCGGCCTCGACCTGGACGTAGGCGTGTGTTGCGCCGCGGTCACGGCCCCAGCGCAGCAGTTCACCGCAGACGAGTGCGGCCAGGCCGTGCCGGCGATGGGCGGCCACGACCGCTACGCAGGTCAGACCTACCCAGCGGCGTCCGTCGGAGGCGGTGGTGAGTGCGCCGCGGGCGATGGCGATGGGGTTGGGCAGCCCGAGCGAGGCGAAGCCCAGCTGCCCGTCGTAGACGGCGGAGAGCACTTCGGGCAGTGGGACCGTGGCGGTGTGGCCGCTGGGTTCCTCGCCGCGGTAGCGGTGGATCTCGAGCCAGGCGATATCCGGTTCCGGAGCGATACGCACCATGGACGGGCCCTGGGGCAGGACGAAATTATCGAGATCGATGCCGAGGACCCGGGTCTCACCCCAGCTGTTCCAGCCCGGTGGGACCGTGGCCAGTCGATCCGGCAGGGCCAGTTGCAGCGGTAGTCCCTGAGCGGCGTACCAGGCGCCGATCCGGTGCAGGGTTTCCGGGCCCGTCCGGGCGGGGCCGTTCGAATCGCCTATGGGCACAGCGGAATTGGCGCGCCGGGTGTAACCGTGACCGGCGCGCAGCAGCCAGCCGTCGATCCAGGCGTACTCCGAGCCCGGCCAGCCGAAAGCGGCCGCGGTTTCCAGCGCTCGGATCTCCGAATTGCGAATCGGTCTGGGCGTCAGCGATTTCAGCGCCACCACACTGGCGGCCGGGATCATCACCGGATGACCGTCGGCGGCCAGGACGGTCAGTGGATTCGTCTCCATCACCTCGCCGATCACATCGGTCAGCGGTGGCGTGCTGCCCTCGGGGAGCCGGTAGCGCACCACGACCCGCTCGCCCACCGGAATATCGGTGATCGGTACATCGTCGTCGGGTCCGTGCGGATCAGTCGTCATGTCCGAAGGGGTCCGGGTCGCTGCCGGGCAGCCAAGTGAGACCGGGAACGCCCCAGCCGCTGCGTTTCACCGCTTTTTTCGCCGCGCGTGCGTGGCGGCCGACCAGCACATCGATATACAGAAAGCCGTCGAGATGGCCGACCTCGTGCTGCAGCATGCGGGCGAAGAATCCGGTGCCCTCCACGGTGACCGGTTCGCCGTGCTCGTCGGTTCCGGTGACCCGCGCCCAATCGGCCCTGCCGGTGGGGTACTGCTCGCCCGGTACCGAGAGACAGCCCTCTTCGTCGTCGTCGGGGTCCGGCATGGTCTCCGGGATCGCCGAGGTCTCCAGCACGGGGTTGATCACGGCGCCGCGGCGCCGCGTCACCGTGCCGTCCTCGGCCAGGTCCGGGCAGTCGTAGACGAAGAGACGTTTGGACACTCCGACCTGGTTGGCGGCCAGGCCGACACCGTTGGCGGCGTCCAGGGTCTCGTACATATCCGTGATCAGCCCGGCCAGTTCCGCCGGCGATTCGGTCACCGGCGCGGTAGGGCCGTGCAGCACGGGATCGCCGACGATCACGATGGGCAGGATTGACATGGATAGGAGCTTATTGGGGTCGGTGCCGAGGCGTGAAAAGGGCCCGCTCTGCGCGGTCGCCGCAGTCGGTCCGGGCAGGTCGAACCGGTTCCGGTCGATCTTCTGGTACCACCGTCCCGGACACGCCGGACGTCGACGGCAGCGCTCATCCGGTCGGCGTGGTTGAATATCGCAAGGCAGTAACACGGTGACCCGATCGTGACCTGATACGGCGATCGCGTCCGGTGGTAACTCGGCGAGGAGCAAGATGGACGGCGCAGCAGCGCGGGATCTTTCCGCAAGTCAGGGCAGTCCTCCGGTCGATACGGCAAATACGGATACCGAAGCGGCACGAGAATCCGAAAGCGGCCTGAGCCGCCGCGAACACGAGATCCTGGCCTTCGAGCGGCAGTGGTGGAAATACGCGGGTGCCAAGGAAGAGGCCATCCGCGAACTGTTCGCGCTGTCGCCCACCCGCTACTACCAGGTTCTCAACACTCTCATCGACCGGCCGGAAGCGCTCGCCGTCGATCCGATGCTGGTGAAACGCCTGCGCCGGCTGCGCGCCAGTCGCCAGAAGTCGCGCGCCGCACGCAAACTCGGATTCCAGGTCTGAGCGCAGGTCCGCCCGTCGCCGTGCACATGCGGCCACCCGCGAGGGGCTGGTAGCGCTTCCACGCGCCGATCCCGGGCCGCGCCCGCAGTTGCGCGAGGCCCGGCAGCCGACTCGTCCCGGGCCACCGCAGCGCCGCGAGTCCGGGTTCGGGGTGCGCTGCTCACATCTCCCATCCACTCCGTATGGCCGGCTTTCCGGACCCGCCCTGGTTCGGACCGGCAGAGCGATGGAGCAGTGCGGCCGGTCGTCGGTGTCAGGGGCGGGGCTCGGCGTGGTGTCGGAGGTGGGTCGTATTCGAGGTCGGGGGCTGCCCGGGTTCTGGAGTGTCGGAGCGAGTGCTGCGGCCGGTCGTCGGTGTCGGAGGCGAGGGTTGCGGGGCTCGGCGTGGTGTCGGAGGTGGGTCGTATTCGAGGTCGGGGCCCGCCCCGGTTCTGGAGCGACAGAGCGAAGGAGCGCAGCGACTGAGCGGCGGAGTGAAGAACCGGGGTCACGAGGGCCCCGACCCGCCCCGCCGGAGGCGGGGCAAATATATACAGCAGGCGCTAGGCTCGGGCGGGTGAGCAATTCGAACTCTGGCTCCGGCGGACCGCCGCTGCGTGCGACGGCGATGGTGCTGATCGCGCTGTCGATCGTTTTCGCCGGTCTGGGCGCGATGTCGCTGTCGAGTGCCGATTCCGAGAGCTCCGACAATGCGGAGGGTGCGGCGACGTCGTCGTCGTCGACGACCGCTTTGGCCGCGCCGCGTGCCACCACCGGTGCGGCGGTCGCGCCGACCACGGCGGCCGAGGGGTCGGCGAGCACCTCCGCCGCCGTGCCCACCACTACGGCGGCCGCCGGTGGTGTGGATCGGTCGGCACCGATCCGGATACTTAACAACAGTATGGTCGCGGGGTTGGCGTCGACGACCGCGGGCGATCTCACGGCCCGCGGCTGGACCAATACCTCGACCGGTAATTACGCCGCCACCACCCTCGCGGCCACGACCGTGTACTACGGCAGCGCCCCAGGTGACGAGGCGACGGCCGCGGCTGTGGCTTCGGATATCGGCGCCACCACCGCGCCGATGGTTCCGGGTCTGGGTGACGGTTCCGGAGTGGTAGTGGTGGTGACCGGTCGGTGATCGCGGCCGGCGGAGGTCGGGGGCGTCCCGAGTGGGTAGGGGCGTCGTGGCATCATCTGATGCGTCGAAAGATCGTTGTAGAAACCCTCTACCCGTAAACTCGGTACTCGTAAAGGAGTTCCCTGATGGCACCGTCCACTTCTCGTCGGCCGTCTTGGCGGATCGTGACGCCGGTGCTGGCTGTCGCGGCTTTCGGCCTCGTTGCCTGCACGAACAGTCAGGAGTCCAGCGACGTGGCGGGAACGACTCCGCCGGTGTGGACATCCTCCCCGGCACCGGCCGGTGCGGGTGAGCACGGCGAGGAGCAGGAGACCCCGGCCGGTTCGGGTACCGAGGTGGAGTTGAAGTCGCCGAGCGGTGCGAAGATCGGTACCGCGAATATCGCTCAGGACGGCAACCATCTGCGGATCACCGTGGATGCGTCCGGTCTCACCCCGGGCTTCCACGGCCTGCACATCCATCAGGACGGCAAATGCGAGCCGAATTCGGCGCCGCCCGCCGGTGGTGCGCCCGGCGACTTCCTGTCCGCGGGTGGACACCTGCAGGTCGGCGGTGCCACCGGTCATCCGGCCAGCGGCGATCTGACTTCGTTGCAGGTGCGTAAGGACGGTCACGGCTATCTGGTGACCACCACCGACACGGTCACGCTGAGCGATATCCAGGGCAAGGCATTGATCGTGCACGCCGGCTCCGACAACTTCGCCAATATCCCGGAGCGATACACCCGTGAGGGTGGTGCGGGCCCGGATCAGCAGACGATGAGCACCGGTGACGCGGGCGGCCGCGTCGCCTGCGGCGTGATCGGTTAGCGACGCACGACGGAGGGGCGTTATGGGTGGGGCGCGGATCGATCCGGTGCCGTTCCGTGGGTCGCCCCGGCCGACCATCGGTATCGAGTGGGAGATCGCGCTCGTCGACAAGACGAGTCGTGATCTTTCCAATACCGCGGCAGCTGTTTTCGACGCAGTGGGTGAGTTGCGTGCGCACGACGGCACGCCGCAGGTGACCAAGGAACTGCTCCGCAATACCGTGGAGCTGGTCACCGGGGTGCACGAAACCGTCGGGGCGGCCGTTGCGGATCTGTCGGGCACCATGGATACGGTGCGGCGGGCCGCGGACCGGCTCGGTGTGGATCTGTTCTGCGCGGGTACGCATCCGTTCGCGCAGTGGTCCACCCAGCAGCTGACCCGTTCCGAGCACTACGACGAACTGATCGAGCGCACCCAGTGGTGGGGGCGGCAGATGCTGATCTGGGGCGTCCATGTGCATGTGGGGGTTTCGCACCGGGACAAGGTCTTTCCGATTCTCAATGCCCTGCTGCTGTCGTATCCGCATCTGCTGGCGCTGTCGGCGTCCTCGCCGATGTGGTCGGGTTCGGATACCGGGTACGCGAGCAATCGCGCGCTGATGTTCCAGCAGTTGCCCACGGCGGGATTGCCTTTCCAGTTCGAGAACTGGGGGGAATTCGAGCGGTATGTGCACGACCAGATGAAAACCGGTGTGTTCGAACAGCTGGGCGGTATGCACTGGGATATCCGGCCCGCTCCGAAATGGGGAACCATCGAGGTGCGGATCTGCGACGGTATCTCCAATCGGGCGGAGCTGGCCGCGCTGGCGGCGTTCATCCACTGCCTGATCGTGTATCTGGACGAGAAGGTGGAGCGCGGTGAGATATTGCCCACCCTGCCGCCCTGGCATGTGCAGGAGAACAAATGGCGGGCCGCCCGTTACGGGCTCGACGCCATCGTGATCGTGGGCGATGACAACCGGGAGCGTCTGGTCACCGAGGATCTCGAGGAATTGCTGAACCGTCTGGAGCCGACCGCGCGGCGCCTCGACTGCGCGGCCGAGCTGGCCGCGGTGGCCGATATTCCGCGGCGTGGGGCCAATTATCAGCGGCAGCGGCAGGTCGCCGCGGCGTCGCAGGGGGATCTGGTGGCGGTGGTGGACGCGCTGGTCCGCGAACTCGACAGCTGACCCGACCGGTCCGCTGCTGTTCAGCAGCCCGGTGACCTGCCGTTCACGTGCCGTTTACGATGGTCGGGTGCTAGTCGAAAACCCGAATACGGTGGCCGCGCCGGTGGCGCGTGGATCGGTGCCGCGACGGGGGAGTCGGGTCGCCGCTGTCGCCGCGGTACCGGTGTTGTTGCTGGTGTTGCAGGGTGTGGCGGTATGGCGGGGCTTCGAGGGCCCGCTGACGAGCCTGGCCCACGATTATGTCGGTACCCCCAAATCGATGACCGTCCCCTGGGCCGGCCTGGTTCTGGCGCTGGTCGGTATATCCACCCGGCGCCGCGTGATCGCCCTCGGGGCGGCGGTTGTGATCGATCTCGCCTACGCCGGGGTTCGGCTGTTGCTGGGCGGACCGTTCACGGTGGGCAACGGTCCCGTTCTGGTGCTCACGGCGTTGGCACTGGTGGCCTGGTTGCGTTGGACGGGAACCGAACGCCGCAACGCACTGCACGCCGCGGCACTGGGCGCCCTGCTGGTTCTGGCGACCAAGGTCGGCGACGTCTGGTTGCACATCACCGTGCAGGTGCGGCCGCGGGTACTGGACCAGTACGTGATGCTCGCCGATCACGCGCTCGGCGATCCGGCCTGGGTGATGGGCCGGGTGTTGGAGACGCTGGGTCCGATACCCGATGCCGTACTGCATTGGGTGTACATCGAACTGCCCGCGGCGGCCATCCTGGTGGCAGTTTGGCAGTTGCGGTCGGTGGTGTCCGGTGGCCGGTGGCCGAACCACTACCTGGTGCGCACTTTCCTGGTGCTGGGCCTGGTGGGTCCGCTGGTGTACATCCTGTTCCCGGTGGTCGGGCCGATGTTCGCCTATGGGGCCGACGGGGGCGGTTTCCAGCTGGGCAATTTCTGGCCCAATGTGGTGCCACCGCTGGACCGCGCACCGGAATCGATGGCCTTCGACTCGTTCTCGCCGCGCAACTGTATGCCGTCCATGCACACCGCCTGGGCGCTCGCGTTGTTCCTGCACACCCGCCGCAACGCCGACGGCTCGCTCGCGCCCACCTGGTTGCGCTGGGGCGGGATGTTCTGGCTGCTGTGCACACTGGCCGCGACCCTGGGGTTCGGCTACCACTACGGGGTCGACCTGGTCGCCGGCGCGGTGCTCTGCCTGACCGTGGAATCGGCGCTGCGGGAACCGGACCGCGGCTGGGGCTGGTTCCGTATCCGCCTGGTCGCCGGCGGTGTGGTGGTTCTGGTGACGCTGCTGCTCGGCTACCGGTACCTCGCCGTGCACATGGCCGACTATCCGGTGGTCGCCGGGTCGATCGTCTCGGCACTGCTGGCCGCGATGGCCGCGGGTTTCCACGCCACCTGGTTCGCCCGGCGCCGCGCCGACCGGCCGGCGGCACCCGAGGTCACGCTGCCCGCCGATTCGGCGGACGCGGTGACCGCCACCGCGGACCCGCTGGATCCGCCGGCGGTAGTACCGGACGGGGTCACGGCCGTGGTCGATCCAGTTCGTCCTCGAGTTCGTTGACGACCAGTAGATCCTTGCGGTGCAACTGCTCCCGATAGGCGGTGCGGCCGATCAGATGGGCGATCACCGGCGCGGTGAGCAGGGTGAACAGCCCGACCATCACCAGCATCCAGACGTTCGGGTCGTCGTAGACCCGGATGCAGGTACCGGCCAGCACCGAGATCAAGCCGATGACCTGCGGTTTGGTCGCGGAGTGCATACGCAGCAGGGTGTCGGGGAACCGGACGATCCCGATCGCCGCGGTCAGTGCCAGCAAAGCGCCCAGGATGATGAGGGTGCCGGAGAGCCAGTCGAATACCGTGCTCATCGGTCGTCCCGGACCCGGAAGCGGGTGACGGCGGCCGATCCGAGGAAGCCCACCAGCGAGAGCGCGACGATCGCGGGTACCACGCTGGTATCCCGGCTGTAGGCCGCCCATACCGCGAGGCCGCAGATGGCCATCGCGATGATGGAGTCGATCCCGACCACGCGGTCGAGGGTATCGGGGCCCGCGAGGATGCGATATGCGGTGATCAACGCGGCCGCACTCAGCAGGACCGCGGCCACCACGGCCACGACGATCACTGGGACACCTCCTGACCGGTCTGCGGCGGGAGCGGGGTGGCGCGACCCTGGAAGGCATCGATGAGCAGGCCCTCCAATACCCGGATGGTCCGGTAGAACTTCGCCACCGCCTCCGCACTGCCGACATCGATGACATGTACGTAGACCACACATTGTTCGCGGTCGAGTTCCAGCACCATGGTGCCCGGGATCAGGTTCAGCAGGTTGGTGCACAGCACCAGGACCAGATCCGATCGGAAGGCGAACTGGACCTTCAGCACCCCGGAGACCGGAGGCGGCCCCGGCCGCAGGGCGAACCAGGCCAGCTGCAGACTGGATTCGAGCCCGTAGTAGACGCTGACCGCCGCCAGCTTCAGCAGCGGAAGCAGTCGCAACTGCCCGCGTACCGGAATCCGGGGCAACGGCAGGGTCACCATGATGATCGCGCCGACCGCGAGCCCGGCGGCGATGTTCGCGATGCTCACCCGCCCCCACAGCGCGACCCACACCACGGTCAACCAGAACAGGACGCCGACCCGCAGCACATTGTCGCGGTTCACCAGGCCACGTAGCGCGGTCATTTCGTCCCTCCGCCCAGCACCGCGCCGATATAGGTCGCGCGGTCCTGTAGTTCGGCCGCGGCGCGGTCGGCGATGCCCAGTACCGGACCCGCCCAGACGGTGAGCGCCAGCCCGACCGCGACCAGCGCGGCGGTCGGTAGCACCATCATCGCCGGTAAGCGGCCCGGGTCGGTGCGTTCGTCGTAGAGGATGTCGGTGTTGTCCTCCACCAGCGAGGGTAGCGTCGCGGCGACCAGGTGCCCGTCCGGTGCCTGCTCCCGCGGCCGCCAGAATGCCTTGCTCCACACCCGCGCCATCACGTACAGCGTGAGCAGGCTGGTGACCACCGACCCGGCCACCAGGATCCAGGCCAGCGAACTGCCGTCCTGCGCCCCGGCCTGCAGCAGTGCGACCTTGCCTATGAAACCGGAGAACGGTGGTATCCCGCCGAGATTGAGCGCGGGGATCAGGAACAACCCCGCCAGTATCGGGCTGGCCGCGGCGAGCCCGCCGACCCGGCGCAACGAGGTCGAACCCGCCTGTCGTTCGATCAGACCGGCCACCAGGAACAGCGCGGTCTGCACGAGGATGTGGTGCGCGATGTAGTACACCGTGCCCGCCAGGCCGATCGTATTGGCGATCCCCACCCCGAACATCATGTATCCGATATGGCTGACCAGTGTGAACGACAGCAGTCGCCGGATATCGTTCTGCGCGATGGCGCCGAATATGCCGATCAGCATGGTCAGCAGCCCGGTGATCAGCAGCAGGTTGTCGAAGCCGCCGTCCGGGAACATCAGGGTCTGGGTCCGCACGATCGCGTACACGCCGACCTTGGTGAGCAGGCCCGCGAAGACCGCGGTGACCGGCGCCGGCGCGGTGGGGTAGGAATCGGGCAGCCAGTTCGACAGCGGGAAGACCGCGGCCTTGATCCCGAACGCGACCAGCAGCACCGCGTACACGGCCTGGCGGATCCCGTCCGGAATCGCTTCCATCCGCAGGGACAGTTGCGCGAAGTTCAGGGTGCCGGTGGCCCCGTAGACGACGGCGGTGCCGATCAGGAAGATCAGCGACGACAGCATCGACACCATCACATACGACACCCCGGCCCGGATACGCTGCGCGGTCGCGCCGAGGGTGAGCAGGACGAACGAGGCGACCAGCAGGATCTCGAAGCCGACGAACAGGTTGAACAGATCACCGGCGAGGAACGCCATCGCCACACCCGCGCTGAGGACCAGATAGGTGGGCCAGAAAATGGAGGTGGGCTGTTTGGCCTGGGCGTCGGCGATGTTCTGGCCGGCGCCGTAGAGCGCGACCGCGAGCAACACGATCGCCGAGACCAGCAGCATGGCGGCGGAGAGCCGGTCCACCACGATGGTGATACCGATCGGAGTTTCCCAGCCGCCGACCTGGACCGCGACCGTCCCGTCGCGGTCGGCGAGATAGAGCAGCACACCGCAGACCGCGACGGCGCCGCTGAGCGCGACGGTCGCGAGAACACGCTGTACCCGCGGACTGCGGCCGACGACGAGGGTCACCGCGGCGGCGAGCAGTGGAATGAGCACCGGCAGCGGCGCGAAGGCGGCGAGCAGATCGTGCGAGAGGCTCATTCTTCGGGTTCCTCCGGCGGGCGCGCGGCGATCCCGACATCCTCCGGATCGTTCTCGACTTTTTCGCTCGTGGTCAGGATGTAGGAGCGATAGGCCAGCGCCAGGACGAACGCGGAGACGCCCATGGTGATGACGATGGCGGTCAGCACCAGCGCCTGCGCCAGCGGATCGGCCATGATGCCGTGCTGGGAATCGCTCGCGCCCTGGATCGGCGGCGCCCCGTCCGAACCGCCCATGGTGAGAATGAGCAGGTTGACCGCGTTGCTGAACAGCAGGATGCCGAGCAGCATCTTCGAAACGGTCCGCTCCAGCAGCAGGTACACCCCGCAGGCCACCAGGACACCGACCACGATCAGGAGGGTGAGATTCGCACTCATGACTGCACCAGCTCGTCGTCGAGGCGTGCGCCGAGACTGCGCAGCACATCCAGGATGAGACCCACCACGATCAGGTAGACACCGAGATCGAAGAAGAGTGAGGTGACCAGTTTGATGTGGCCGAGCAGCGGTACCGAGGTCTCCACAATGGTCGAATACAGCGGCGGGTAGCCCAGCACCAGGGACGCTGTGGCGGTGCCGGCGGCGAGGATCAGGCCGGCGCCGAGCAGATGGCCCGCTTCGACCGGTAGCGCTTCACCGAGTTCGTACTGTCCGCCGGCGAGATAGCGCAGTACCAGCGCGAGTCCCGCGATGAGACCGCCCGCGAACCCACCGCCCGGTGCGTTGTGGCCGGAGAAGAAGAAGTACACCGACAGCACCATGATGGTGGGGAAGACCAGGCGGGTCGTGATCTGCAGGACCATCGACCGGTCGCGGCGGTCCACCAGCCGACCGGCCGGCAGCCAGCTCACCTTGCCCGGGCTGTAGTTGGGGGCATCGGCGGCGCGTGGTGCGGCGCCGAACCGGCGGCTGCGGAACACCAGCGAGGCGACCCCGGTCGCGGCCACGACGAGTACCGATATTTCGCCGAGGGTGTCCCAGGCGCGGATATCCACCAGCAGGACATTGACCGCGTTCTTCCCGCCACCGAACTCATAGGCCGCCGCGGGGATCCGTTCCCAGATCGGCGTGGAATTGCGGGCCGCGGCGGCGAATGCCGCCAGGACCGGTACGGCGATCCCGGCCGCGACGGCGATGGCGGCCCTGCCGATCTGGAAACCGGTCTGCTGTTCCGGGCCGATCTCGGCCGGGAAGGCGCGCAGTACGAGGACGAAGACCACCAGCGTCAGGGTTTCCACCAGGAATTGGGTCAGGGCCAGGTCGGGGGCGCCGTGCAGGGCGAAGATGACGCCGCATCCGTAGCCGGTGAGCCCGACGACCAGGACACTCGCCAGCCGGTTGCGCAAAACGGTCGCACCCAGCGCCATGGCGATCATGATCGCACCGATCACCAGCTGCAGCGGGGAATCCCACAGCCGCAATTCGACACCGGTCCGGGTCCCGACGGCCAGAACCACCGCGGGCAGGATGACGAGGGTGCCGAGGATGATCGCCTGGTTCAGGGGCAGGGAACCGCGCTGCACCGAAGTGGTCATCTTCAGCGACAGCCGGTCCATCGCCCGCAGGGCGGCGTCGTATCCGCGGTCGGCGTTGCCGAGCAGGGTGGCCGATTCGCCGAACCGGTCCTGTCCCGAGAACAGGGCGAGACCGCCGGCGATGATCACGACGGTGAGCAGTAGCGGCAGGGTGAGTCCGTGCCAGAGCTGCAGATGTTCGGTCAGTTCGCCCGGCAGGGTCGCCGCATACGGGGCCAGCAGGCCGTCCATCCAGGGCGCGGCCAAGCCGGCGGCCAGCGAACCGGCGGCCAGCAGCACCGGCGCCGCCAGCAGCCCGGCGCCGGGCGCATGCCAGCCGGGAACCGGCACACCGGGTTTGTCGGCGAAGGCGCCCCAGATGAACCGCGCGCTGTAGGCGACGGTGAGCATGGACCCGAGTACCAGCCCGACAGTGAGCACCAGTCGCACGACGGGGGAGAGCGGCGCGGCATCGAGTTCGGCGGCCAGGGCCGATTCCTTCGCCACGAATCCCCAGAGCGGCGGAATCCCCGCCATGCTCAGCGCGGCCAGTGCGGCGGCGCCGAGGAGGACCGGCGAGCTTCGGCCCAAGCCGGAGAGTTCTCGCAGATCACGTGTGCCGGCGCCGTGGTCGATGATGCCGACGACCAGGAACAGGGCGGCCTTGAACATGGCGTGCGCCACGATCAGGCCGATACCGGCGAGTGCGGCATCCGGTGTGCCCAGGCCCACCATCATCACCAGGAAGCCCAGCTGACTCACCGTGCCGAAGGCGAGAACCAGTTTCAGGTCGGTGACCTGCATGGCGCGCAACCCGGCCAGCAGCATGGACGCCAAGCCCAAAGTGAGGATCACCGGCCGCCATACGGGTTCGTCGGCGAAGGCCGGCGCGAGCCGGGCAATCAGATAGACACCCGCTTTCACCATGGCTGCCGCATGCAGATACGCGCTCACCGGAGTGGGCGCGGCCATGGCGCCGGGCAACCAGAAGTGCAACGGCACGATGGCGGATTTGCTCAGTGCGCCGACCAGTACCAGCCCGATCGCGACCTGGATCGCGATACCGCCCGGGGGGTGCTCGGCCGCCAGCAGATCGGAGAGCAGGTAGCTGCCGTAGGACTGCCCGAGTATCACGACTCCGGCCAGCATGGCCAGGCCGCCCGCGCCGGTGACCAGCAGTGCCTGCAGGGCCGCGCGTCGTCCGGGGACGCTGTCGGAGTTGTGCCCGACCAGCAGGAACGACAGAACGGTGGTGATTTCCCAGAAGGTGAACAGCAGCAACATGTTGTCGCTGGTGACCAGGCCGAACATGGCGCCGGAGAAGGCCACCAGCCAGGCGGCGAAGGAGCCGAGTTTCGGTTCGTCGTCGGTGAAGTAGCGGGCGCAGTAGGCGAGTACCAGTGCGCCGATGCCCAGGATCAACGCACTCATCACGGTGGCCAGGGAATCGAAACGCAGGTCCAGCGACAGATCGATGGTGGGCGCCCACGGCATGCGGATCCGGACTTCGTCGTTCCAGTGGGCGACGACCCAGCCGAGGCTGCCCAGTGGTACCAGCGCGAGGGGATAGAACGCGTTGCGGCCCAGTGCTCGCACGGCGGCGGGCGCGATCAGCGCGGCCAGGGCGTGTGCGAGCAGGATGGCGAGCAAGCGTTACCTCCGTCGGGATAGGGGCGGCGGCGGGGTATTGCGCGCTCATCATATGCGAGCACGAACTGGGACAATCGTACAGATTAGGGGTTTCGCGCGCGCACCCGGCTACCCTTGGGCAACGGTTTCACCAGGTCAGGCATAACGGACAGATCGGAAAAGGTCAGTGTCGGGACTCCGCGTACCTGCGTAGTGACTCCACCTGTGCACGGTCCAGCGACGGCCGCACCGTCCGGAGCGCGGCGGCGATATCCGCGGCCGTCACATCGGCGGCGTCCACATCGCGGCGCATTGCCGCCAGCGCCGCCTCTCGCAGTACCGCCGCGCAGTCCGCGGCGGAGAAACCGTCCAGATCGGCGGCGAGCCGCGCCAGGTCCACCGATTCCGCCAGCGGCACCGCGCGGCCGCTGGTGCGCAGAACGGCCTCCCGGGCGGCGGCGTCGGGTGGCGGAACGAACACCAGCCGTTCGAGCCGGCCCGGTCGCAGCAGCGCCGGATCTATCAGTTCCGGACGGTTGGTGGCACCCAGCACCACCACATCGCGCAACGGCTCCACCCCGTCCAGTTCGGTGAGCAGTGCCGCCACCACCCGGTCGCCGACTCCGGAATCGGAACTCTGCCCGCGCCGGGGGGCCAGTGCGTCCACCTCGTCGAGGAAGATCAGCGACGGCGCGGAATCCCGGGCCCGCTGGAACAGCTCACGCACCGCGCGCTCGGACGAGCCCACCCATTTGTCCATCAGTTCCGCGCCCTTGACGGTGTGCACGCTCAGCTGGCCGCTGCCCGCCAGCGCCCGCACCAGGAAGGTTTTCCCACAGCCCGGCGGGCCGTACAGCAGCACCCCGCGCGGCGGTTCGATCCCCAGCCGGGCGAACGAATCGGGGTGGCGCAGCGGCCACAGCACCGATTCGGTCAGTGCCTGCTTGGTCTCGACCATATCGCCCACATCGTCGAGGCCGAGACTGCCGATCGCCAATTCCTCGGTGCCCGACCGCGACAGCGGCCGGATCACTTCCAGAGCGCCGGTGAGGTCCTCCTGCTCGAGCCGCGGTTCGGTGCCGTCCCGGCTGGCGCGCGCGGCCGCCCGCAGTGCCGCTTCCCGGCACAGCGCGGCGAGATCGGCGACCACGAACCCGGGTGCGGTCGAGGCGATCTCGTCGAGGCGCAGCTCGCCGGTCGGTACCTTGCGCAGCAACTGCTCGAGCAGTGCCCGGCGCACCGCCGCGGTGGGCAGCGCCAGTGCGAGCTCCCGGTCGCACAGATCGGGCGCCCGCAGTCGCCGGTCGATGGCCGCCGGATGCGCGGTGGTGGCCAGCAGCGCCACACACGGTTCGGCCACCGCCGCCCGCAATTGGTCCAGGATCAGGGTGGCGACCGGTTCGGCCGGTTCGGGCAGCAGCGCATCGATATCGGTGACCAGCAGAATCCCGCCGCGACCCGACCCCACTGCCGCGGCCGCCGCGGCAACCGCGCGCAACCGGGCCCCGCTCTCCGCGGCGCCCACCGACGGGCCGTCCAGCTCTACGATCCGCCGTGGTGCCGCGACCGCCCGGGCCAGCGAGGCCTTGCCCACCCCGGCCGGTCCGGTGATGAGCACCCCCAGGCGCGGCGACGCGCCGAGCACCTTCAGCAGCTCCGGTTCGTCCAAGGCCAGGCTCAACCATTCCGCGAGCTTCGCGGCCTGCTGTTGCGCGCCGGCCAGATCCTCCACCTTCAGCTCGGTGTGCGGTGCCGCCTCGATCGGAACGGCCCCGGGCATAGCGCCACCCACCAGCGTCTCCGGATGGCTCGGTGCCAGTGGCTGATCCGGGCCCGGATGTTCGTTCACCCGCACCGGAGCCGGCTCGGCGCCGGTGGATACCCCGGCGGTCCACTCGACCGCGGTATTCGGCTGCACACTCACCGGCGCGCCCGGCGGCTCGGTGGCGACCACGGTCAGCAGTTCGGAGGTCCAGGCGATCCCGAAGGCCCGCGACAGCGCCTGACTGGCCACCGAGGACGGAATATCCGGCCCCAGTTCCCGGGGCAGCAGCGATACCGTATCGCCCACGGTCACGACTTTGCCCAGTAGCGCCTGCCGCAGTGTCGCCGCCGGAATCGACTGGGTGGCCTGCCGGGAACCACTCACCTGGATCCGGCGCGCGCCGTACACCACGGCGGGTGCCACCACCACGCCCGAGTTCTCCCGGAGTCCGGCATTGGACAGCGTCACATCGTCGAGAAGTGCCGTACCGGCCGGAGTCCCGGCGGGTGCCCGGCCCACCACCGCCGCGGTACGGCGGGCGCCGACGAGCGAGATACCGTCCCATTCCCGTAGCCCGAGGGCGGTCAGCGCCTCGGGATGCAGTCGGACCACCCCGCGCCGGGCATCGGCGGCGGATGGATTCAGACGGACGGTCAACGCCAACTCGGCCACGGTGCCATTCTGCGCGCTTTCCGCGCGGCGGGGGCAGGGGCCGTCGTGACCGGCCACCGGACGGGAGCTACGTCTACGAGTCCGGCGACGAAATCCAGGTCATCGCCTCCCACGCCGCTGGCAAGGTCCTGTACGTCACCCCCATCAACCGATGCACCGTTCCGTATTCGGCAGGATAGCTCCATGGACCAGGAGACAGCGCGTCGAGGCGCGGAACTGCTGGCGGCCGACATCGAATCGGCTCTCGGCTTCGAAGTACACATCGATGAAACGATTCCCGAGCGCCTCCTGAGGCAGCCTTCTTCACCGGGATGGTGGATCGAATTCACTGTCCCGGCCCTGAATGTTCTCCTCGGATCTGCTCCCGGCGAGAGCACCCCCAGTGGAGTGGCATACGAACTGGCCCGGGAAATCCACGACGATGTGCTGTCACGCAGTGGAAAGATCTGGCCCGCCGACCCGGCCGGTGGTGACCAGCCGATGCTGCCCGCCCTCAACGGATGGCAGGGCCGCGCTGGATCGATACCGTATGGGCAGGTCGAGACTGCGAAGGATCCCGACCCGAACCTGAACGGTGTGGTCCGATGGTGGCTTCCCCACAGCTACGACGGCCTCATCGCCGACCGGGAAGGCGACATCTGGTTTTCCCTCTGGCAGTACCAGGGTGATGAACAGGCCATTACCGCGGGGATGCCGGTGACCTGCCTCATCGGCGAAGGAACACATGGAAAATACCGCAAGGCGCGCGAAGCCCGCCCGGCTTCACCCTGACCGAACTTTCCATGGTCGCCTCCGGTGGGTTTACCGGTGCGTCGACGATCGGGCGGTGCCATCCGGCCCGCCGAACGCAGGATGCTCGAGACCCGGTTGGGCGGGATGGCCGGGCGCGGCCGGGGTGGGCCGGGCGATCGTCGCCGTGAGGTGGCGCAGCGCCGGGGCCCGATCCGCGCTCGTTCATCGCAGGGTGAGCGGGGTCTCGGATTCGACGTGGGTCAGCTTCTCCGGGTTGCGAACGAAATAGAGGCCCGTGATGCGGCCGTCCTCGACGCGGGCGGCCATCACGCCGTCGAGCTCGCCGTCCAGGCGGAAGGCGAGGGCCGGGTTGCCGTTGACCACGGTCGGGTCGACGGTGAGGACGGCATCGGTTTTCGCGAGACCACCGACGAAGAAGCGGACCACCTTGTCGGCACCGACGATCGGCCGCAGCGCGGCCGCCTTGATGCCTCCGCCGTCGCTGACGACGACGACATCGGGGGCCAGCACGTCGAGCAGGCTCTGCAGATCCTGGGTTTGCAGCGCGCGGCGGAACGCCTCCAGAACCGCGCGGGTCTGGCCAGGAGTGACTGCTCGGCGCGGGCGGCGGGCTTCGACGTGGCGGCGGGCCCGGTGCGCGATCTGGTGGACGGCCGCGGGAGTTTTGTCGACGGCGGCCGCGATCTCGTCGTAGCCGACTCCGAACGCCTCACGCAGTACGAAGATGGCGCGCTCGGTCGGTGACAGCGTTTCGAGGACGAGCATCAGCGCCATCGACATGCTCTCGGAGAGCTCGATGTCCTGGGTCGTGTCCGGCGCGGTGAGCAGCGGCTCGGGTAGCCAGGGCCCGACATAGGACTCTTTGCGGCGCTTCATGGTGCGCAGCCGGTTGAGCGCCTGCCGGGTGGTGATCCGGACCAGGTAGGCACGCTGGTCGCTCACCTGCCCCGGCTCGACCTTCACCCAGCGCAGCCAGGTTTCCTGGAGGACGTCCTCGGCATCGGCCGCCGATCCGAGCATCTCGTAGGCGACGGTGAAGAGCAGGTTGCGGTGGGCGAGAAAAGTCTCGGTTGCCGGGTCGGTCGCGTGGTCGCTCATTGCTCAACTCCGCCCTTTCGGGGCATGCTCTGGATTTCGGTATGGTCGATTGTGTATGCCCACGAACGGGTTCTCTTCGATCGGTGACATCTTCGGTCAACCGGTGAAGGGGTCGACGACGAAGCGACCCAGGCGATGAAGGCTGCGAGCAGGAGATAGACCGCGTTCAAGGCGACGAGCGGGTATTGCCCGAGGCGCCGTGGGTGATGACGGCACCGACCATGAGCGCCGCCCAGCACACCGCGCTTACCGGCACCGTGACCGGTGCGATGTGGAGCACCGCGGCCAGGATCTCCAGGACTCCGAGAGTCCTGACGAAACCGGCGCCGGCGTACCGGGTCCATTTCCGCCGTCGTGCGCGGCCGATTTCTCCTTCGGAGTGAACGCTTTGGTGACACCACCGGCCAGGGCGACCGTGGCCAGCAGCGCGGTCGCGATCCACAGAGTGAGGTTCATGGGTTTCTCCTTGTTTGCGCCGATGGGTTCGGGGTGGAACCCATCGGCCGCGAATACTCGGCTTAACCGCCGGTTCAGTGGCGGACGGCCTCGCGGAGCTCGGTCCCCAGCAGGTGTCGACGCTTGTCGTCCTTGAACCCCCAGGTGAACGAGCCGGGTTGGGCGGCCTCGTGCACAAGTTCTTCGACTACACCCCGGCAGGCGCGTTCCTTGATCCCGGCAGCGAGGCGGCCACCGATGGAGAACCTGTTCGCGGTGTCGTCCTTGGCGGCGAGTTGCAGGGTCGCGGCGCGGCGGCCCAGGGCGATGCACTGGCCGAAGAACCCGATGTTGATGTCTGCGGGCCGGGTACCCGCGATCCGGGCCAGCACGGTGTCGGCGGCGTGCGCGCCCAGCGGCCGCGCGGTCTGGCAGCTCATCCGCAGCGGCCGGTCCGACGGTGCCGCCGAATCCCCGGCCGCGACGATGTGCATATCGTCCACGCTGGTCAACGTCTCGTCGGTGCGGAGGCGCCCCGCGGCGTCGGTGCTCAACCCGCTCCGGGTGGCCAGGTCCGGCACACTGAACCCCGCCGTCCAGATGGTCACCGCGCTCGGCAGTGCGCGACCGCCGCCGAGCCGGACGGTATCGCGGGTCACCGAGGTCACCCTGGCCTCGCCGCCTTCGAGCACGGTCACCCCGAGCCGGGCCAGCCGCCCGGCCACCGAGCGCCGAACCCGTGGATGCAGATACGGGCCGAGTACCCCGCCGCACACCAGCGTCACGACGCGACCCTGCTCTGCCAACTCGGCGGCGACCTCGATGCCGGTCGAACCGCCTCCGACGACTGTCACCGCGGCCGTGGCGGGTGCGGATTCGAGGACTCCCCGCAGCCGCCGCGCTTCCTCCAGGCCGGCGATCGGGTAGGCGAATTCGGCCGCTCCGGGCACGTTCGCGTCGGCGCTGCCACTGCCCACCGCGTAGATCAGGTAGTCGTAGCCGACCGTGCCGCCGGCCGCCGTCGCCACGCGCTGTCCGGCTGCGTCGATCCGTTCCACGGTGTCGACCACCAGCCGAACGCGCTCGCCCAGGACCTGCCGGTAGTCGACGACCGCCTGGTGTGACCCACCCACGACTTGGTGCAGGCGGACCCGCTCGACGAAATTCGCGCGCGGGTTGACCAGCGTCACTGTCAGGTCGTTGCGCTGTGTCAGGCGATTGGCCGCCATGACCCCGGCGTAGCCGCCGCCGATCACGACCACATCGATATGCCCAGTCATGGTGTCTCCTTTGTTCGAGGGGTCGGGCACAAGACACCGCGCGACCGGAGATTCTGACAACATGTGAGCTGAATCACTTGGTGGGTGCTCGGTAGGCGGACCGGTTCCGGCCCGGTCGCTGCGCTTCCCGGTCTTCCCGGGTGGCTCGTCCCGGCACCACTGTTGCTCGGTGGAGAGGTCTCCGGCGTGTACTCGGCGAGCACGATCACGGCCGATGCCCCGGCCGACGACATATTCGCGCGCTGCGGAGGGCCCGGTGAGTTCGCCTGCACCGGAGCTACGCCGATCGGATCCGCATACGATGCAGTCGCGGGCGCCCCGCGACCAGGTTCCGTTGGTGCGCCGCGGTGTACGGGAAACCCTGGGTCGGTCCGGGGTGCCGGGTCGGAGCTGCCCGGTCGGAGAGGAACGATGGACGAGGTTTTCGGGCGTTACCGGTTGCGGGAGAAGATCGGTGAGGGCGGGATGGGCCAGGTCTACCGCGCCTACGACACGGTCACCGAGCGTTTCGTCGCGGTGAAGGTACTGCCCGGGCATCTTTCGGCCGATCCGGGTTATCGCGAGCGGTTCCGTCGCGAAGCCCATGCCGCTGCCCGGCTCCGGGAGCCGCATATCGTGCCCATTCACGATTACGGCGATATCGACGGCCGCCTGTTCCTCGATATGCGGCTGGTCGACGGTGCGGATCTGAAGAATGTCCTGGACCGGGTGGGGCCGTTGGCCCCGGCGGTGGCGGTCCATATCGTCGAGCAGGTCGCGGCCGCGCTGGATGCCGCGCACGCCGAGGAGTTGGTCCATCGGGATGTCAAACCCTCCAACATCCTGCTCGCCGAGCGCGATTTCGCCTATCTGATCGATTTCGGTATCGCCCGTTCCACCGCGGATACCGGGTTGACCAGTACCGGAGTCGCTGTCGGGACCATCGCCTACATGGCACCCGAACGGCTGAGCGAAGGTCGTGCCGATCGGCGGGCCGATGTCTACGCCCTCGCCTGCGTTCTGTACGAATGCCTCACCGGTACCAGGCCGTTCGGGGGCGACAGCCTCGAACAGCAGATCGCCGCCCATCTCACCGCGCCGCCGCCGGAGCCCAGCGCCTCCCGGGCGGCGCTACGGTCGTTCGACGAAGTGATCGCGTGTGGGATGAACAAGGATCCCGCCCGGCGGTACGGCACGGCGGGGGAGCTCGCCGACGCCGCCCGGGCCGCGTCGGATGGCCCGGGCGCTGCCGCCGCGCCCACCGCACATATCGGAGGGGTCCCGGGCGCGCCGCGCTGTTCGCGCACCGCGGCCACTCTTGCCGCGCCGATCGGTGGTCCCGGATCCCGGGAATCGCAGGCAGTGGCCGATCGGCCGGAGCAGCCCGCCGCTGCCGACCGCCCGAATGCCGGATCCGCCGCGGGGAGCGGCGGCGAGCGATCCGCTGCGGAACTCGTACTCGTCTGCGTGGCACTCGTCGTCGCCGCGGTGGTCGCCGTGGTGGTGGTCGCCACGTCGAGTTCGGACGAGAAACCCGCCGTCGCCGTCACCGGTACGGTCCGGCTCGCCGGTTCGGCGGATGGAATCGCGGTGGACCCTTCAGCGGGCCGGCTGTATGCCAGCAGTGGTCCCGACGGTTCGGTGTCGGCGATCGATACGGCCACGAATACCGTTGCCGCGAAATTCCCGGCCGGTGCCGAGCCGGGCGCCATCGCGGTCGATCCCGCGACGCACACCCTCTTCGTCGCCGATGAACAGAACAATTCTGTCGCGCTGGTCGATCCCGCGACTCGGGCGGTGCTCGGGGTGGTTCCGGCCGGTTTCGCGCCACTGGACCTGGTCCCGGACCCGTCGGCCCCCGTGCTGTACGCGGTCGGCAGCAGCAACGTGATCGCGATCGACACCCGCACCCGTGCGGTGACGGCGACCGTCGACGGTCATTTCTCCTCCACGGGGCAGGCGGCCCTCGACCCGGCGGCACATACGCTCTATGTGGCGGCCGACGACGGTCTGACGGTGATCGATACCCGCACCCATCTCGTCAGCGCGACGATCGAGCTCGGCCGGTCCACGAACGCACTGGATGTGGTGGTCGACCCGGTCACCGACAACATATACGCCACTGTCATGACCGAGACCGATGCCGATGACGAGCGATCCCTGGTGATCGTTTCCGGGGAATCGCGCCAGGTCCTCAGGTCGGTCCCGGTGAGCGGTAATGCGCTGGATCTCGCGGTCGATCCGGAGTCGCACACCGCGTATGTCGTCAACTACAACAATGTCGAGGTGATCGATACCGAATCGGGGACGGTCACCGCGACCGTCGAACTCGGATTCGACGGTACAGCGGTCGATATCGCGATCGATCCCGCCGCCGACAAGGCCTACATCGCTTTCGATGCGGGCAACGAGGTGATGGTGATCAGCGGCAGCTGAGCACCGGATATCCGGTGGTCTCAGCCGTTGACGACGATCCCCGCGACCACGGCGACCAACTGGTCGGCCAGTTTCTCGGAGTTGCAGACCAGTTTGGCGGTGCCGAGCGCGGCGTTCGGATTGCCCACGAACGCGCTGTCGGGGTTCTCGGCGAGGATCTCGCCGACCAACTGCTGCTGCTGCGGTTCGTCGAGCGCTTTGAACTGTCCACAGGTGGTGTCGGACGGACGGTCCGAGGCGGGAGCGTCGTCGGCGGAATCGTCCTCGGGTTCGGTGGTTTCCGGCGACTGCTCAGGGGTGTTGCCGTCGCGGGGCGCGGTGGTCTCGGCACCGGATCCCGTGCTCGATGTCGTCTGCGCGGCGGCGGTGTTCTTACGCAGACCCGAGGCCTCGGCCGGTTCCTCGTTCGACGAGCAACCCGACAGCACCAGCGCCGCGGCGGCGGCAGCGGTGACGACAACAGTTGAGATTCGCTTCATAACGCATTCCCCGGTGGTCAGCCACGCCGGAGCCTCCGGCGCGACCAGCAGCGTACCGGGTGGTGCGCGATGGCCCCCGGTGCTCCTGTCCATTCCGGACAGCCGGAATTCACGGCCGGGTTCCACCCCGGTTCTGAAGTGGCCCGAGGAGTGCGGCGTCCGAGCGTATGCAGAATCCATCCACAGGCCCGAGGCCAGAGACCACCGAGCCCCACCCGATTCACAGTGCACTTACCGCGGCCGGTCGAGGCTCATGCCCCCCCACACACACAGCTTCTGTCTTCCTCGAATGGGCCCCGACCCTGCGACGCCGGAGGCGGCGCCATCAACACAGCGATCAAACGCGATGCCGTAGGACCATATCCAGTTCGGTAGGGGTGAGCAGGCGTTCCAGCCGTTCGTCGATCTTGGCGTTTCCAGCAGGATCATCGGGTTCGAGTGCCGGGAGTTGCGGCAGTCCCTCGGTGGTCTGGCGGCGCAGTAGCGAGCGAAGGTTCACGGCCCATCACCTTACGGTAGCTGTGTATTTGCTGGCGACGTGTCTTGCTTGCGGTGGCGTGTACGGCAACCGATGGGGTCCCGCAATCGATTCTGCTTCCGGATCGGCCGTATCGATACTCGACGAGGGAAAATGTGACCGAGCCGTCGCCAATCGCTACCCTTTCTGATACTTGGAGTTTCATCTACCCGGAGGCAACGTTGCCGAAAAACCTGGAAGCCAGTATCGATATCGCCGCGTCGCCCGAGCGGGTCTGGGCGGTACTCGCCGACCCGAGCCGGATGCCGGAGTTCAGCCCCCAATGCGTGCGGATGATTCCGATCGGCCGGCCGAAGGCGGGCACGCTGACGGTCAACCTCAACCGGGACGGCTGGAAGTTCTGGCCGACGACCTCGCGCATCCTGCGCTATGAGAAGAACAGCGCACTGGCTTTCCGGGTCACCCAGAACCGGACGGTGTGGACCTACACCCTCGAGCCGACCGAGAGCGGAACCCGCCTGATGGAACGCCGGGACGTCCCCAACGGCACCACCTGGGTATCGCGAACCCTGATCGATGCGGTGCTCGGTGGGGAGTCTGCGTTCGAGGAGAATCTGGTACGGGGGATGAACGAATCCCTGGCGAAGATCAGGACAGCGGTCGAGTCGAACTGAATTTCGGCAAGGTCACGACCTGGGCCGCGTAGGAGAGTCCGGCGCCGAAGGCGATGAGCAGCGCGGTATCGCCCGGCGCGGACTGTCCTGTGCGCAGCAGCGTCTCCATGGCCAGCGGAATCGAGGCTGCTGAAGTGTTGCCGGTCTCCTCGATATCGTTGGCCAGCGCGCAATCCTCCGGCAGTTTCAGCACCCGCGCCATGATCTCGATGATCCGGCCGTTGGCCTGATGCGGGATCATCGCATCGAGGTCTTCGGTGGACAGGCCGGCCCGGTCGATGGCGTCGCGGCAGACCTTCTCCAGGGAATGCGCGGCCCACCGGAATACCGCCGTGCCCTCCATCGCCAGGTAGGGACGGACGGCGTCGGTGCCCTTCTCCTCGATCTCGGCGAAGAACTCGACCCAGTCCTTGTCCTGCCGGATCGCCCGGTGCTGGGTGCCGTCGGAACCCCAGACGGTGGGTCCGATGCCCTGTTCCTCGGCCGGTCCCACCACCACGGCGCCCGCACCGTCGGCGAACAGGAAGGCGGTGCCGCGGTCGGCCGGGTTGACCGTATCGCTGAGCTTCTCCACACCGATGACGAGCACATGGGACGCGGTGCCCGCGCGCACCAGGTCCGAGGCCATGGCCAGGCCGTGGCAGAAACCGGCGCAGCCGGCCGAGATGTCGAAGGCCGCGGCACCGCCTGTGCCGAGCTCGGTGGCGATTCGCGGTGCGGCCGCGGGAGTCAGCAGGAGATGGGTCGAGGTGGCCACGATCACGCAGTCGATCTGGTCGCCGGCGATTCCGGCGGCATCCAGGGCGCCGCGACAGGCTGCCACGCTCATCGATTGGATGGTTTCGGTGTCGTCGGCGAACCGGCGCGTGCGGATGCCCGAGCGGGTCCGGATCCACTCGTCGCTGGAATCGATGGGTCCGGCCACCTCGTCGTTGGTCACGACCCGCGCCGGACGGTACACGCCCAGCCCCAGGATCGCGGTGTGCTGCGCCCCGGTTGTCTGGGCGATCTGAGTAGCCATGGTGCTTCTCCTATGTACCTGCGGCCGTCCGCCGCGAGGGTTGACCCGATTTCGATGTGGATTCCTCATCCGTCGGCCGTGTG
Source organism: Nocardia sp. NPDC001965 (assembly GCF_053594175.1). Classification (NCBI taxonomy): domain Bacteria; kingdom Bacillati; phylum Actinomycetota; class Actinomycetes; order Mycobacteriales; family Nocardiaceae; genus Nocardia; species Nocardia sp. NPDC001965. The sequence continues at coordinate 213,017 of NZ_JBSFDZ010000007.1, forward strand.
GGGGCGGCCACTGGGCAATCCGGAGACATGAGGCACCCTCATATTATCTCCATGTTCGCGAGACGGCACTGCATATTCGATATTCACCGGGTTATCGGCGCCCGGTCCGGGTATTGCGGCCGTACGCGTCCGCGGCCGCGGATGTGCAACCGGAGAACAAGCGAGGAACAACTCATGCTCGGTCTCGGCATCATCGGCTGGATCATCATCGGCGGTATCGCCGGGTGGATCGCCAGTAAGATCATGAAAACGGATGCGCAACAGGGCATTCTGCTGAATATCGTGGTGGGTATCGTCGGCGGTCTGCTCGGCGGCTTCCTGCTCTCGGTATTCGGTGTCGACGTGAACAGCGGAGGCTGGTGGTTCAGCTTCTTCACCTGTCTGGCAGGCGCTGTGATCCTGTTGTTCCTGGTGAAGTTGGTCGTCCGGAGGTAGCCCTCGGTTCGACACCCGGTGCCACGGGCCTGTTCGGCGTAAGGTGTGAACGCTTGCGCCGACAGGCTCGGCCGGTACCCGTGTGGTAACCCGGCCGCCACCCCGGGTCTGCGCAGATCGAACCGAGTACGAAAGAGGAATAAGTGGCACGCCGTCCCACTCCGCCCGGCACACCGCAAACCACCGGCCCGGCCCATCTGGCCGATCTGGTGCGCAGTGCGATCCCGCCGATGCATCCGGCCGGATTGCCCTTCGTGGCCGTTCCGCTGGGCGTCGCGGTCCTCGGACGGCGCCGCCGCTGGGTCCGCCGGATCGCGGTCGCGGCCGCCGCGGCGAGTGCCGCCTTCTTCCGGCATCCTCATCGCGTTCCCCCGAACCGGCCCGGCGTCGTGGTCGCCCCGGCCGACGGTGAAGTCGCGCTGGTCGATACCGCGGCACCGCCGCCCGAGCTCGGCCTCGGCGACGAACCGCTGCCCCGGGTGAGCATTTTCCTGTCGGTTCTGGACGTGCACGTCCAGCGGACGCCTGTCTCCGGTGTGGTGCGCGACGTGCAGTATCGGCGCGGGCAGTTCAAATCCGCCGATCTGGCCGATGCGAGCGAGGTCAACGAACGCAGCAGCATGCTGATCGACACGGCCGACGGGCAGCAGCTCGTGGTGGTGCAGATCGCCGGGCTGCTGGCCCGCAGGATCGTCTGCGACGCCGCCCCCGGCGACCGGATCACCATCGGCGACACCTACGGCCTGATCAGGTTCGGCTCCCGCGTGGACACCTATTTCCCGGCCGGGACCGAATTGCTGATGAATATCGGGCAGCGGACGATCGGGGGGGAGACGGTACTGGCGGTCCTGCCGTCGGCTGACGCGTGATGGAGCAGGTCATCGAAGGCAGGCGGCGTCGATCCATCCGGCTGCTGCCCAGTATCGTCACGATCCTGGCGCTGTGTTCGGGAATGTCCGCGGTGCGATTCGGCCTGGAGGGCGAGCTGAAGATAGCGCTCGCCATGATCGGCGCGGCCGCGGTACTGGACACACTCGACGGCCGCCTGGCCCGGTTGCTGTCGGCTACCACCAAGATCGGCGCGGAGCTGGATTCGCTCTCCGACGCCATCTCCTTCGGGGTGGCCCCCGCCCTGGTGCTCTATGTGGTGATGTTCGACGGCGAGAGCAGCGGTTCGGGGTGGATCATCGCACTGCTGTTCGCGGTGAGCATCGTGCTGCGCCTGGCCCGGTTCAACACACTGCTGGACGACGACACCCGGCCGGATTGGGCCCGGGAGTACTTCGTCGGGGTCCCGGCGCCGGCGGGCGCGCTGATCGCGATGGCGCCGATCGCGGTGTACGTGCAGTTCGGCGACGGTTGGTGGACGAGTTTCCCGGTGGTCGCGGCATGGACCGTCTTCGCCGCCGCGCTGTGTGTCAGCACCATTCCGACGCTGGCGCTGAAATCGGTATCGGTGGCCCCGCAGGCGGCCGCCGGCCTCCTGGTACTGGTCGCGCTGGCCGGTGCCGCGCTGATCACCTATCCGATCGTGCTGCTGCTGGTGCTGATCGTCGTGTATCTGGGACATATCCCGTTCGCCTGGTACTCGCAGCGCTGGGTGGCGGCCCGGCCGGAGACCTGGCAGTACAAACCGGCCGAGCGTCGCGCGCAGCGCCGTGCCGACCGCCGGCTGCCTGTGCTGCGCCGACCGGAGATCCGCCGCCCGGCGCTGCGCCGGCCCGATATCCGGCGGCCGGTACTACGCGGGGATTCACGGCTGCGGTTGCGTCGCCCCGGTGGGCGGAACTAGGCGATTCCGCCTGCCGTCAACCTATGGTTGACGATCTTCGGATCGTCAACCTATAGTTGACGAATGACGACAGTACGTTTGGACGACCTCATCGAGGTCATCAAGAAGGCTCGTCCCGACAACGCCCTGGAACAACTCTCCGACGCCGTGGTCACGGCCGGGCACCTCGGCGAACTCGCCGACCACCTGATCGGGCATTTCGTGGACCAGGCCCGCCGGTCGGGCGCCTCGTGGACCGAGATCGGCGCGAGTATGGGTGTCAGCAAGCAGGCGGCTCAGAAGCGCTTCGTGCCCAAGCCCCCGGGTAACCCGGCCGCCGAGATGGAGCCGAGTGCCGGTTTCGCGAAATTCACCGACCGGGCGCGCAAGGTGGTCGTCGCCGCCCAGGAGGCCGCCAATCGCACCGGCAGTGCCGAGATCTCCGTCGGTCATCTGGTGCTGGGTCTGCTCAGCGAGGCCGACGGTCTGGCCGGTCATCTCATCGTCGAACAGGGAGTCGCCCTCGCCGACCTGGGGAGCGCGGTGATGGCCGCGGTGGGCGCGGACGAGACGGCTTCCCCCGAGGCGCTCACGGCCGCCATCGCGACGGGCAAGATGAGCGGGCTCGTGCCGTTCGACGCCGAATCGAAGAAGGCGCTGGAACTGACATTCCGCGAGGCGCTGCGACTGGGTCACAACTACATCGGTACCGAGCACATCCTGCTCGCCATCCTCGAGCACGAGAACGGCTCGGGAATCCTGTCCGATGCGGGGCTGCGCAAGGAGCCTCTGGAAACCCGGTTGCGCGAAGTCCTCCAGCAGATCGTGGCCGCGAAGGAGTGAGGACGGCGCGGTCGCCGTGGCGTCCGGGACTCGGGGGGGGTGGGCGATACGGCCCGCCCGGGCCGGCCGTGATCTTGTGCGGCCGCCGCCCGCGCACCGACCGGGGTCGCCATGGGAGAAGGCTCGGGTGCGCTCGATCCGGGCCGGTATCCCGGTAATCTATAGCAATGGCGGATGAAACGGACTCCGACCTGGTGGCCGGTGAGCACCGGGACGATCTGCTGCGCGCACTGACCTATGTCTCCACCGAATCGCTGTCGGACGGGAGCTATGTGGTCAACGGTGACCTACCGCCCGAGGTCGCGCCGCCGTTCATTCGCGCCATCATGCGGGTCGAGGCCGAGCTGCTGTTGCACGATGCCGAGTTCGTCACCATCGACGAGGGTGAGCCGCGCACCCCGGAGGAGCGGCGGGCGGATGCCTTTCTGGCTCTGGCCCTGCGGGTCACCGACAGTCTCTGAGCCGTATCTCCCGTCACCGCCGCCACAGCCGGTACGGAACCGCCGAATTCGCTGCCCACCTCCCCGAATTGCGCAACCGATGGTCGGGGCCCGCCCCGGTTCTGGAGCGACGGAGCGGGGGAGCGAAGCGGAGGAGCGTAGGAGTGAAGAACCGGGGTCACGAGGGCCCCGACTCCGCGGCGCCGAAGGCGACGCCATGGATACAGCACCGGGGTCACGAGGGCCCCGACTCCGCGGTGCCGAAGGCGACGCCATGGATACCGACCTTGCACTCGGCATCGGCGAGTGCTAAAAATGGCTTTGGCACTCCCCACCGGAGAGTGCCAAGGTCGGGACGGTGAGATCGGGTACCACGACACCCCTGGTCGTCCGTCGCGGGCACCGAGCCTGGCCACAAGCGTAGCTAATGGGTGATCCGACAATGCGGTCATCCAGTGTGTCAGCCTCATTACTTGGAGGATCTCACCGCAATGGCCAAGACAATTGCGTACGACGAAGAGGCCCGTCGCGGCCTCGAGCGGGGCCTGAACAGCCTCGCCGACGCGGTCAAGGTGACGCTGGGGCCGAAGGGCCGCAACGTCGTGCTCGAGAAGAAGTGGGGCGCCCCCACGATCACCAACGATGGTGTGTCCATCGCCAAGGAGATCGAGCTCGAGGACCCGTACGAGAAGATCGGCGCCGAGCTGGTCAAGGAAGTCGCCAAGAAGACCGACGATGTCGCGGGCGACGGCACCACCACCGCCACCGTGCTCGCCCAGGCGCTGGTGCGCGAGGGCCTGCGCAATGTCGCGGCCGGCGCGAACCCGCTGGGCCTGAAGCGCGGCATCGAGAAGGCCGTCGAGGCCGTCACCGCCAAGCTGCTCGACTCGGCCAAGGAGGTCGAGACCAAGGAGCAGATCGCCGCCACCGCCGGTATCTCCGCGGGCGACCCGTCCATCGGTGAGCTGATCGCCGAGGCCATGGACAAGGTCGGCAAAGAAGGCGTCATCACCGTCGAAGAGGCGCAGACCTTCGGTCTGTCGCTGGAGCTCACCGAGGGTATGCGCTTCGACAAGGGCTACATCTCGGGCTACTTCGTCACCGACCCCGAGCGTCAGGAAGCGGTCCTCGAGGACCCCTACCTGCTGCTGGTCGGCTCGAAGGTCTCCACCGTCAAGGACCTGCTGCCGCTGCTGGAGAAGGTCATCCAGGCCGGTAAGCCGCTGCTGATCATCGCCGAGGACGTCGAGGGTGAGGCCCTGTCGACCCTGGTCGTGAACAAGATCCGCGGCACCTTCAAGTCCGTCGCCGTCAAGGCCCCGGGCTTCGGTGACCGCCGCAAGGCCCAGCTCGCCGATATCGCCATCCTCACCGGTGGCGAGGTCATCAGCGAAGAGGTCGGCCTCTCCCTGGAGACCGCCGGTATCGAGCTGCTCGGCCAGGCGCGCAAGGTCGTCGTCACCAAGGACGAGACCACCATCGTCGAGGGCGCGGGCGACGCGGAGGCCATCCAGGGCCGCGTGGCGCAGATCCGCACCGAGATCGAGAACTCGGATTCGGACTACGACCGGGAGAAGCTGCAGGAGCGTCTGGCCAAGCTGGCCGGCGGTGTTGCGGTCATCAAGGCCGGTGCCGCGACCGAGGTCGAGCTCAAGGAGCGCAAGCACCGCATCGAAGATGCTGTGCGCAACGCCAAGGCCGCCGTCGAAGAGGGCATCGTCGCCGGTGGTGGCGTGGCCCTGCTGCAGTCGGCTCCGGCTCTGGAGGACCTGAAGCTCGAGGGTGACGAGGCGACCGGCGCGAACATCGTGAAGGTTGCGCTGTCGGCTCCGCTGAAGCAGATCGCCTTCAACGCCGGCCTCGAGCCCGGCGTGGTCGCGGAGAAGGTTTCCAACCTGCCCGCCGGCCAGGGCCTCAACGCCGCGACCAACGAGTACGAGGACCTGCTCGCCGCCGGTGTCGCCGACCCGGTCAAGGTCACCCGCTCGGCTCTGCAGAACGCGGCCTCCATCGCGGCCCTGTTCCTCACCACCGAGGCTGTTGTCGCCGATAAGCCGGAGAAGGCCTCGGCCGCCCCGGCCGATCCCACCGGCGGCATGGGCGGCATGGACTTCTGAGTCCTGCCACCCGGCAACTTCTTTCGAAACGAGGGCCGGTCCACCATCATGGTGGACCGGCCCTCGGCCTGTACAGGAACCTTCGATTTCTGCCAGCGCTCTGGTCGACCGCTCGGCGCTACTCCGGTTCTGCAGGAACTGAAGAGCCGGCCATCGGCTACGAATCGCGAGCTATGCTGGGCGAATCCTTTCGCTACACCCGCGCTGTGGTTGTGGCCGGCTCGTCGAAATCGGAGGATTGCACTGCGGGACAGGGTGATCCCCGAGCTCGTGGAGAGGCTGCTGGGTGTGGCAGAGGGCGTGGCCAAGGTCCGCGCGGCCCCGCTGGAGGGGGCCGGACAGGGGCTTCGCCGCGCCTCCGGGATCGGGCAAACCGACGACGAGATCGCACAGTCGCTGCGGGGGATCGATTCCCGGGAAACAGACCGTAACCGGATCGATTCCTTCGATTATCGTGAACTCTATCTCGAAGCTCAGCGTCACGACCGCAACGATCCGACGGTGGCCAGAGAAGTCGAACGCCGCGGCTATGTCACCGACGGTGATCCGGCGTTGGCGGAGATGCTCCGGATCCAAGGGTTCGACGGTCCGCCTCTTCTCGTGGACGCCGATGGTATGCGCAGGGCGGTCGATGCCGGTTGGGAGGAAATGTTCCGTGGCGTGACCGGATCGCAGTACGTAGCTGAATTCAAAACCGGGAAACTCTATCCGGGAAGAGATGACACAGGTCGGGGCAACGGTATCTGGGTATGGGGTCGCTCACCCACCTGGAGCGAATATGGGTCGTCCGAACTCCGGGAGACGCCGGACGAGCTTCGAGATCTGGCCAGGGACTGTACGGGTGGGCGCAGAGATCCGCGCAATGTGATCCATATGGCGATGCACCCCGATGCCTTGCTGACCGATTTGGATTCCCTGGAGATACGAAAACGTGAAGAACTGGATCGGATCGACGCACAGTTGGCCGACGAACCCGAGGGGTCTGCAAGAAGATCGGAACTCGAAGCCCGCGCGTATGTACTGAACGATCCGGGTCGGCTGGGTACCGCTCTCGGCTACGACGGGTACTGGATCAATGGCGCGCCTGCCTGGGTGTTTCTGAATCGCCCCGTATTCGTAGTCGCGAAGGAGGCTGCGGAAGTCATTTGACAGGAACGAGATCGGCGGATCGTTCTGCCCATGTGAAGTCGTAGTGTCCGTGGTCCCGGCACCTCAGATCGGGGAGATCGACAGTACGCGGAACGGGGTGGTGGGGGTACCGGGCCCCAGCGGGCCGCCGCTGTCGAATTGTGAGGCGACCACCAGGGTGCGGTCGGCGGTGTGGATCAGCGTGGTCGGGGTGGCGAGGGTGTCGTCGTGGTATTCGGCGGTGCGGGTGGCGGTGTGGCCGTTCTCGGACAGCGTCCAGCTGCTGAGGGTGTCGGCGGTGTTGTGTGCCGCGCGTAGGGTGTCGCCGTGCAGGTCCAGGCCGTCGGCGAGGGACATATCACCGCCGGTGAGCGTGACCCGCTCTGCCGCGGCGGGGTGCTGGGCGAGATCGATGCGGTAGAGGTCGCCGCCGGTGGAATCCACCGTGAGCAGGTAGGTACCCGACGGGTCGGCGACGATACCGTTGAGGGTGTAGGCGGCGGGGTCGTGCGGTTCGAGCGCGTCCGCCAGATCGACGTAGGGGTTCAGGGCGCCGTGACCGTTTCCGGCGACGGCCCGGGTCAGTTCGGCGGGCGTCACGCGGTAGACGAGGTGGCGGCGGCTGTCGGTGAGATAGGCCGAGCCGTCGGGACCGAGGGCTATATCGTTGACGAACCGTTCGCCGGAGTCGGTCACATCGAAGCGGGCGAGCGGGCGTCGTGAGCCTGTGTCGTATACCGCTACTCCCGCGGTCGAATCGATGACCCACAGTCGTCCGGCCGGGTCGACCCGTAGGCCGTTCGCGGTCCGGCGGCCGTCTGTTCCACCGGGAAGGAATACCTCGGCCCGGTCGGAACCGGTGGCTGCCCGGTAGACGGTTCCGTCCGCGTAGGAGCCGATATAGAAGTCGCCGGTGCGTTCGTCGAGGGCGATGCCCTCGGGGTAGACGCGGTCACCGGGGAGTTCGAACGCAGTGTCGACTCGGGTATCCGGCGACGGGTCGGCAGTGCCGCAACCGGCCAGGGCGAGTCCGATGGCCACCGTGAGCAGTGTGGCGGGCCGGCGCCGGCGGATGTGGTGAGGCATATCTGTGTCCTTCCCCGAAGCTTTCGCATGTCCTGAAACTGTCATGTGTTGGCTAAGTTAGATTAGAGTTCTAATGATCGTCAAGACTCTAACTTCGGGGAGGGTGGATACCATGCAGGAATGACGTCCATGCCCGCCGAGGAGCGCATCGGTTCGTATGTCAAACGTGCGGAACAGGCGCGAATCGCGGCCAAGAGTGCCGCGCTAAAACCCGTCGGCGTCACCGAGGCGCAATACGCGGCGCTGCTGTTCCTCGGCGAGAACCCCGGTATCTCGGCCGCGGCCCTGGCGCGGCTGTGTGGGGTGACACCGCCGACGATGAACACGGTGCTGACCAATCTCGTCGACCGCGGCCTGATCGAACGCACTCCCCATCCGTGGCACCGGAACATGCTGGAGACGCGGCTCACCGACAAGGGCGAATCGGTAATGGGCGCCGCCGACGCCCGGGCGATCGCGGTGGAGCGTTCGGTGGGAGACGGGTTCACCGATATCGAACGCGAAACTCTGTGCCTTCTGCTCACGCGCTGCGCCGAACTGTTCGACACCGCGCGGGACGAGGTACCGGCGGCTTTCGGTCCCGGCGGCGAAAAGGCCGATCGACCGAGGTAGCGGTCGGGGTGATCGCTCCCTCGATCGATCGGCACTCGGCACGCGTCGGGCTGCGGTCGGCCGCGAGAGCTATCCCCACGTGTGGCGATACAGTCGGCGAGTCCCGTAGGGTCCGATCGTCACGTTTGGTCGGATGTGGCGGGTTCAGATGGAGGTCCGGCAGCGTGTCGATCGTCAAGAAATACCTGGTCGCAGCGGTGGTGGGGGTGATCGGTCTCGTACCGGCCGCCATACCCGCGCTCGCGCAGCCGTCGCAGGGCACCGAGTACGCGCCGACAATGCTCGTGCTGGACGCGTCGGGCTCGATGCTGGCCCCCGATCCCGCCGGTGGCACCAAGATGGACGCCGCCAAGAACGCCGTGCGCAACTTCGTGACCGCGGCACCGGCGGAATCGAAGGTCGGCTTGACGGCCTACGGCACGTCCACCGGCTCCTCGGATGCCGAACAGGCCGCCGGTTGCCAGGACGTCAAGGTGTTGCACCCGGCCGGAACCATCGACAAACCGGCACTGACCGCGGCCGCCGACCAGATCGTGCCGCGCGGCTACACCCCGATCGGCGCTTCGCTGCGCGCCGCAGCGGCGGCACTGCCCGAGGAGGGGCCGCGCTCGATCGTGCTGGTCTCCGACGGCCTCGACACCTGCGCACCACCGGACCCCTGTGATGTCGCGCGCGAACTGAGCGCACAGGGCGCCGAGATAGTCGTGCACGCGATCGGGTTCGGGGTCGACGATCCTTCCCGCGCGCAATTGACCTGCATCGCCCAGAGCACCGGTGGCACCTACACCGACGCTGTCGACGGCAAAACCCTGGAGCAGGTGTTGCCGCGCGTCAGCGCCGCCGCGCTGCGCAACTATGCCGCGACCGGTGAACCGATCGCGGGTACACCGGAGTACCGGGATGCGCCGGTGGCCGTGCCGGGACAGTACGTGGATGTGCTGGGGCAGAAGAAGCCGCAGTACTACGCGGTGGATGTGCCGGAAGGCGCCACTGTGTATTTCACCGGCACAGTGTCGTTTCCCCGGGTGTTCGGAACCGGCAATTCGACCAACTCACTCCAGACGCGGGTTTACGGCACCGACGGCCAGGACTGCAATGCCTTCGAGTTCGACTCGTCCACCAGCTCTTCCGACGGGGTCAGCCTGACGGTCGGCAATATCTGGTCGGGCGCCGCCGAACCCGAAACGGGGAACAACAGCACCGATAAATGCAAGGGTGGAGGGCGCTACTACTTCACGCTGGAATGGGCCGGTGTCGCGGCCGACGCGCCGGCGCAACTGCCGTTGGAAGTATCGATCGGTCTGGAACCCGGTGTCGCCGATCCCGGTGCACCGGCCGAACCCACCCCGGTGACCTACCGTGAGCCGACCGGACCGTCCACGCCTGTGGTCGGCGGCGGGTCGTTCAATATCGCGGCCGACCTGCCCGGGTCCGGCCGTTATTCCGATACGTTGCAGCGTGGCGAGTACGTCTTCTACCGGGTGAAGCTCGACTGGGGCCAGGGACTGGCCTACCGGGTGCGTTTCGGTGAGAGCCCGTTGCGCGGTGTCGAGAACCTGTCGAATGTCCGGACGACGCTCTACACGCCCTACCGGGTGGAAATCGGTTCCGACTTCTCCTCCTACAACGGCACCGAGAATATCTTGCCGGCCAATTCCCCCGCGATAGCGACCGTTCCGATCCGATACGCGAATCGGGAGAATTCCGACGCCGATATCGCGAACCAGGCCCTGGCGGGCTGGTATTACATCGCGGTCAAACTCAGCCCGACCCTGCACGGCGAGGGCACGGTCGGGCCGGTTCCGGTCGAACTGGAAGTCGACGTCACCGGTGCTTCGGAGGCCGGGCCGCGCTATCAGGACAGCGCCGGGCAGGATTCGGTGTTCGGCGAGAACGGGAAATCGCGCAGCGCGCAGGACGGGACCGCACAGGCGGCCGGTCCGAGCGAAGGAGATGGGATTTCCCTGGTCATCTGGGCAGCGATCGGCGCTGGGATCGTGATCGTGGTCGGTGCGATCGTGGCGGGAGTGCTGGGTATTCGCCGTACCAGGCGTTGACCGGCTTGGCGCCGTTCGCGCCGGACGGGTGAGAATGGTCGGATGAACGCCGCACCGGACAGTGGAACCGATCCTTATCTCTGGCTCGAAGAGGTCACCGGCGAGCGGGCTCTCGATTTCGCCCGGGCGCACAACGAGGTTGTCACCGAACGTTTCGCCACCGGCGATCGGTTCGACGAACTGAAGCGCCGGATCCTGGACATGCTCGATACCGATGCCAAGATCGCCTTCCCCGGGCGGCGTGGCCAGTGGCTGTACAACTTCTGGCGTGACGCCGCCCACCCGCGTGGCCTGTGGCGGCGCACCACCTTCGCCGAGTACGTGAAACCGGAGCCCGACTGGGATGTCCTCATCGATCTCGACGCGCTCGCGGCGGCCGAGGACGAGAACTGGGTCTGGGGTGGTGCCGGGGTGTTGCGTCCGTCCCAGACCCGGGCGCTGATCAGCCTGTCCCGCGGTGGTGCCGACGCTGCGGTCGTTCGCGAATTCGACCTGGAATCGCGCGCATTCATCGCACCGGAGAGTGGTGGTTACTTCCTCCCCGAAGCGAAATCGCGTATCAGCTGGATCGATATGGATTCCGTCTATGTCGGAACGGATTTCGGCCCCGGTTCGCTCACGGATTCGGGTTATCCGCGGCTCGCGAAGCGGTGGGACCGGGGAACCGAACTCGATACCGCGGAAACGGTTTTCGAGGGAGCGGTTTCCGATGTCTCGGTTTCCGCGGGTTACGACCGTACACCCGGTTACGAACGGCACTACGTCACCCAGGCCACCGATTTCTTCAACGACGACGTGTTCCTGCTCGAGGCCGACGGCTCCCGGAGCCGGCTGGAGACGCCGTCGGACGCGAGTGAGTCCTGGTACAAGGAATGGCTGCTGGTCCGGCTGAAATCGCCGTGGGAGACCGGAGGCCGTACCTATTCCGCCGGTGCGCTGATCGTCACGAATTTCGCTGATTTCCTGGCCGGTGGGCGTGATTTCGAGGTTCTGTTCGAACCGGACGCGCATACCTCGCTGCACGGATACGGCTGGACCGAGAACCATCTGCTGCTGGTGACCCTGAAGGATGTGCAGACCGAGCTGTACGTGCTCACCCCGGCTGCCGGGGAGTGGCGGATCGAACCGCTGGGCGATACCCCCGCGATGGCGACCACGAGTGTGATGAATCTCGACGCACTCGAGGGTGGTGACGATTACATGCTCATGACCAGCGGCTTCACCATGCCCACCACCCTGCTCGCGGGGTCGGTCGGTGAGCCTGTGGTCGAATGGAAATCCGAACCGGAGTTCTTCGACGCGACCGGTATCGAAACAGAACAGTTCTTCGCCCGGTCCGACGACGGGACGGCGATTCCCTACTTCGTCATCCGGCACCGCGACGCCCGCGGCGTGCCGCGGCCCACCGTGATGTCGGGTTACGGCGGATTCGAGCTCTCCCGGATGCCCGGTTATTTCGGGACCGCCGGGATCGGTTGGCTCGAACAGGGTGGCGTCTATGTGATGACCAATATCCGTGGTGGCGGCGAATACGGGCCGCAGTGGCACACCTCGGTCCAGAAAGAGAACCGGTACAAGGTGTACGAGGATTTCTCGTCCATCGCCCGGGATCTCGTGGCGCGCGGGATCACCACCGCACCGCAACTCGGCGCGGTCGGTGGCAGCAACGGCGGCCTGCTGATGGGGGTGATGCTCACCCGCTATCCGGAACTGTTCGGGGCGATCGTGTGCCAGGTGCCGCTGCTCGATATGCGCCGCTACCACTTGTTGCTGGCCGGGGCGTCCTGGGTGGCGGAATACGGTGACCCGGACCTCCCCGAGGAATGGGCCTACATCAGCCGGTACTCGCCCTACCAGCGGGCCATGGAAACCGGTGTGGGTGCGGCGTATCCGCCGATCCTGCTCACCACCTCCACCCGCGACGATCGCGTACATCCCGGCCACGCCCGAAAAATGGCCGCGCTTCTGGAAGAGCAGGGGCACCGGGTCTGGTACCACGAGAACATCGAGGGCGGGCACGGTGGCGCGGCCGACAACAAACAGTCGGCGTTCCAGGCGGCCCTGATCTACGAGTTCTTCACCCAGATGCTCGTCGAGGGCCGGACCGCGAAATAGCGGGTCATCGGTCGCGGAGCCATTTCTCGATGCGGTCGATCACCGTGGTGGGGTCCTGGATCCAGCCGTTGTGGCCCAGCGGCCGGGGTTCGTGCCAGGTGGTCGTATCGGCGTGGGGCAGTTTGTCCAGCAGGTGCCGGGCCGAGGCCCGCGGGGCGAGATCGTCGCCGGACAGGGTGATCGAGAGGATCGGTAGTTTCAGCCGGGACAACCGTTCCTCGTAATCGATATCGGCCCCGGCCGGGGCGAACTTGCCGGTGCGGGCCAGCCGGGCCCAATCGGAGATGAGCACTTTGGACTGGCGGCCGAAGCCGTTGGGGCCGAATTTGTCGCCGGGCCAGAATCCGGCCAGGCCGGCCGTGATCGACGCAGCGGCGGTTCCGAGCAGCACACCCGGTCCCAGCAGTCCGCGATAGCCCCGGTAGTAAGGGGTTCCGGAGGCGACGAGGATCAAGCCCCCGAGCCGGCCGCGGATCCGCGCGGCGTACAGCGCCGCGAGTTGCCCGCCCATGCTGTGGCCCAGCAGGTACGGCGTGCTGTCCGGGAAGCGGGTGCGCACGACTTCGAAGACGGCCGGAAAATCGACCGCGGCGATCTCGTGATAGCCGTAGGTGCTGGCCGAGCTCGGTTTCGGCAGGCTGTCGCCGTTACCGCGCAGTTCGCCCACCGCGACATCCACACCGCGGCGGGCGAGTTCCCGGGCGAAGTGGACGTAGTACTCGCCGGGTACACCGAGTCCGGGTATCAGTACGACCACCGGGCGCGGCGCATCGAGGGTGACCGGATGCCGGTGCGGCCCCGTGGCCGGGATCAGTCGCACCGGCACGGTGCTGCCGTCCGGCATCTGGATCGGAACGGTTTCCACCCGGTCGAGGCTAGCCGCCGGAACCCCCGGACGGCCTGCCCGCCGTGCTCAGGCCCGGATGGCGCCCACGATTATCCGGCTCAGCACTCGGATCACCTCGTCGAGCGGTTGCCGGGGCTGCGCTCCGCTCCATTCGTCCACCACATAGTTGACGGCACCGATGATGGCGACCATGCGCAGGTCGTAGTCGCCGGTCGGGATCTCGCCGTGCAGGGCGGCGTCCTCGGCGGCCTTGGCGAGCACCGAACTCCAGGCCCGGCGCGATTCCCCGCGCATCTTCTCGACTTTGCTCCCGGCGCCGACCACTTCGACGAGCACGACCCGAGCCCGCCGCATATCGGTGCCGATGGATTGCACATAGGCGCGGATGGCGCTGTCGATCCGCTGTAGTGCGCTCTGTTCGGTGCTCTCGTCGAGTGAGGCGAGCACCGCGGTTCGAGATTCCCGGTCGATCAGCGCGAAGAGTTCCAGAAGTAGTGATTCGCGTCCGGTGAACTCCTCGTAGAACTGGCGCGAGGACAACCCCGCGTCTTTGCAAATGGCGCCGACCGAGCTATTGGCATACCCGTCTCTCGCAAAAACCGTCAGGCCGGATTCGAGAAAACGAGCGCGTCGCTCGCGTTGCCGATCTTCTACGGGCTGCCCGGCATACCTTCGTCCCGAATTCGCTTCCTGTGACATCGCGCAGAACAATACCGAAAAGCCTGATCCCGTCGTCATCGATCGGGTCTTTCGTAGCACGGCGGTAGCACGGTCCGGGTTTGCCGAAAGTTGTCTGCCCGCAACCGTGGTCGCCGGGAAACTGTCAAACCGGACAGTATCTCGATCGGTGCAGGTACGCGTTATTTTAGAGGGGAATTCTAGAATAATTTCCGGCGGCCCGGCATGACCATTGCAACAACCCGGCAACACATAGTGTTCACCTTATGGGAACCGCACTGCTGTACGGGCTGGGTACCGCAATTCCATTGCTGATCGGAGCGATCGTCGGTTTGCGAACCACATTGCCCAAACCATTGCTCGCCTCGCTCATGGCCTTCGGCGCGGGCACCATGATCGCCGCGGTGTCCAACGAACTGTTCGAACCGGCCTTCCTACAGGCGGGAGCATTCACCGCGGGCGTGGCACTGTTTCTCGGCGCGGCCGTGTACGTGATCGCGAACCGGCTCCTCGAACGCCGCCAGGGAGCGGGAGCGGTGGGCTGGGCCCTGATGCTCGGAACAGTGCTGGACGGAGTTCCGGAGAACACCGCGCTCGGGGTCTCGCTGAGTTCGGGTGGCGGAATGGTGCTCCTGGTCGCCATCGCAGCGGGCAATGTGCCCGAGGCCATCGGCGGTTCGGCACTGCTGCACCGGCAGCGGAACGTCTCCACCGGCAAGGCTTTCACGCTGTGGCTGCTCACCGGTGCGGTTCTCGTGGTGGTGACCGTCGCCGGCAACCTACTGTCCGACCACCTCGAACCGACCCACATCAGTGCGATCCAGGCGTTCGCCGGCGGGGCGACCATAGCGGTGCTCGCCGATTCGCTGATGCCCGAGGCTTACCGGGAAGGCGGCTGGTGGGTCGGGATGGCCACCTCGGTCGGTTTCCTGGTCGCCTTTCTCCTGGGTTGACGGGCCCGCGGAAAATCGGTTTCCTCGCGCGACCCGCCCGTGCAGGATTCGGAGAATATGGCCGCCAACGATTTTCCTGCCGGACCGAGCCGCGGTCTGCGGCCCCTGCGCATACCCGCCTTCCGAGGGATATTCGTGGGCGCCGCGTGCTCCGGCGCCACCGACGGGATCGTGCCGGTGGCGTTCGCCGTCCACTCGATACAGGTATTCGGCTCCGCCACCGCGCTCACCGTCATCCTGATCGCCCTGTGGGCGGGCCGGTTCGCCGGTACACCGCTCGCGGGTGTCGTCGCCGCTCGCCGCGATCAGTTCGCCGTGCTGATCGGTTCCGATGTGGTGCGCTTGATCGCGCAGGCCGGGCTGGCGCTGGTGCTGGTGGGTACCGGTCGTGATTCGCTGCCGGCCATGGCTGTTTCGGCCGCGCTCTTCGGCGCGGCCACCGCTTTCTACGCACCCGCTATGTCCACTGTTCTGCCCAGGGTGGTGCCCGGGCCCGAACTGCGCCGGAGCAATGCCCTGATCGCGCTGGTCACCGATATCAGTGTGCTGGTCGGCCCGGCCCTGGCGGTGATGCTGACGGAGACGGTGGGGTTCGTGTGGATCCTGGTGTTCGATTCGCTGACCTTCGGGATGAACCTGCTCGCGCTGGTGTACGCGCGGCGCGCCGCCGGGGCGGTACCCGGCGTCGGCGGGCCGGTGGGCAGTCCGCGGCCGGTGCCGGGCGCGGAATGGGCGGTGCTGTGCGCCACGGTCGCCCGGTCGCCGTGGCTCGGCTGGTCGGTCGCGCTGTGGTTCGCGGTGTCCTTCGTGATCGGTCTGGTGGCTGTGGCCGGTCCGGCGCTCACCGTCGCGGCGACCGGTGGGGGCGGGCTGTGGGCGGCGCTCGCGACAGGGATGGCGCTGGCCGCGCTGGCCGGGTCGCTGTCGGTCCTCGGCGGCGCCGCGCGGTTCGGGTGGCGCTTCGCGTCCGGCGCCCTGGTCCTCGCCGTGGTGCTGGAGTCGGTCGCCGTCGCGGGCTACGCCCGGGGCACGATCGGGCCGGTTCCACTGTTCGCCGGCTGTCTGATGGCGGGCTTCGCGGTCTCGATCACCGGGATCGTCTGGCAGTCGGTTGTTCAGGCCGGACTGCCCACCGTGGAACTCGGGGTGTTCAGCTCGGCCGAAGGTTTCCTGACGGCCGCGGGCGTACCGGCCGGAATGATCGCGGGTGGGTCCGCGCTCACCGCCACCGGGATCGGGCCGGTGGCGGCCGGCGCCGCGGTCGCTCTACTCGGTTGCGCGGTGGCCGTCGGGGTGACCATGCGCACATTCGATCCCGTTCACGCGGATCCGATCGCGGATCGGCCGGCGGGCGGGCAGCACGGTCGCGGCCCGTCACGGCGCTGACGTCACGGTGCGCACGAGCCGGTGTGCTCAGCGGCGGGAGGCAGGTGGGTGCCCCCGCCCGGAGCCGGGAGAGTTAGGCTCGACACCGTGACTTCCCACTACGATGTCGTCGTTCTCGGTGCTGGTCCCGGCGGTTACGTCGCCGCGATCCGCGCCGCTCAACTCGGCCTGCGAACAGCGATCGTCGAGCAGAAATACTGGGGTGGCGTGTGCCTGAACGTGGGCTGCATCCCGTCCAAGGCCCTGCTGCGCAACGCGGAGCTGGCCCATATCTTCACCAAGGAAGCGAAAACCTTCGGTATCAGCGGGGAGGCGACCTTCGATTTCGGAGCGGCCTTCGACCGCAGTCGTAAGGTCGCGGACGGCCGGGTCAAGGGCGTCCACTTCCTGATGAAGAAGAACAAGATGACCGAGTACGACGGCAAGGGTTCGTTCACCGGCCCGAACGCACTGTCTGTCGAGCTCAGCAAGGGTGGCACCGAGTCGATCACCTTCGACAACGTCATCATCGCGACCGGCACCAACACCAAACTGCTGCCGGGCACCTCGCTGAGCCAGAACGTGGTCACCTACGAGGAGCAGATCCTCACCCGCGACCTCCCCGGCTCGATCCTGATCGTCGGCGCCGGCGCCATCGGTATGGAGTTCGGCTACGTGCTGCGCAACTACGGCGTGGACGTGCGGATCGTGGAATTCCTGGACCGGGCGCTGCCCAACGAGGACGCCGATGTCTCCAAGGAGATCACCAAGGCGTACAAGAAGCTCGGCATCACCATCACCACCGGCGCGGCCGTACAGTCCATCGACGACGACGGGTCCAAGGTCACCGTCGCGATCAAGGACAACAAGTCCGGCTCGGTCGAGACCGTGACCGTCGACAAGGTGCTGCAGGCTGTCGGCTTCGCGCCCCGGGTCGAGGGCTTCGGGCTGGAGAACACCGGTGTCGCGCTCACCGATCGCGGCGCGATCGCGATCGACGACAATATGCGCACCAACGTTCCGGGTATCTACGCGATCGGTGACGTGACGGCGAAACTGCAGCTCGCGCATGTCGCGGAGGCGCAGGGCGTGGTCGCGGCCGAGACCATCGGGGGCGCGGAGACGCTGACCCTGGGCGATTACCGGATGATGCCGCGCGCCACCTTCTGCCAGCCGCAGGTCGCCAGCTTCGGTCTCACCGAACAGCAGGCACGCGACGAGGGCTACGACGTGAAGGTCGCGACCTTCCCGTTCACCGCGAACGGCAAGGCGCACGGCCTCGGCGACGCCACCGGTTTCGTCAAGCTGATCTCGGACAACAAGTACGGCGAGCTCATCGGCGGCCATCTCATCGGCCCGGATGTGTCCGAACTGCTGCCCGAACTGACCCTGGCGCAGAAGTGGGATCTCACGGTCAACGAACTGGCCCGCAATGTGCACACCCACCCGACGCTGAGCGAGGCGTTGCAAGAGGCCATCCACGGCCTCGCCGGACACATGATCAACTTCTGAGTCCGATCCGGTAGCGCGTTCCCGGCCCGGTTCCCGTGTTCCGCACGGGCACCGGGCCGGTCCGTTGCGGCAGTGGATCCGGTGTCGCCGACGGTTCGCGCCGTGCGTCCGTGGTCCCGTCGCGAGCCGGTTTCCGGCTCATCGGACGACGCGCGGCCCACCCGGGATATATTCCGGCGGTGACTCCGGAACCGCCACCGCCCGTACGCTCCGGTGTGCCCGGGTTGCGGCCGCTGCTCGGGGTGGTGGCGGCCCTGGTGTTGTTCGTGGCCGTGCCGATCGCGGTCTTCGCCGATAACCGGATGGTGCGCACCGAGGTGCTGCGGGTGGAAACCCAGCCCGCCGGTATCGAATACGACGGCTCGGTCTACCACGTGGGGTTGTTGCGCCGGGAGAGCCGGCTGCTGCATCGGCGGCTGCCGGACGCGATCATGGTCGGACGCTACCCGGATATGGGTTATGGGCATCCGGTGTACTTCGAGATCACCGGCACTCGTGATCCGGTCCTCGAATCGGTGCAATGGACCCCGGACGGGGTATCGGTCCACCTCGACTCCGGGCACCGGATATTCGTTCCGGCGAGCGTCTTCACCGGCGGTCGCTGAGCCGTTCGCAGTGGGGAGACCGTCGTGGATCTCGACCAGCACCGACGCCGCGTCAGCGCTGTGGGCTGCGGGTGTGCTCGGCCGGTGGTCGTCTCGGCTGCCGATGAGGTCGGTCGAGCCGCTGTGCGTGCGAGACACCCTCTTCTGGCCGCATTGAGCGGCTTCTTCCGTGACTCCCGTCGGAGGCCCCGTACACAGCTGGTTCACGAGCCTGTCCTACTCCTGCTGACCTTGATGGGTTGCGATGAAGGCGCCGGTCCTCGCTCGAGCGATCGACAACCGTGTCGCGGTGTCTGCCGAGCTGCGGATAGTGTCGAGCAGGCAGTGCATGCGGACCCCATCGTGGAAGGTCGGGACCGTCGTGGTGTCGGTCCGAACGTCGTGAGCCACCGCCGCATACAGTCTCGCGACGTTCCCGACTTCGGTGCCGAACGGTATGTCCGCCAGCGGATCGTCACCTTGCAGCGGCTGCCATTCACCTTCGCCGCGGGAACCCCACAGGCGCAGTTCGCTCAGCGAGATACCACCGGGGCCGTTGGCGTCGGAGACGATCGCGAGATCTCCTGCGGTGCCCGAGATCTCGATCCTGGTGCGGCCGTTGGTGACCTTGGAGTCGTGGATGTGGGCCGAGATCACGACTCCCTGCGCCGTGACGGCGTCGAGCAGCAGATGATTCGGGCTGGTGACCTCGATTGCCTCACCGGTGTCCTCGATGACCGCATGCGGATGGCGAACGGTGAGCCGGGCCGACAGATCGGTGAAATCGCCGATCAGGTACTCGACCGCATCGAGCGTGTGCCCGCCGACGACCTCGACGACGCCCGCGCCTGTGCTCCGGTCCAGGGTGTAAGCAGCCCAACCCGGCACGTGTGTGCCCGCACCCATCTGACGTGCGCAGTACACGGTGACCGAAACAGGTTCCCCGACAAACCCTTCCGCAAGCAGCTGACGGGCTCGTACGACCGCCGGCGCGTATCGGGTCTGTAGGCCGACCACATGGCGCACCCCCGCGTCCTCGGCGAGCCCGGTCAGCGATTCGGCCTCGGCGGCATTCAGTGCTAGCGGCCACTCGCAATAGACGTGTTTACCCGCCGCCACCGCCGCGCGGATCAGCTCCGCGTGCGCGGGCACCTTCACCGTGATCGCCACCAGGTCGACCTCGGGATGCTCGGCCAGTTCACGAGGATCGGTGAAGGCATGCGCCGCGCCGAACAGCTGCCGCGCACGCTGAGCACTGTCGGCCCGGCTGGTGCCGACTGCGGTGATCCGGAAGTCATCGAGCGCTTGCAACGCGGGAACATGTGCACGCACAGCCCAGCCACGGTCGGGACTCGCGCCCACAATGCCTACTCGAATGGGCTCCATTGGTCATTCCTCACATAAGCGGACCTTTGCAGTCCGTTTATACTCAACTGGACCCTGAGAGTCCAGTTGCTAAGCTGGCGGATGTGACCAGTGCCGTAGACCGATTGCTTTCCGGCGATGGCGGTCAGATCCCCCGCGCTGATGCCCGCCGCAACGTCGAGCGCCTGGTCACCGCGGCACGGTCGGCATTGGCCGAGGTCGGAGTCGAAGTCACCGCGCAAGAAATCGCCCAGCGCGCCGGAGTCGGCAAGGGCACCTTCTATCGGCGGGTCCCCTCGCGAGAGACGCTGCTGCAGGTGGTGTTGGAGGAAGTGCTGGGCGAGATGATCTCCACCGCCGATCGCGCGCTTGCCGAGCCTGATCCCTGGCGCGGGTTCACCGACTTCGCCGCCGTGTACGTGCGATTGCGCGCGGAAAGCTGTGGCGCCAATGAAGCGTTGGGCGGTGCCGGTATCCCGGGCCTGGATCGACTACTTGCCGAAATACGCACGCGGATCAGGCATCTGGTCGAAGCCGCGCAGTCCGCCGGGCGGATGCGGCGGGACATCGCCTGGCAGGACGTGGCGTTCCTGCTGGCCGGGGTCTCGACCGACGCGCATACCATCGGCCTTCGGGCCGACGGCGATCAATGGAGTCGCAACCTGCGGGTCATCCTCGCGGGTCTCGGCAATGACTAGCCCTGCGAGCCGCCCGCCGAGTCCGGCTGGGCCCGCTCGGTATCGCGATCCGGCCTGTTCCGTTTGCCGATCGGCCGGCGGAACAGCACCACCGCCGGATTCCGAACCGGGTCACGCTGTTCCGTAGAGGTGTTCCGCGAGCATTCCGATGAGCCCCCCGCCGATAGCACGACCCCTACGACAACGCGGGCCCGGCCGACCACCGGGACCCCGGATCGCCCGGCACGAGCAGGAGGTCTACGCGCGGCTGCGCCGGCCGGTGTGACTGTTCCGGGCGGTCAGAATTCGTCGCGCCGGATGCGCAGGGTGGTGATGGTGGCGGCCAGGCCTTCGTACTGGTTGACCAACAGGACGATTTCGATGAGGCGGCGGTCGTCGTAGTGCGCGGAAAGCCGCTCCCAGGCGGTGTCGTCGATATCGCGGGTCAGGACCAGCTGATCCACGGCGGTGAGCAGGGCGCGGTGCTTGTCGGTCCAGCCCTCGGCTTCGGCACCGGCCCGGATCCGCTCCAGGATCTCCGGCGTCACCCCCGCCCGGCGCCCGAGGCGGATGTGGTGGTCGGTCTCGTATTCGCAGTCGCGCAGATGGGCGACGCGCAAGATGACCAGTTCGGTTTCGTGGCGGCGTAGCCGTCCGCCCGGCATCAGCATTCCTGAGAAGTGCAGCCAGCCGCGGAACAACCTGCCCGCCCGGCCCAGGGTGCTGAAAACCTGGGCGTCCGCGGTTCCCGAAGCCCGCGAGAGCACCTGCCAGGCAGCCCAGTTGAACGGACCCAGCTCGCGGAGGCGGCCGGGGGTTATCCGTGGTCGCGTCTGCGAAACCATGACATCGCCCTCTCCGGTGGAACAATCGTGCGGCCGCGGGTGCCATCGGAAGGTCGCCCGCCGCGCGGCTCTGTCCCGAACCTACCCGCCGGTGGGGTCGCCGGAGAAGATCGCGGTTCCGGAGCTTGTGTCACGGGTGTGCGGATCTGTCCGGGTCGAGCAGCTCCGAGACCGTCACGAAGCGGTACCCCTGCGCGTGCAGTTTCGCGGCGATCGGGACGATGGCCGCCCGGGCTGCCGCGCCGGACTCGTACATGGTGTGCAGCAGGACGATCGATCCCGGGCGCACCTGGTCCACGGTGGCAGCGACCAGGGATTCGGTGGAGGTGTTGCCGTCCTCCGGTTCGACATCCCAGGTGACCGTCGTGCGGTCGTGGTCGGCCAGATAATTCGGCAGGGCCCACAATTTCTTGCAGTAGGGCGGACGGAAGGTGATGTCGCCCCGGTAGCCGGCCGCCCGGATCTCGGAATCGGTGCCCTCGACTTCCGTGGCGACGGTCTCGGCCGAGACGAGCACCATCCGCCGGTGATTGTAGGTGTGGTTGCCGAGCTCGTGACCGGCCCGGACGATGGCCCGGCCCAGGTCGGGCCGGGCGGCGAGATCCCGGCCGTTGACGTAGAAGGTGGCCGGGATACCGGCGGTGGCGAGGAGCCCGAGCACTTCGGGTGCGTGCTCGGACGGGCCGTCGTCCAGGGTCAGGGCCACCATCTTCTCGTCGGTGTCCACCCGATCCACCAGCCGTCCGGCCAGCTGGTAGGTCCGTGAGTTGATCAGGAAGTAGCCGCCGACCACGACGACCAGTACCGCCACCAGGGCTGTCGCCGCGCCTGCCACCCATTTCCGCATCCCAGGTGTATACCAGGCGCCGGCCCGGAGCGACCGGTGAACGGACGGTCAGGCGGTCCGGCCGGGGCGATCCGACCGCGTTGCCCCGGTGGACTTCTCGCGGCGTTCGCGTTTGCCGCGGGCCACTTCGGTCGCGAGGGCGTCGAGGGGTTGTGCGAACGGCGTCAGCGGGTCCACCAGGTCGGCCAACCATTCCCGGGCGGCGGTGATTCCCGCCGGTTCCAGGGCGTAGAACCGCCGGTTGGCTGCTGAGCGCACCCGGACCAGTCCGGCCTCGCGCAGCACCTTGAGGTGCTGGGAGACCGCGGGTTGCGAGATCGGAGTGTGCGCGCGGATCTCGTCGACGAGGGTGCCGGCGGCTCGTTCGCCGCCGGACACCAGTCGCAGTATCGTGCGCCGCACCGGGTCGCCGAGCGCTTCGAACACGCGCGCCGGAGAGGGGTGGGTCATCGGATCGTTACTCCCCCTCGGGGGCGACCGTGTAGAAGCCGGTGGTCGCCTCGGCGGCCGCACGGGCCTGCTCGGGATCGTCGCCGTCGGCGATCGCGGCCGCTGCCCATCCATCGGAAGCGGCCCGGACGAACACCAGCCCCTCCGGGGTGAGTGGGAACTCCGCTCCGGCCGCCGGGTCCAGGGCCGCTCCGGTTTCCAGGTGCAGTCCGAGGCCCATGAGTCCCAGGTCCCAGCCGACACCCACCGCGCCCGGGCCGAATTGCGTCCACATATCCGGATCGACGGGAGCTTCGTGCACCAGTTCCAGTTCGGTCCCGTCGGCGCCGGGGCCGAGCCGGACTTCGAGCCAGGAGATCAGGGGGCCCATCTCCCAGGTCACCGCGAAGCGTTTCGGCCGTTCGCATTCCTCGACCACGCCGCCGGCATTTCCTTCGAGCTGGTATCTGCCGCCGACGGTCAACTCGCCGGTGATCGGTAGGAACCATCGCGGAATCCGGTCGATATCGGTGAGTGTCTCCCACAGATCGTCCGGATCGGTCGCGTAGCTACGCCGCGCCACGGCTATCCGGGTGACCGCCCCGTCTCGTTCGCCGGTGCGTACCTCTCGGGTGACCAGGCCCGCGACGGCGGCCGGATCGCTGATTAAACCCATCTCTTCCTCCCTTGATAAGTTTTTACTTATATTAGCGCCACTGATCCGGCGCCGCTACTCGCACCCTGCGCGGCGTTATCGGATCCGGGCGGTCGGAGCGGAACCCGCGGTGTGGCATCCGGTCCGCGCCCACCGGCAGATCCCGTGGGCGGGAATCGACCGTGTTTTCCGCGTGTCTGTCGATATAAAGTGGCCATCGGACCGCGGGGTGGGATTTCGCAGCGGGTCCGGTGATCCCGGGCCGCGCGCGGTCCGGTCCGAGGCGACTGCGCCCGGCTCGGGCGGGCTGTGAATCGATTTTGCTGCCCCGGTGGTAGCGAAATGCTGGTCAGCATTTGTGGAGAGCTTGTCGTCCCACGGGGCGCCGGCCGGAGTCGCGACGGAGGAGCCGGATATGCGAGAACTGGTGCCACGCTTCGATATGCACGAATCGGCGAACACGGCCGTTGCCGACTCGATGCCGGAATCTCGCGGGTGCGTGCTCTCCGGATATAGGGCCACCGGATATCCGCGCCCTTCCGTGGCGAAAGGTGTGCTCGTCTGATGTCCGATCACGACGCCGGAATCGGCCGCAAGATCGCGTACTACCGGGCGCGGAAAGGACTGTCCCAGCGGGATTTCGCGCCGCTGATCAAACGATCGGAGGCATGGGTTTCACAGGTGGAACGAGGGGTCCGCCCGGTCAAGGCGCTCGACGTGCTCGAACGGATCGCCGATGTGCTCGATATGCCGGTGGCCGAGCTGGCGCCGTCCGCACCGACCGCGCAGGTGGAACAGGTCCCGGCCGACGCCGTACCGCTGCGACTGCTACTGACCGGTAATCACGCCCTGCGGGCGGTGGCGTCCGGCGCCGGGGCCGACCCGGACCTCGATCGGCTCGAAGAAGGCGCCGCCGCGGCGTGGACGTTCACAAGCCTGGGGCGCTACACCGATCTGCTGGATCTACTCGAAACGCTGCTGCCCGAGCTCGAGGACGCGGTGGCGCACGCGGGTTCCCGCCGGGCCGAACTATGCCTGGCGGACACCTACCAGGCCTATGCGCTCGCGCTCGCCGACCTCCAGCAGTTCGATGCCGCGTGGGTATCCGCCGATCGTTCGATCGCCGCCGCGCAGCGGGCCGCGGATCCGGTCATGATGGCTGCGGGCGCTTTTCGTCTCGCACTCGTCTTCCAGCGTTCCAACCGCCTGGAGCTGGCGAAACACACCGCCGAGAGCGCGCGGGAGGTGCTCGGGGAACTTCTCGGCGGGGCCGGACCACGAGCGGCGAGCGTCTACGGCGCGCTCACCCTGCAGCTGGCGCTCGTCGCGGCCAAAACCGAAGAGGCCGAGTACGCGTACGCGATGCTCGCCGCCGCCCGCGCGACGGCAGCGGATCTCGGCGAGGAACGCGACGACCACCATACGGAATTCGGGCCGGCCGCAGTGGATCTGCACGAGGTCGCCACCGCGGTGGAGCTGGGGGATGCCGGCACCGCGATCAGGTTGGCGGGGAGGGTCGATCGGGAACGGCTCACACCCCGGCAACACGGCAGATTGCTCATCGATACCGCTCGCGCCTGGGCGCAGCGGCGCAGTCCTGAACGCGCACTCGCGCTGCTGCTGGAGGCGGAGCTGCTCGCCCCCGAGCAGGTGTACCGGCACAAATCGGTTCGGTCGACGACGGCGGATCTGCTCAGCATGGACCGCGGTACGTCCGGTCTGAGTGAATTCGCGCAGCGGGTGGGTGTGGACGCGGCGCTGATCCGGCCCGTCACGGGCCGACCCGGGCCGACCCGCACTGGTCTGCGCGCTGCCCGCGGCCCGCGCGCGATCTGAGCGGCGCCGCCGGTCCGGCGCAACAGCCGGTCCGGCCTAATCGGCGGCCGATGTGGCAGGCCAGAACTGTTTCAGTTCGGCCGCTGCCGTCGCCGCCTGGCGGACACCCGATTCGAAGGCCGGGCCCAGTGCGGAATCGGCGAACAGATCGGCTCCGAAGGCGGCGGCCGCGGTGTCGTCCGGGCATATCGAGATCTCGCGCGCACCACCGAGTTGCCGGTCGGCGCGCGTGCGCGGGTACACATGTGCCAGCGGTTCCAGGATCACGATCACGTCGTGGCCCGTGGCGAGATCGGCATTGACGGTCGACCGGACTCCGCCGTCGATGTAGTGGTGCCCGTCGATTTCGATCGGTGGGAAGACGCCGGGAACCGCGGTGCTGGAGGCGAGTGCCTGTACGAGGGTGGCCGCGCCGCCCCGGGTCCAGGCGGTCAGGGTGCCCGTGCCGATATCGATCGCGGTGATCAGCAGCTCACTCGCGGGCCATTCGGCGAACCCGACCAGGGATCCGATGCGGTCGATATGTACCGCCGGATCGCCGGTGCCCGCGCCGAGCGCCAATTCGCCGACTCGCTGGAGTACCAGATCGCGGTCTTGGTCGACCGCGCGCAGCAGGGCGGCTATCTCGAGCAGCGGCGCGTAGTTGTGCCGTGTCGGTTCGGCCGACCGGGGCGCCGGAGTGAGCAGTGTGGCGAGGTCGATCCCGGATGCCAGGGCCGCGCCGACGACCGCTCCCGCTGAGGTGCCGATGATCCGGTCGGCCAGTGACAGATCGATTCCGGCGTCGCGCAGGCCGAGGGCGAGGCCGCTCAGCCAGGCGATGCCGACCGGGCCACCGCCTCCCAATACCAGGGCGATTGTCGGTTCATCGGCGGGCCGGGCGTCAGGCATGGCAAGAGGTTAGCCAACGAAAGAAGGTTGTGCCGGGCGCGACCGGTCGGTATCACCCGGCCGGCGCCTGCCGCGCCTTTCGCTCGCGTTATGAGGTACATCACGATGCGCATCGACCGAAGGGCGGGTAAAAATAACTTCGTACATCATACGTAGTTTTGGAAATGCGGAGGTCGAATGCGAATCACCGGTACCGCTGTATCGCTCAACGTCGCCGAGCCCGCCGTTTCGGCGGAGTTCGTCACCACTCATTTCGGCTTCACCGAGCAGATGGCGGCCGACGGTTTCGTCTCACTGGTTCATCCGGAGGCCGCGATGAACCTCATCTATCTGCGCACCGGTCTGTCCACCTTCAAACCCGCACACGCCGCCGGTGCCGCCGGTGACGGATTGCTGGTGGTGTTCGTGGTGCCCGATATCGATACCGAATACAGCCGGTTGCGCGCCGCGGGAGTTCCGATCATCACCCCGATCGAGACCGAGGAATGGGGTGAGCGCTACTTCCAGACCGCGGATGCGAACGGGATCATCTACCAACTCGTGCAATGGGTCTGAGGTCGGTGTGCCCACCGGATCGGGGGTTACGGTCGCGGATCCGGGGCGCTGATTGCCGATTCGCCTGAACCGCAGGTCATATGAGTGGTACGAAAGTGGCTGGCGGGCCGTTGCCGACATGGGGGTCGGTGGCGGCATGAGGGGTAACGACACACGGCAGAGGTAGAGCACGATGCTGGTGAAGGTCGACGATCGGGCGGAACTATCCGCGGCCGAACAAGAATTCGTGGAATGCCTGCGGCAATTGCCGACGACCGGCCTGGCCATCGTGAACCTGCGAATCGGTACCCAGCGCGGAACCCGGCAGATCGGCGCGGTGATCTGGACGCCGCAGGGTGTCCTCGTACTCGATGTGGTCGGGTTCCGCAGTCGGCAGAGCGGGGTGCTGACGGTGTCCCAGGAACGGCCGTGGCGGGTGGGCGACGCCACGGCCGATCTGGAACTGGACTTCGGTGCGAACCCGGTGCGGCAACTGGAGACGGCGATGCGGGAGGTCGAGCTGACCTTCGAACGTGCCACCTACGATCCCGGGCAGCTGTGCGGCGCGGTGGTGTTGGTCCCCATGCGGGGTGCGGTCCTGCGGCCGGGTCGGGAAACGCTGCGACCCGGTCTGGATGTGGTGGTCGGCAATGCGGTCGAGTCCACCGAACTCCGGATCTTCCTGGAGAATTTCGCGCCCGGGCCGCCGCGCTGGACGCTGGGCCGGGTCTGCGCGGCGACCCGGGCGCTCACCGGTTGGGCGCCGGAACGCGGTGAGCTGATCGCCGCGGGTTTCGAGGACAAACTGCCGGAGCCGCCCAGGACGCCGCGGCAGCGGCCGAGTTGGCGCCGCCCGGATTCGGGTCGAACTCAGGACGCCGTCGGCTGGGTGGTGCTCACCGTGGCGGTGCTGGGCATGATCGTGGTGCTGGGCGCGATCGTGGGATCCCTGCTGGCCGACGGGCCTGCCACCGGGCCGGCAGCGCCGCCGAGTACCACGGTCGAACCGACTGTCCCGGTGTCCGGTGGCCCGGTGGAGTGCTGGCCACTGCAACCCGGGTGCTGAGCGAGCGCGAATGCTGTCCCGGACACCCCTTCCGGCCCGGTGAGCGGCCGGGCCGAGGCTACGGTTGCGTACCCGGCGCCGCGTCCGGCACGCTTGGCGTTCGTACGATGTCGAAAAGCCTGTAACCAGGCGGTCGGCCCGGCCGCCGAGCGCACCGACCAGGAGGACAGCCGTGGGTCACTACCAGGCGAATCTGCGTGATATCGAGTTCAACCTGTTCGAGGTGTTCGAGCTGGGCAAGATTCTCGATTCCGGCGCATACGGGGATCTGGACACCGATACCGCACGGGAGATCCTGGCCGAGGTCAAACGCCTGGCCGAGGGGCCGGTGGCGGATTCCTTCGCGGCCGCCGACCGGGATCCGGTGGAATTCGTGCCCGAGACACATTCGGTTACTGTCCCGGAAGCTCTCGCCAAGACCGTGCACGCCGTCCGCGATGCCGGCTGGAACCGTCTCGGCAAGCCCGCGGAGATGGGCGGTATGCCGGCGCCCGCCGCGCTGTGCTGGGCGGTCAGCGAAATGATCACCTGCGCCAACCCGTCCGCGGTGTTCTTCGATATGGGCGCGGTGATGGCGCAGGTTCTGTTCGGAATCGGCAACGAACAGCAGAAGCATTGGGCCGCCGCCGGTTTCGACCGGCACTGGCAGGGCACCATGGTGCTCACCGAGCCCGATGCGGGTTCGGATGTGGGCGCCGGCCGGACCAAGGCTGTCGAACAGCCCGACGGCACCTGGCATATCGACGGTGTCAAACGCTTCATCTCCGGCGCCGATGTCGGCGACACCGCGGAGAACGTCTTCCACCTGGTGCTGGCGCGGCCCGAGGGCGCGGGACCGGGCACCAAGGGGCTGTCGCTGTTCTATGTACCGAAATTCCTGTTCGATCCGCAGACTCTGGAACTGGGCGAGCGCAACGGGGTCTACGTCACCAATGTCGAGCACAAGATGGGCCTGAAGTCCTCGCCCACCTGTGAGCTCACCTTCGGTGGCGACAAACCCGCCGTGGGATGGCTGGTCGGGGACAACCACGACGGTATCGCCCAGATGTTCAAGGTCATCGAGAACGCCCGCATGATGGTGGGCGTCAAATCCAGTGGGACCCTCTCCACCGGCTACCTGAACGCGCTCGCGTACGCGAAGGAGCGGGTACAGGGCGCCGATCTGACCCAGATGTCGGACAAGACCGCGCCACGGGTGACCATCACCCACCATCCCGATGTGCGGCGCAGCCTGGCCATGCAGAAGGCCTACGCCGAGGGTATGCGCGCGGTCTATCTCTACACCGCGATCCATCAGAACGCCGATGTGGCGGAACTGGTTTCCGGGGTCGACGCCGAAACCGCCCATCGGATGGACGATTTCCTGTTGCCGATCGTCAAGGGCGTGGGTTCGGAGCGGGCCTACCAGTACCTGACCGAATCGCTGCAGACCCTGGGCGGTTCGGGCTATCTGCAGGACTACCCGATCGAGCAGTACATCCGCGACGCCAAGATCGACTCGCTGTACGAGGGCACCACCGCCATCCAGGCGCAGGACTTCTTCTTCCGCAAGATCATCCGGGACAAGGGCGCCGCGGCCGGGCAGATCTTCGGTCAGATCGTCACCTTCCTGGATTCGCCCACCGGCCGGCTGGACACCGAACGGGCCCTGCTGCGTACCGCGCTCGAAGATGTGCAGGCGATGGCGGGGTCGCTGACCGGTTATGCCGTGGCCGCCCAGACCGACCCGTCCGAGCTGTACAAGGTCGGACTCGGCTCGGTGCGGTTCCTGCTCGCGGTCGGAGATCTGCTGATCGGCTGGCGGCTGCTGGTCCAGGCCGAGGTCGCCGGCGCGGCTCTGGCCGCGGCAAGCGAGCGCGACCGGCCGTTCTATACCGGCAAGGTGGGGGTGGCGAGCTTCTTCGCGAAGAACGTGCTGCCCACGCTCACCGCGACCAAGGCGATCATCGCGGCGATCGACACCGACATCATGAGTATGCCGGAAGAGGCGTTCTGATCGGATCGACGGCGGCCCGTCGCAACGGTCGGGCCGCTCCCGGTACGCCGCGGCTCAACTCGCGCGCGACCGGCCGACGCGGGGTGCCGTCGCGCCGGTGAGTGCGGCGGCCAGCGCGCGCAGGCCGCCGACGGCCGCCGTCAGACTGTCCCGGTCGGCCGGCTCGAGGCCGGCGAGAGCGTCGAGGACCAGCCCGGTGCGTACCGCCTCCATTTCGCGAGCGTGGGCTATGGC
Organism: Nocardia sp. NPDC001965; assembly: GCF_053594175.1. NCBI lineage: Bacteria > Bacillati > Actinomycetota > Actinomycetes > Mycobacteriales > Nocardiaceae > Nocardia > Nocardia sp. NPDC001965. Next base: position 242,935 of record NZ_JBSFDZ010000007.1, read on the forward strand.
CTTCTCGGTGGGTGAGATCCGGCTGCACCGGCGGTCGGCGGGATCGGGTTCGCGATCGATGAGTCCGTATTCGGCCAGTTGACGCAACGTCACGCTCATATTGCTCGGCTGCATACCGGTCAGCGTGGCAAGTTCGCCGGGGGCAGTGCCCGGGTTGTGCACGACGATGCGCAACACCTCGAACTGGGTATCGGTGAGCGGTTCGGCGCCGGCGAGGCGCGGTGTCGCTCTGCGTACGGCTCGCGCGACATCCCTCAGCGCGCTGTCCAGCGCGCGGAGATCCGGGGGGTTGCTCACTCTGGCCATGTTAGCTTATGTATTCATAAATAAGTATTTCGGGAGGAGGCGCCGTGCTGCCGATTCGTACACGACCCGGGGTATCGGGACTGCTGCTGGTGGTGCTGGCACTGCTGTCGGCCGCGGCGCCGTTCGCGGTGGATATGTATCTGCCCGCGTTCACCGAGCTCGCCGCCGATCTCGGTACCACCGCGGCGAGCGTGCAGCTCACCCTTACCGCGTTCCTGGTCGGGCTCGCGGCCGGTCAGCTGCTCATCGGACCGCTCTCCGATCGCCTCGGCCGCCGCAGACCGCTGGTGGTGGCGACCGCCGTCACCGTCGTCGTGACGGTGATCTGCGCCGCGGCCCCCACGATCTGGTTACTGATCGCCATGCGCTTCGTGCAGGGGCTGACCGCGTCCGCGGGCCTGGTCATCGGCCGCGCGGTGGGTGCCGACCGCACCGAGGGCGCGGCGACCGCCCGGATCTTCACGCTGTTTTCCGCCATCGGCGGGATCGCCCCGGTGGTGGCGCCGCTGCTCGGCGGGATTCTGGTGTCGGCCGGATGGCGTGCCGAATTCTGGGCGTTGAGCGGGATCTTCCTGCTGATGTTCCTGGGCGCGCTGGTCGTGGTCCCGGAATCGCTGCCGCCGGAGCGGCGGCATACCGAAGGCGCGGCCGGCACCCTGCGAACTCTGCGGGGGATCGGCTCCGATCGCGGCTACCTCGGCTATATCTTCGCCTTCGCGCTGGGGTTCGCCGGGATGATGTCCTATATCTCGGCTTCTCCGTTCGTGATCGAGAACGTGCTCGGAATGTCCAACCGGGTGTACACGATCGTCTTCGCCACCAATGCGGCCGGGATGATCGCGGCGGGCGTGGTGGTCTCCCGGCTCGTGGGCAGGTTCGGGCCGGGGCCGATCCTGCGGATCGGCCAGGCGGTGATCCTGGTGTCGGGGACCGCGCTGCTCGTGTTGCTGGCAATCGGGGCACCGGCGGCAGCGGTGCTGCCGGTGCTCTTCGTGATGGTCGCCGCCACACCGACGGTCATGGGCACCGCGAGCGCGCTGGCGATCGGCCGGGCCCGCCATGCCGCCGGTACGGCATCGGCGTTGATGGGTGCGTTGCAGTTCACGCTCGGCGCGGTCGTTTCCCCGCTGGTCGGGCTCGGCGGTCCGGCCACCGGGGTGCCGATGGGCATCGTGATCGTGGTCTGCGCGTGCCTGGGCATGATCGCGCGGCGGATCGCGGCGACAGCCGGTGAACTCGTACGGCCCGAGCGCGAACCGGCGCCCGCGTGACGATCGGCGGCGTGCCCCCGGGTTCACGCAGGTGGCCGCCGCCTTTCGGTGATCGGCCGATCCCGGCGGACCAGACCGGACGGTCCATGACGCACAATGCTTGGCGTGACAGTTGAGCTACTGATCCTTCTGGTCGTCATTGTCACGGCGTTGGCTTTCGATTTCACCAATGGTTTCCACGACACGGCCAACGCGATGGCGACCTCCATTGCCACCGGTGCGCTGCGCCCCCGAGTTGCCGTCGCGTTGTCGGCGATCCTGAACCTGGTGGGTGCGTTCCTGTCGGTGGCGGTGGCCGCGACGGTGGCCGAGGGAATCGTGCGGTTGAACGAAGTATCCGGGCATTCGCTGCTCATCATCGTCTACGCGGGGCTGGTCGGCGGCATTCTCTGGAACCTCCTCACCTGGCTGTTCGGCTTGCCGTCGAGTTCGTCGCACGCGCTGTTCGGCGGGCTGATCGGCGCGACCCTCGCCGCGCTGGGATGGAGCGGGGTGGTGTGGGTCTCCGACAACGGCGGGGTGATCAACAAGATCGTGATTCCCGCCCTGCTGGCGCCGGTGGTCGCCGGCCTGGTCTCCACCATCGGGACCTGGGCCGTATACCGGATCACCCGCAATGCCGATCCGGACAAGGTGACCAGCGGGTTCCGGTGGGGGCAGGTCGGCTCGGCATCACTGGTTTCGCTGGCCCACGGCACCAACGACGCGCAGAAGACGATGGGCGTCATCTTCCTGGCTCTGGTCGCCTATGGTGAGCTCTCCCCGGATTCGGCGATGCCGCTGTGGGTGATGGCCGCCTGTGCGTGCGCTATCGCCGCCGGAACCTATCTGGGTGGCTGGCGGATCATCCGCACGCTCGGCAAGCGGCTGGTCGATATCGATTCACCACAGGGGCTGTCGGCCGAATCGGCCTCCGCGGCGATCATTCTGACCTCCGCCCACTTCGGCCTGCCGCTCTCCACGACACAGACCGTCACCGGTGCGATACTCGGTTCCGGGCTCGGCAAGGGCGCCGAGGTGCGCTGGGGCGTCATGGGCCGGATGGTCGTGGCATGGCTGCTCACCCTCCCGGCCGCCGGTATCGCGGGCGCCATCTGCTGGGCGCTCGCGCACTACATCGGCGGACTGGCGGGCGTACTGGTGGTCTTCGCGCTGCTGATCGCCCTCGCGGGGCTCATCTACCGGCGCTCGCTACGGGACAAGGTGTCCAGTGGCAATGTCAACGATCCGCCCACCGCCGATCCCGAGCAGGCCCTGCCCCGGCCGGTGGAGCAGCCACCGGTCGCCGGATCCACGTCCGAGGAGGCTTCTTGATGCTGCGATACCTCCGCCTTCGCTACGGCCTCCGCGGGCCGTATGTGCCGAGTTCGACGGTGCGATACCTCCGCCTTCGCTACGGCCTCCGCGGGCCGTATGTGCCGAGTTCGACGGAGGTTGCGTGATGCGGTGCTTCCGTCTTTGTTGCGGCCCCTGTGGGCTGCGGGTGCCTGATTCGATGGAGGTTTCATGGGCACGGTTCTGACGAATCTGAGATCGCTGGGGGAGGTGACGCTGGCGGCGCTCGTGCTGGGTGCCGGGCTGCCGATGGTGTTCGCGCTCGGGGTGCGGTTGTGGTCGGCCGCCGAGACGACGGGAGCCGACGGGTCGGTCCGGCGGCATCCGGCGGCGCTCATCGGTGCCTGTGCCTGCCTGTTCGCCGTGGTTGCTGTCGTCGTCGCGGGGGTGCTGTTCGTCGCGAAGGCGTTCCTCGCGCACCGCCTCGGCATCCACCTTTTCGGGCAGGCTTGAGATGACCGCCGAGAACGGGGTGCCGCCGGAACGGTCGGGTCTGCTCGCCCGGGTTCTGGCCTGGCTGCGGGCCGGATATCCGCAGGGTGTGCCGCAATCGGACTATGTGGCGCTGTTCGCCGTGTTGCACCGGGACCTGACTGAGTACGAGGTCGTGCTGGTCGCCGAGGAGCTGGTGCGCGACCGCGACGACCGGGAGATCACCCATGCCGAGGTAGAGGCGGCGGTGAGCCAGCATGCCCGGGAACAGGCGGGCCCGGAGGACATCGCGCGGGTGGCCTCCCATCTGGCCGCGGGTGGCTGGCCGCTGGCCTCGCCGCTGGCCGAGATCGCCCAGCCGGAAGAGGACCGAGGATGACGCATGTGCTGCGTGCGATCGTCGACTGGCTCCGGCGGGGTTATCCGGAGGGCGTTCCGGAATCCGATTACATTCCCCTGGTCGCGCTGCTACGGCGGCGGCTGACCGATCAGGAGGTCCAGGAGATCGCCGCGGAGGTTCTGCATTCCCCGGACCGCCCGATCGACCGCACCGATATCCAGGTGATGATCACCGAGGTCACCGACGAGATGCCCTCCGAGATGGATCTGCAGCGGGTGCTGTCACATCTGGATCCGCCCGGCTGGCCGCACTGAACGGCGACCGTACAGGCGAATATGCAATTCTTGCTAACCCGCGTATCGCACGCTGCGAACGACCCCTAAGCTGGACGCATGGCCAAGACTTATGTCGGCGCCCGGTTGCGGCAACTGCGGACCGAACGCGGGCTCAGCCAGGTGGCGCTGGCCCAGCAACTGGAGATTTCGGCCAGCTATCTCAACCAGATCGAGCACGATGTCCGACCGCTCACCGTGCCGGTTCTGCTGCGGATAAGCGAGGTGTTCGGGGTCGAGGCGACGTTCTTCTCGCCGCAGGACGACACCCGGCTCATCGCCGAACTGCAGGAAGTGGTGATGGATCAGGAACTGGGTATCGAGGCCGACGCCCGCGAGATCGCGGAGATGGTCTCGGCCCATCCGAGTATGGCCCGGGCCCTGGTCAACATGCACAACCGCTACCGCAACACCAGCGCCCAGCTGGCCGCGGCGACCGAGGACAGATTCGCCGACGGCTCCGGTAGCGCCACCATCAGCAAACCGCACGAGGAAGTGCGCGACTACTTCTACCAGCGGCAGAACTATATTCACGAACTCGATACCGCCGCGGAGGAACTGGCCAACCGCATCCGCTTCCACAACGGCGACGCGCACAGCGAGATCCCCAAGGTGCTGCGCACCCACGGTGTGCGGATCGTGGAACGTATCGACCTCGGTGAAGGTGTCCTGCACCGCTACGACCCCGACAATCAGGTGCTCGAGATCGCGCCGCACCTGTCCGGTGGCCAGCGTCTGTTCAAACTCGCCGCCGAACTGGCCTATTTCGAATGCGGGCAGCTGCTGGAGAAGCTGGTGGACGAGGGCAATTTCTCCGGACCGGACGCGCGCAAACTCGCGATGCTCGGTCTGGCCAACTATTTCGCCGCGGCGACCGTGCTGCCCTATACCTATTTCCACGAGGTGGCCGAGGGTTTCCGCTATGACATCGAACGGTTGTCGGCCTTCTTCGCGCAGAGCTACGAGACCGTCTGCCATCGCCTGTCCACGCTGCAGCGACCGGAACTACGCGGAGTGCCGTTCTCGTTCGTCCGGGTGGACCGGGCCGGGAACATGTCGAAACGGCAGTCCGCCACCGGTTTCCATTTCTCCTCCAGCGGCGGTACCTGCCCGCTGTGGAACGTGTACGAGACCTTCGCCTACCCCGGCAAGATAATGACCCAGATCGCGCAGATGCCCGACGGCCGCAAATACTTGTGGGTGGCGCGTACGGTGGAACGGCGCGCGACACGGTACGGCCAGCCCAGTAAGACCTTCGCCATCGGGCTGGGTTGCGAGATCCGGCACGCGGCCCGGGTGGTCTACGCCGACGGCATCGACCTGCGCGAGGCCAATGCCACACCCATCGGCGCGGGTTGCCGGGTGTGCGACCGCGCCAACTGCCCTCAGCGTGCCTTCCCGCCGCTCGGCAAAACCCTCGATATCAGCGAACATCGGAGTTCGGTCTCTCCGTATGTCTTGAAATGAGTTCCACCACAGGGGTGTTCGATCAGTCCTCGGCGGATTTCCGGTCGGTCGTTTCCAATTCGGAGATCAGTACGGTAGGCGCCAGATGACCGCGTAGGCGCCGATCTATCTCTCCGGCCACCGGGATGACCACCGAGGCGGCCGAGGTCGCGACCGCGTCGACGAGGATCGTCGGCCAATCCGGAGTCTCTGTGGTGGCCAGTGCCGCGATCACGGCGGCGGCCACCGGGTCACCCGCACCGGTCGGATTGCCGGTCAGCGGCTCCGGTAGACGGGCCTCCCAGCAACCGTCCGGGGTCACCGCGACCATGCCCAGCGGCCCCCGGGTCACGATCACCGCGCCGACCCCGCGATCCACCAGCGGCCGGGTCGCGGTCACCATTGCCTCCGGCGTCTCGGGCCGGCAGTGAGTGAGCGATTCGAACTCGTCGAGACCGGTCAGCAGCACCACCCCCGGAACTCGGGCAGACATCCGCAACGCGGGTCCGTGCAGGTCGCAGACCGTGGGCACCCCGGCCTCCAGTGCCGCCCGAGCGATCCGGGCAGGTAGGCCGGGATCGATACCGTCGGGTAGTGAGCCCGCGATCACCAGACCCGAGATATGCGGAAGCATCCCCGATACCCGGACCTCGAGCTGTTCGGAGGCGTGCGGATTCGAGATCCGTGCGCCGGGTTCCCGGAACGCGGTCGCGGTGCCGGTATCGGATTCGCTGATCACCACGGTGCGCCGGACCCACGGCAGCGCGTGCACGAAATCCACCGGCATCTCCGCCTCGGCGGCGGCGGCGAAAGCGTGATCGGCGAACCCCGTGGCCCGGGCATAGCGGCCCAGCTGATTCAGCACTCGGGTGACATTGATGCCCTTGCCGCCGAGACGCTGCTCCACCGACCGGACCCGATGCGCGAGTCCGGGAGTGTAGTTCTCGACACGGTAGGTCACGTCGTAAGCGGGATTCATTGTCACGGTGAGGATCACGAGAACCACTGTCCACGAGAGTCGGCCCGGCACAAGATCGAGGGGCGGGATCGAAAGAGTGATTTCGGTCGCCTTCGCGGCGACCCGGAGCGATCGGGTACCGCGCTCAGATCGCCGCCTCCGCGGGGAAGGGAACCGTGATCCGGCCGAGCCGTCCGTTGCGCGCGGCCACCATTTCCGCAGTCACCGCCAGCGCCGTCTCGGTGGCCGTCGCCGCGCCGATATCCATTCCGGCCGGGGAGTGCAGTCGGGCCAGTTGCGTATCGTCGAATCCGCTCGCGCGCAGGTCGTCTAGGCGCCGCGCGCTCGACACCGTCGACCCGACCGCGCCGATATAACCGATCTCGGGTAGTCGCAGCGCGACGGTGAGCAGCGGGATCTCGAACTGTGGGTCGTGGGAGGCGAGAACGATACCGGTGGACGAATCGATCTCGCCCTCGGAGACCAGCATGTTCAGGTAGCGGTGCGGCCAATCGCAGACCACCTCCGCGCCGGGGAACGATTCCGGTACCGCGAACGTGGGCCGCGGATCGCAGACCGCGACCCGGTAGCCGAGGAGCTGCGCCTGCGCCGACAGCGCCCCGGCGACAGCATTGGCGCCGAAGAGCACCAGCAGCGGTGGCGGCGCGAACGAGGCGACGAAGATATCGGACTGCGGTAGCGAGACGAGTTCGGTCGCGTGCCTTTTGTCGGTGATCAGATGCTGACCGATCATTCCGGGCTCCGGATTCCACACCACTGTGAAGACCGTGACCCGGCGATGTTCGACTATTTCGGCGGCAATGGTCGGGAATTCCGGGAAATGTCCGCGGGAGAACGGTTCGGTGAACACATCGATCACCGCGCCTTCGCCGCCTGGCACCGGTAGCCGGTGCAGCGCCCGCTGTCCCGTCCGGGCCGACTGCAGAGTCGACTCGTAGACGGTGTCCTCTATCCCGGTCGCCGCCATGGTCCCGTAGATCATTCCGTCGGGGTCCACCAGCATCGATGTGCCCACCGGAATGTCCACCCGACCACCCGTGCGCACGATGGTGGCCAGCCCGCCCGTCCGGCCCGAACGCCACACCTGCAGCAGGTCGTCGACGATGTCGCGCATCAACAGCTCCGATCCCACCGTGCGACGGAGGGCAGGCGCTCACCATCGGCACCCGTCACCGATGACCGCGCACGTGACGGACACCCTAGCGCTGTTCTCTGTGAATTTGGCACGCCTGCGAAAATCTCGTCGGGCGAGAACATGAATGGTTGGCCAAGTGTTGTGTGGCGACACTGTCCCTTTCTGGGCATGTTGTGGAATCTTGCGTGCCCACCAGCGAGTTGTTCTCCCCGGAGGCGGGAAGGGACACCCTCTGGGGTGTTCACCCTGCCGGCCGCCTGCCGCCAGAAGTGGCCCGGACGGGTTCGTTCCCAGGAGTGATCAGCTTCGAGGATTACAAAGTAACCTGTGATATCGGCACCCGACGTCACTCGCCGGGCCGCGAGCGAATCGGGCGGCAGGTACGGACAACAGGAGCGGTGTGTACGACGAGATGGCAGCAGCAATGCGCCGTTTTACTGCCAAACTCGCCGATGACCTGCAACAACTCGGAATCGCCGACGCCCGGCAGATCCGCGAGATCATCGGCGCCCCGCTCCAGCACGCACCTCGCCTGATACCCGGCGGCGACGAATCGGCCGCACGATCCGTTCTCGCCGCCGTGCACGCCCCCGGGATCCGGGGCCCACACCTTCCCGGCGCTACCGCCGCGACGCCGAGGATCTTCCGCGACGCCGAAGAGGCACATGCCTACGGAATGCGAACGTGGGGCGCTGTCGCCGACCTTCTCGACCCCGCTCAGCGGCAGTTGCTCTGGAATTACACCCGAGGTGACAGCACGCTGATCAACGACTTTCTGCGGGAGGGCATCCCCCTGTTCCCGGGCCCCCGGCAGCAGGCAGAGGGCCTCGACGCGATCGTGGGCCTGCAAGCGACTCATGAGTGGGTTCAGGTCACCAAGACCATCCAGGCCGGCAGGCTGTTTCCCGACCGCCACATCACGGAGGTGACTCCCGGTTATCGGGGCACGTTTCGTGACTTCGTCAGCACCTCGATGTACCCCGGCGGGGTGAACGGTCTGAAGAATGTAGAGGGCCGGAATGTCGATGCCACAATCGCCGTACCGCCCGGCACTCCGGCCTTTTACATCGGTGATCTGTCCGCCACACCGGAAGAGAAGGAGCTTTTGCTCGGGCGGGAGCTGGATTTCGACCTCACGGACCTCCGGCCGGACGGGGACCGATGGCAAGCGGCGGTGACAATCCTGCCGCCGTAACCGGCCCGCCACCGGACGTTCGGTCGATACCCATACCTTTGCCGGTGCTCGACGGGACCTCTTCCGGTCGAGGTCGCCCGTCGACTCGGCTCGTTCCGGGTCGCGGAGGCATCCGGCGGCAGGTCCGAAATCCGGGCCGGTACGGATCGCGAACCGAGTGCGTCCGCTGTCGGCTGTATCTGTTGCCGACCTGCCGCGAGTCTCGCTCGGATACACGTCACATCTGAAGTCGGCTGACATCAGTTATGAAGGTCCTCACAGGGCCGCGTCGGAGTGGATGGAGCTGGCCTCGGTACCTGCCTCGGCTAACAGTACGGGCGTTACGCTAAAACCCCATGTCAGAGCTACTGGTGAGTAGACTTGACGGCGGCTACGCGCCGGCAACTTTCACAGGCTTAGCAAAGTGATGGGCGATCCTAGCTCAGATTCACAGAAGCAACAGGTAGACGGCATTTTGTTGGTGTGCCATGGTGTGGAAGTACACCCACCGGGCATTGCAAGCCTGCAAATCGTCGTTCCAGCAGTGCGACGCGGAAACGCTTCGTCGACGCGGACCGGCGGACCGACCGAACAAGGAAGTGGAGTCGCAAGATGTCGACCACCGGCACCCCGAAGACCGCCGAGGAAATCCAGAAGGATTGGGATACCAACCCGCGCTGGAAGGGCGTCACCCGCAACTACACCGCCGAGCAGGTTACGAAGCTGCAGGGCACCGTTGTCGAAGAGCAGACCCTCGCGCGTCGTGGTTCGGAGATCCTCTGGGATCTGGTGAACAACGAGGACTACATCAACTCCCTCGGCGCCCTCACCGGCAATATGGCCGTGCAGCAGGTCCGCGCCGGCCTCAAGGCCATCTACCTGTCGGGCTGGCAGGTCGCCGGTGACGCGAACCTCTCCGGTCACACCTACCCCGACCAGAGCCTCTACCCGGCCAACTCGGTGCCCGCCGTGGTCCGCCGCATCAACAACGCGCTGCTGCGCGCCGACGAGATCGCCAAGGTCGAAGGCGACACCTCCGTCGAGAATTGGCTGGCCCCGATCGTCGCCGACGCCGAAGCCGGCTTCGGTGGCGCGCTCAACGCCTACGAACTGCAGAAGGCCATGATCGCCGCCGGTGCCGCCGGTGTGCACTGGGAAGACCAGCTGGCCTCGGAGAAGAAGTGCGGCCACCTCGGTGGCAAGGTGCTGATCCCCACCCAGCAGCACATCCGCACCCTCACCTCCGCGCGCCTGGCCTCCGATGTCGCCGAGGTCCCCTCGGTGATCATCGCCCGCACCGACGCCGAAGCCGCCACCCTCATCACCTCCGATGTGGACGAGCGCGACCGCGAGTTCCTCGACGGCACCCGCACCGCCGAGGGGTTCTTCGGTGTGAAGAACGGCATCGAGCCCTGCATCGCGCGGGCCAAGGCCTACGCGCCCTACGCCGACCTCATCTGGATGGAAACCGGCGTGCCGGACCTCGAGGTCGCCCGCAAGTTCGCCGAGTCCGTCCGCAGCGAGTTCCCGGACCAGCTGCTGGCCTACAACTGCTCGCCGTCCTTCAACTGGAAGGCGCACCTGGACGACGCCACCATCGCGAAGTTCCAGCGTGAACTGGGTGCCATGGGCTTCAAGTTCCAGTTCATCACCCTGGCCGGCTTCCACTCGCTCAACTACGGCATGTTCGACCTGGCCTACGGTTACGCCCGCGAGGGTATGACCGCCTTCGTCGACCTGCAGGAGCGCGAGTTCAAGGCCGCCGCCGAGCGTGGCTTCACCGCCATCAAGCACCAGCGTGAGGTCGGTGCCGGCTACTTCGACACCATCGCCACCACGGTCGACCCCAACACCTCGACGGCGGCGCTGAAGGGCTCCACCGAAGAGGGCCAGTTCCACTGAGCAGGGCGCGGTATCCGTGACGGATACCGGCAATCACTACCCCGGTAGGGGTGTACCCGCCGCCCCCTCGCCACAGCCCGGCGAGGGGGCTTCGGTCCCTCTACCGTTGATATCGAACTACGAACTCCACCGTCGAAGGCTCCGCTCACACCAGAGCAACACCTTCGTTCCCACCGACCTACACAACTGATCAGGAGCGGGACGTGAGCAGCGAAAAGATTCAGCGTGTCGGAATCATCGGCGCCGGTCAGATGGGCGCCGGCATCGCGGAGGTGTGTGCTCGCGCGCATGTCGACGTGCTGGTGTACGAGCAGACCCGGGACCTCGCTGCCGCCGGCCGGTCGCGAATCCTGCGGTCCCTGGACCGGGGCGTGAGCAGCGGCAAGATCACCGAGCGTGAACGCGAGCAGGCTGCCTGGCGGCTGCGGTTCACCTCCGACCTCGGCGATTTCGCCGACCGGCAGCTCGTGGTGGAAGCCGTTCTGGAGGACGAGAAGGTCAAGACCTCCATCTTCGCCGAACTCGACAAAGTGGTCACCGACCCGGGTGCGGTGCTGGCCTCCAACACGTCCTCCATCCCGATCATGAAGATCGCCGTGGCCACCAACAACCCCGAGCGGGTCGTCGGTATGCACTTCTTCAACCCGGTGCCGGTACTGCCGCTCGTCGAACTGGTGACCACTCTCAAGACCAGCGCCGCCGTCACCGAGCGGGCCGAGAAGTTCGCGGCCGAGGTCCTCGGCAAGGAGATCGTCCGCTCCTCCGACCGCTCCGGCTTCGTGGTGAATGCGCTGCTGGTGCCGTACCTGCTCTCGGCGATCCGCATGGTCGAATCCGGCTTCGCCACCAAAGAAGACGTCGACAAGGCGATGGTGCTCGGCTGCGCCCACCCGATGGGGCCGCTCGCGCTCACCGATCTGGTCGGCCTCGACACGGTGAAGTCGATCGCCGACTCGATGTACGGCGAATTCAAGGAACCGCTCTACTCGGCGCCGCCGCTGCTCATGCGCATGGTCGAAGCAGGGCTGCTGGGCAAGAAGACCGGGGCGGGGTTCTACCAGTACAACAAGGCGTAGCGGGGTCACCGAATGAGCGACGGGCTTTCGCTACGGTGCGAGGTGGGCTCGCTGGTGAAGGTGTGAGGCGAGCTCGCTGGTGAAGGTCCGGAGGTGCCGGTGAGAACGAGCCTGCTCGCAAAGGTGCTGTGTTTTCGGCGCGCTGGCGCGCGCGGGGTCGAGGCCCCCCTGATGTCTCTCCGTTCAGGCCTCGAGACTCGCGCCTGCGGCGCATGCGACGTGCGGTCGGCCGTCCGGGGAATGCAGCCGCCTGAGCACCTTCGGCCAAGGGCGAGACGGGCCTCAACCTTTGAGGTGTCACGTAAAACTCGACTCGGAGGGTGCGTCGGCGGCTTTGGGCTCGGGGGGTTGCGTCGGCAGCTCTCGGCTCGGGTGGTTGTGTCGGTGGGGACAGAAGGTCGCATATTGCAGACGCGCTCGGGTAGCTCTCGTTCGAGGGTCGTAGGACGTAGCGTTTATCCGGATTGCCCGCATCCGAGGTCGGGGCCCGCCCCGGTTCTGGAGCGACGGAGCGATGGAGCGCAGCGACTGAGCGTAGGAGTGAAGAACCGGGGTCACGAGGGCCCCGACCCTGCGGCGCCGGAGGCGGCGCCATGAATACGGAGGTCGGCAATGGTCAACGTCGGTGAAGGGTTCGGCTCGAGTGTGCTCGGGTACCCCCGGATCGGTCCGCACCGTGAGCTGAAGCGCGCGCTCGAGGCTTACTGGCGCCAGGCGATCACCCGGGAAGAGCTGCGCGCGGTCGGACGCGATATCCAGGAGCAGCAGTTCCACGAGCTCGCCGCCACCGGGTTGACCCAGGTTCCGGGAAACACTTTCTCCTTCTATGACCATGTGCTGGACAACGCGCTGCTCTTCGGTGCCGTCCCCTCCCGTTTCGAGGAATACCGCAACGGGCTCGACCCGCTGGATTTCTATTTCCTGATGGCCCGCGGCCGACCCGATCTACCGCCACTGGAATTGGTTCGCTTCTTCGGCACGAATTACCACTATCGGCAGCCGGAACTCGATGCCGACACCGAATTCTCCCTGCACGCCGACGCCCTGCTCGATGAATGGGATCGGGCGATGGCCGAGGGGATCGAACAACGGCCGGTGGTGCTGGGTCCGGTGTCGTTGCTGCTGCTTTCCAAGGCAGGCAGTGTGCCCGGCGAATCCGCGGGCTTCGACACGATCGACCTGCTGGACCGGCTGCTACCGGTCTACGAGGAGCTGTTCGAGATCCTGGCCCGGCGCGGGGCCACCTGCGTGCAGTTGGACGAACCGTGTTTCACCGCCGAGCGTTCGGCCACCGAACTCGCGGCTTTCGAACGTGTCTACGACCGGCTGGCCAAGGCGCCGCTACGGCCGCGCATCCTGGTCACCGGCCAGTACGGTGATTTCGGGGAGGCCCTGCGGATTCTGGCCGGTACCGGAGTCGAGGCGATCGGCCTGGACCTCGCGACCTACCGTATCCGGCCCGAGGATCTGGCGAGTGTTCCCGGTATCCGGCGTAAAAGGCTGTACGCGGGGGTGATCAGCGGTACGAACGTGTGGCGGGCCGACCGTTACGTGACCCTGGAATATCTGAACGAACTCGCGAAGGTGTGCCCGGATCTGGTGGTTTCCACCGGCACCACACTGCTGCACGTGCCCTACGATGTGCTCGCCGAATACGAAATCCCCGGAAATGTGGCCGATCGGCTCGCATTCGCGAAGCAGAAAGTCGGCGAAGTCGTCTCCCTGGCGAAAGCGCTCACCGAGGGACCCTCGGACAAATGGCGTAAACGTCCCGGCGAAGTGCATTTCAAACAGAAGCACGCCGTGCGGCAGCGGGTCTACGCCATCACCCCGCAGATGCGCGAACGCGCTCCCTATGCCGAGCGCCGGGCGGCGCAGCAGGAGAAACTGCGACTGCCGCTGGTGCCGGCCACCACGCTCGGGTCGTACCCGCAGAGCGTCGAAGCGCGGCAGGCCCGCCACCAGCTCGGTGAGGGGCGGTTGTCCTACGACGAATACCGCAAGAAGATCGAGGCGGAGATCGCCGCGACGATCGCGTTGCAGGAAGATATCGGTCTCGACGTGCTGGTGCACGGTGAACACGAGCGCAACGACATGATCCAGTACTTCGCCGAACTGCTGGACGGTTTCGCCACCACCCATTTCGGCTGGGTGCAGGTGTACGGGTCGCGCTGTGTGCGGCCGCCGATCATCTACGGCGATGTGTCGCGGCCGGCCCCGATGTCGGTGGACTGGATCACCTATGCGCAGTCGCTGACCGATAAACCGGTGAAAGGTATGGTCACCGGCCCCGTCACCATGGTGGCGCGCTCGTTCGTGCGGCAGGACCAGCCGCTCTACGAGACGGCCGATCAGGTGGCACTGGCCATCCGCGACGAGGTCGTCGATCTGGAGCGGGCCGGGATAGGCATCATCCAGGTCGACGAACCGGCACTGCGGGAGCTGTGGCCGGCCCGCCCCGAAGGCCGCGCCGAATACCTGCGATGGGCCATCGGTGCCTTCCGCCTCGCCACCTCCGGCGTGGCGCCGGCGACCCAGATCCACACCCATATCCCGTACTCGGGGCGCACGGAGATCGTGGAGGCTATCGAGCAGTTGGACGCCGACGTGACGGCCGTCGTCGCCACCCGGTCCATCGAATGGGTGCTGAAAGCACTGGAAGAGGATTACGCCTCCGGCCACGGCCCGAGCCACGGGGTCGGCCCGGGTGTGTACGAGAGTCGTTCGGCCCGGATCCCGGATATCGACGAACTGGACGAACTGCTGACCGCCGCCGCGGCGGCAGTGGGGCCGGACCGGGTCTGGGCGAACCCCGACGGTGGCCTCAAGACCCGTCACCACTGGCAACTCGATCCGGCTCTGCGCAATATGGTCGCCGCGGCCCGCCGCGTTCGCCGTCGCGTGGAGTCGGTGCGCGAGGAATAGCGTTCCGCCGGCCACACTGTCCGGACCGGACGTTGGCAAATACCGGTATGCGACGGTAGGCATGGACGCATGAGTAATGCTGTAGCCGCCTACGCGATGGCCGGACCCGACGCTGCTTTCGAGAAGGTCACCATCGAGCGGCGCGAACTCGGGCCCGACGATGTCCTGATCGATATCGCATACGCCGGTATCTGCCATTCCGATATCCACACCGCTCGTGATGAATGGGGTGGTGCGGCTTATCCGTGCGTTCCGGGACACGAGATCGCGGGCACCGTCGCGGCCGTGGGTTCGGCGGTCACCCGGCACCGCGTCGGTGACCGGGTGGGGGTCGGCTGCATGGTGGATTCCTGTGGGAAGTGCGAGCCTTGCCTGGCGGGCGAGGAGCAGTTCTGTACCCGGGGCGCGGTGATGACCTACAACACGCGCGTGCCGGAGGAAGTGCAGCCCGGCGGGCACACCATGGGCGGATACGCCAAGCAGATCGTGGTGACCGAGAACTTCGTGGTCGCCGTCCCGGAGGGAATCGATCTGTCGGTGGCCGCACCGCTGTTGTGCGCCGGAATCACGTTGTATTCGCCCTTACGGCAATGGGGTGCCGGACCCGGAAAAAGGGTCGCGATCATCGGAATGGGCGGGCTCGGTCATATCGGGGTGAAAATCGCGGCGGCGCTGGGCGCCGAGGTCACGGTACTGAGCCATTCGCTGAGCAAACAGGAAGACGGGAAGCGATTCGGTGCCCACCACTATTACGCGACCAGCGACAAGCAGGTTTTCCGGGAGCTGCGCAGCAGCTTCGATCTCGTCATCAACACCGTATCCGCGGATCTGCCGATCAACGACTATATGAAGCTGCTGCGGCTGGACGGGACGCTGGTCGTTCTGGGGTTGCCCGAAGCGCCGCTCGAGGTGCAGGCCCGGGTGCTGGCCGGTCGCCGCCGGTCGCTGGCCGGTTCGATGATCGGCGGTATCGGACAAACGCAGGAGATGCTGAATTTCTGCGCCGAACACGGAATCGGGGCGGAAATCGAGTTGATTTCTGCGGACGAGATCGACGGCGCATATGACCGGGTGGTGGCCAGTGATGTGCGGTATCGGTTCGTCATAGACGCCGCGACGATCTGACGATTTCCGGCCGATCGCGATACCGCGCCGATCCCCGGAATGCGGTTTCGATCGGTGGACGTCGAACAATCGGTCACCGTCGAACAATGGGGATTCCAGGCCTTCCGGTGCAATTCTCCACACTGTGGAGAACGCTGTGGAAAACCCGGTCCCGGGGTGTGGATGAAGACCGCGGGCTTGTGGATGGACGACGCACCGGAACGGCACGCATACCGGAAATCTATTGATTCGGTTTCCACCGGATAACGGACCGGTAGTTTTTCCCGCGCCGGTCCCGGGCCGGGGATTCCGGGCAGACACCGACATCCGGGCGGGTTTTCGGTCGAACGGTGTAAAGCGTCGCCGGGGCGACGTGACGTGGATGTGACCGTGGCAGGCCCGGAGTAACGAATCCACACGTATCCGGCCGATCTTTCCCCAGGCTCCGCCGTGCCTGTGGATAACTGTGGATACCTGTGGATAACTTCTCCCATGCTGCGAAACCGGGCAGCCACGCGGCAATCGGGGCGACAATGGTCCTGATCGGCTGCGGCAGCGGGAGGCTCCTTGGACAACCAGTGGCAGGGCACCGGCTCCGGCCGACCCACCGGCGGGGGCCGTGTGCTCATCACCGTCTTCGCCGCTGTGCTCGCGTTGGCTGCACTGTTCGGCTATCGGGGCGAACTGCCCGGCCTCCCGCAACCGGGCCGCAGTGCCGTCGTCGCGCCGGTACGGCCCGCGCTCCGGCCTCCGTTGAACGCCGGTGAGCTCACCCGTGGCCTGTCCCCGGTACTGGTGAACATCACCGCCGCCGCCCGGCCGTTCGGTGCCGCGGCCGCCGGGTCCGGCATCGTTCTCACCGGCGAAGGCCAGGTCCTCACCAGCCATCATGTCGTGAAGGGCGCGAAAACCGTCCGGGTCAGCCGCGTGGCCGACGGCGCCGTGTACACCGCCCAGGTGCTCGGCTACGACGCTCACGCCGATATCGCTCTGCTCTCGCTGACCGGCGCCCACGGGTTGGCCACCGCGCGGATCGGCAGTTCCGCCGGACTCCGGGTTCGCGACGAGGTGCTGGCCGTAGGCAATGCGGGCGGTAGCGGTACGGCGACCGCGGTCACCGGGGAGATCAGCGATCTGGACAGCACGATCATGGCGCTGAACCAGCAGGATCTGTCCCGGCAGGCGCTCACCGGAATGCTCGAGATCGAAGCCGCCGTCAGCGCCGGCCAGTCCGGTGGCGCACTCACCGATCACACCGGCGCGGTCGTCGGCGTGATCGCCGCCGCGTCGGGGAGCCGGGACCCGCCACCCGGCGGGGCCACCGATCCGCCGAACGGCTACGCGGTGCCGATCGACGCCGCCATGCGGATCGTGCGGCAGATCCGGTCCGGAACCCCCACCGAATCCGTGCACATCGGCCCCACTGCCACGCTGGGTGTCCTGATCTCCGATGCCCGGCCGCACGGCGCCCGCGTCGATATGGCGATCCAGGGGCTGCCCGCGCAGACCGCCGGCCTGGTGGCCGGGGAGATCATCACCTCGGTGGACGGTCGCGCCGTCACCAGCGCCCGCGCCCTGCGCGCCGTGATCGACACTCACAAACCCAGCGAAACCGTGCGGCTGGGCGTGCGGGCACCGGACGGCGCCGAACGGGTCGTGGCGGTGGAACTGGCGACCGGCACACCGGGCTAGGCGTCCGCCGCCTTCACCGCGGCTCACCGGGCACCGTTCGCAGGCGAGCTTCGCCCGACCGCATCCGCACGACGCGCCGGTCGCGAGTCAGAACAGTGACAGCCAGTAGTCCTGGAAGCGCAGGAACACCAGCACCAGCACCACCGCGTAGAACACCGCGACGAACGTCCAGCGCCATTCCGCGACCACCCGCAGTGCGCCCCGGTCGTTACCCCACAGCTGCTCGGTGATCACCGCGAGCAGCGGTGTGATGATCGCCCAGACCACCATGCAGTACGGGCACAGCGCATTGATGCGGTAGAGGCTCTGGAAGATCAGCCAGCAGATGAACAGCGTGCCCGCAGCAGTCCCCAGCCACAGCCCGGTCCAGATCCATCGTGGCAGCACCACACCCGCGACCGACAGCACCCCGAGCGTGACCACCACCGAGAACCCCGTCACGCCGATGATCGGGTTCGGGAATCCGAGTACCGCCGCCTGATCGGTGGCCATCACCGAACCGCAGGACAGCACCGGGTTCAAGCTGCACGAGGGTACGTAGCCGGGCTCGCTGAGCAGTTTGAAATCTTCGACGAGCAGGACGAACGCGGCGATCCAGCCTGCCAGTCCGCACAGGAGCATCGTCCAGGCGGCAGGCGGTGAAGTCCGGATCACCGGCCCGCAGCCGCCTGGATCGCGGCCGCCAGCGGTGCGGTGTCGAACTTCTGCCCGCTCGGGTCGGCGGTGAGTTTCACCTTTTCACCGTTGACGAAGACCGTCGGGGTTCCGTCGATGCCCTCTGCCAGCGATTCCTTGGATTTCGCGGCGACGAAGCCGTCGTATTTCCGGTCGGCGATGCAATCGGCGATGCTGGGATCGGTATAGCCCGCCTGCTGTGCGATGGCGACGAGCTGCTCGTCGGTCAGGCCGGCGCCACCCTCGGGCGGCTGCTGCTGGAACATCAGCTTCAACCAGTCCTGATATTTGTCGGTGCCGGTCTCGGCCACACAGTAGGACGCGTTCGCCGCGCGAGTGGAGTACTCGGTGCTGGACATCTTGTCCAGGTAACCCACGATGTTGTACTCGACCGCGGCGCTACCGTCTGCCACGGACTTGCTCAGCAGGTCGGCATGGTCGGCCTCGAACTGCTTGCAGACCGGGCACTGCATATCCGCGACGATCCGCACGGTCGCCTTCGCGTCCGGCTGCCCGATCCGGATGGCGCCGTTCTCGGTGGCAACCGCCGGGACGGGGCCCACATCGTCGGAACCGGAGTTCCGCACGGCCAGGCCGATACCGATCGCCGCGACCAGTGCCACGAGTACGACGGCCACACCGACCTGGATCGCGATCTTGCGGTTGCGGTCCGCGCGCGCGCCCGCCGCCAGCGGATTGGGTCGCCCGGGGTTTTTGCTCACCGTGCGTTCACCACGCCTTTCCCTCGCCTCGCTGCCCCGGCCGTAGGTAGGTTCGCCGAGGGGCGCCGGGGTTCCCGGCACACCGCCCCATCATTGCCCGGCTTGCTGAGAGTTTCCATAACTCACGCGCCCGAGTCGGTCAGGCGGTGTCGAGGCGGCGCAGTTCGGCGGCCGGATCGAAGGTCGCCGGCGGCCAGCTCAGCTCCAGCTTCTCGAGCGCTTCGATGAGCAGTTCGCTGACAGCCAGTCGCGAATACCATTTCGCGTCGGCGGGCAATACGTACCAGGGCGCGTGATCGGTGGACGTGCGGTCCAGCAGATCCTGGTAGGCGTGCTGGTAGGCGGGCCAGTAGGCGCGTTCGTCGATATCGCCGGGATCGAACTTCCAGTACTTGTCCGGCCTTTCCAGCCGTTCCCGCAACCTTTTCTTCTGTTCGTCGAGCGAAACGAACATCGCGACCTTCACCAGGGTTGTCCCGGCTTCGGCCAGTTCCTGCTCGAAATCGTTGATCTCGGTGTAGCGCTGCTGCCAGACGGCCTCCGGTACGAGTTCGTGGACGCGCGCCACCAGGACGTCCTCGTAGTGCGAGCGGTCGAAAACACCCAGCTGACCGCCCCGTGGGAGCTGTTTGCGGATACGCCACAGGAAGTGGTGCCGCTTTTCTTCCTCGGTCGGGACACCGAAGGCAGCGTGATCGACGCCCTGCGGGTCGACCGAGCCGATGACATGGCGCACGATGCCGCCCTTACCGGCGGTGTCCATTCCCTGCAACACCAGCAGGACACTGCGGTTGTCCCCGGAGCGGCCGTTGGCGTACAGCTTCTCCTGCAGACCGGCCAGAACCTTGCCGCGTTCGCTCAGCAGCTGTTCCCCGTCCTTCTTGCGACCGGGGAATCCGGGTTTGGCAGAAGTGTCGATATCGCCGACGCGCAGGCCGTCGGCGCGCAGGGCCCGGCTCGCGGGAATCTTCCAGTGCTCGGACATCGGACAGAACTATCACAATCCGGGCGTGCTGCCGCGGATACGGGCCAGGCTCTGCAGATTGTCGGCGAAATCGGAATCGCTGACCGGCGCGAGGACCAGGACATCGGCGGTGGTCAGGAGGTAGCGGCCATCGTCGCGGATATCGAGCCAGCTGCGGTGCAGGGTGGGTGGGGACATGGGGTCGTCGGGGGCCACCGTGACGGTGATGAAACCCCGCGAGTCGACGGGTTCACGCAGCGTCGCGCGGAACCGCGCGGCGTCGCCGTTCCCGTCGACGGTGGGTATCGGGGCATCGGTGAGCACTGCGTCCTGGGGTTGGTGGAACGGGCCGTGGGCCCCGGGCCGGGCCGATCCGATGAGCTGCACCAATCGGCCCCCCAGGTCCTGGGCATGGCACATGTGGACCATGACCTTCGTGGGCGTGGCGTGCAGAACAGCGGCGTGGTGATCGATGACGGCGGCGAAACCGAGGATCTGCTCGGTATGCGGCTGATCACCGTCGCGAACGGGTGCCGGTCGTTCGCCGGAGATAGTGACCGAGGTGGCGTCCGGGCGGGCGCAGAGCATGAGCGCGGCTGCCAGATCTGGGTCGGCCTGTCTGGCGAACCGCTGTGGTAATCGCAGGGCATCCAGTTCGGATTCGGTTCGGACATTGCTCGCCGGTGCCAGATTCACCGGATAGGGCCGGCGGTCCAGGCTCGTCTCATTGGCCCAGACGTAACTGAATTCGTCCGGGGTCAGAATCCATTTCACCGGCTCGGGCTCCCGCCGCCCACACCGGTGGTGTCGGGGAACCGGGGGACCCGATCACCGGAAGCCGGGAGCGTAGGGGTGTAGATCGTGGTCATCGCGTCCTGCGCATCGGCCGTGGCCGCGGCGGCGGCGATATCGTGGTCCATCCGGCGGCGCCCGCCGTGTACGGCCTCGGCGGCCGGATCGTCGAGTGGCCGGTACGGCTGCGGCGGGGCCAGCGCCGACCGGAGCGTCTGCGCCGCTTCGGTATTGCCCTCCATGAGATGTTGCAGCGCTCGGCACGCCTCGTGGGTTTCGCTGCCACGGATGATGAATTCCCGGGTCGCCTGGCGGGCCGCGCTCGCCGAATGGCCCGACCAGCGGTCGAATTCGCGCCGGGCGGTATCGGTGAACGCGGTGAAGGCCTCGGCCACCGCGTCCGCGT
Organism: Nocardia sp. NPDC001965; assembly: GCF_053594175.1. Taxonomy (NCBI): domain Bacteria; kingdom Bacillati; phylum Actinomycetota; class Actinomycetes; order Mycobacteriales; family Nocardiaceae; genus Nocardia; species Nocardia sp. NPDC001965. The sequence goes on from NZ_JBSFDZ010000007.1 coordinate 263,943, forward strand.
TCGACTTCCACGCCGCCGCCGCTTCGCCGAGCACGCCGGGGTCGAGTACTTCGTGCACCCGGTCCCAGATTTCCTGATGGGTGAAACTGCCGAAACATTCGCGTTCCGGGGCGTAGGGCGGGTCCGTTTCGGCGGATTCAGCCATGGCCGTCCTGTTCGTGGCGGTCGTGGTCGGAGCCGGCACGATCCGCCACCACCGCGAGTGCGGCGCGGTTGGCGAGATCGGCTTCGGCGAGTTTGCCCGCGGCAGCGAGATAGGCGGCCTTGAAGCAGAGTGCCGTCTCCTGCAGGGCGGTGAGGGTCGCGAGGTATTCCCCTGCCTTACCGCGGAATCCGGCCGCGAGCGCATTTCCGGTGGGTAGATCGGGGAATCCCGCGGTGCCGTTCGTTTCGGCGATCCGGTACCCGCCGAGCCGGGCAGCCTCCAGTTCGGCCACCAGGGTGTCGCAGGCATGCGCCAACCGCAGGGCGACATCTTCGGCAAGGGTGAACGAATCCGTCGCGCCGGCCGTGGCCGCACGGTACAACCGGCGAGCCGTACTCTGACCCACCTCCGGCACCGACATCTGGAATCCCCCTTCCGGCCCGTGGGTACGCACCGTGACTCTACCGACGAGTAGCGGTGCACGCGTGGGAAAACCCGCCGGTCATAGGGATTCGGCTGTGAATTGGCGCACCCGCAGCGGACTGCGGGCAGCGGCGGATCGAGAGGTGGCAACGGGTCGGGCAATTCGTCTCGCGGCGCGGATCCGTCAGACCCCGCGGCCGGATACCGCGGGCCGGGCCGTTCCCCGGCCGGCCGCCCCGGCGACAGGTCGGGTAGCGGTCACGTACTGGAAGAAACGATGGACCCGCTGATCGATATCGACCAGCCCGGCCGCCGTGAACAGATCCGGGAACGTACGGTCGCCGAACATCCGCAGTCCACTCACCGCCGCGGTGACCCGGGTCAGTTCGCCGAGCAGATTGTCCGGCCGGTGGCTGGTGGTGATGGCGATCCGGCCGCCGGGCGCCAGCACCCGGATCATCTCCCGGGCCGCGACCAGCGGATCGGGGATCAGATACAGCGCGCCGAAACAGCACACCGCGTCGAAGCTCCCGTCCGCGAACGGCAGATAGCGGGCATCGCCGCGGACGTATCCGGCGCGCGGGCCCTCGTTGTCGGCGCGGGCGCGGGCCAGCATGGGTGGTGAGAAGTCGATACCGGTGACGAAGCCGTCGGCCGGTACGTGCTCGCTCAGGAATCGGGTGAAATTACCGGGCCCGCAGGCGATGTCCAGGACCCGGTGCGCGCGGCCGAGCTGCAGGGAATCCACCGCGAAACGGCGGTCGGATTCGGTGGTGCGGCCGGTGGCCAAGTAGAAAACCGTGGGCCGCCAGACCCGTTCGTAGACCGCCGCCAGTGCGGGGGCGTTCATGGTGCGCCGAGCGAGATTCATCCCAGTGGCTCGACATCGATCGTCATCCCGGCCGCGCGCAGGCGTTCGGTCAATGCGTCGCCCATGGCCGCGGCGGGGGTCAGCACCCCGGCGAGTTCGGGTTTCTCGTCGAAGGCCAGCGCGAGACCGCTCTCGCCGAGCATGACCGCGGTGGCCTTGTACCCGGGATCGCCGAGTCCGGCGAAATCGGCACGGTATCGGGCACCCGACGAGGTCCGGGTGTAGGTGCGCATGCGGAACCAGCCGCTCTCCCGCGTCGACTCGCTGGGGCCGGTGCCCGGCGCGGGCAGGATCCGGTCGAGGACCGCCCGCCCGGCACCGAACCGGGAGAGCAGACCGCCGATCGCCATCCCGGCGACGACACCCCCGGAGATACCCGCGGCGATCACCGGTGCCAGCCGGGAGGATCCGGCACCCATGGTTTCGCGGTAGCGGAAGTTCTTGCCGTATACCCAGCCCAGCAGGCCGTTGCTGCGGCGCACGATCTTGGTGTTGTGCGAGGCCATCACGAAGGTACCGAGCCAGCCGTCGAGGCTCGGGTCGATATCGCCGGCGCGCTGGAAGGTGAGGTCGGTCTGGCGGCCCACATCCGGTTCCAGGGATTTGTCGGGGCTCAGCGAGTACGGGTGGCTCAGTACCGCGCCCTTCGATTTGTCCGCCGCGACCGCCTCCATCATCGCGCGCCCGGAATCGATGGTGCCGCCGCTGACTCCGCCGCGCAGTGTCGCGATCAGGGTGGTGTCACCGAGTTCGCCGGTATTGTCCGAGACGGTACGCCGGTAGAGCTGATAGACGCTCAGATCCGAAGGGACCGAATCGTAACCGCACGAGTTCACGATCTTGGCGCCGGTGCTCGCGGCCTCCTCGTGGTACTTGTCGATGGCGTCGCGGATGAACAGCGGTTCGCCGGTGAGGTCCGCGTAATGGGTACCGGCCTTCGCGCAGGCGGCGACCATCGGCATCCCGTAGCGCAGGTACGGGCCGACTGTGGTGATCACGGCGGTGGTCCGGGCGGCGAGGGCGTCCATCGACTCCTGGTCGGTGGAATCGGCCACCACCAGACCCCAGTCCGCGGCGCCGATCTCGTCGCGGACGGCGGCGAGTTTGTCCGCCGAGCGGCCGGCGAGCGCGATTCGAGCTCCCGCCGGCGCCGCGCCCAGCAGATACTGGGCGGTGAGTTTGCCGACGAAGCCGGTGGCGCCGAATACGACGAGATCGAATTCGCGTGTGTCCGTCATGGATCGAACCCCTTGAATGTGTGTTGGTGCGGCGGCGCTAACCCGTGCGCCGCTTGCCGCGCTTGGCGGGCCGGCGCTGGGCCAGCCACTGTCGATGGATTCGGCCGAGTTCGGTGTCCGGTTCGTCGCCGTACAACCATTCCCGGGCGATGCGATGCCAATTGGCGGTCGCCTCGAGCTGACCCAGCATGCCGAAGGTCAGGAAATCGGCCCGCCGCGAGAACAGATGCTCCGGGGGCAGATTCTGTTGTTTCATACCGGAGAACTCACTGGACCGCGGGTCCACGGCCAGCAGGAACGCACCGCTGGCGAGTTCCGGGGTGATGGTGAGTTCCTGGTCCACCAGACACCACTCGGAGGCCGAGAGGACGTATTCGAGACATTCCTCGACGCCGATCTCGTCCTCGGAATCGATGACACCGCGCTGGATCATCAGTTCGCGTAGATCCTCGCCCCGGTCCTCGGCGGCCGCGCACAGGCAGATCGCCTCGAACCGGACGTGTTCGGGATCCATCCGGTTGAACAGCCCGAAATCCAGGAACCCGACCCGGCCGTCCGCGGCGAGCAGCACATTGCCCGGATGCGGGTCCCCGCAGAACTCGTTGAAATCGAACAGCGACCCGACGTAGAAGCGATAGATGATCTCGCCGACCCGGTCGCGTTCGGCCCGCGGCATCTTGCGGACATCCTCGAACGCGGTGCCCGCCAGATATTCGGTGACCAGTACCCGCCGTGTGCTGTGCTCGAGGACCGGCCGCGGCACGACGACGAACGGATGGTCGGCGTACAGCGCCGCGATGTCCTGCTGGGTTTCGGCCTCGATGTGATAGTCGAGTTCGGCTTCCATGTTCAACCGCAGTTCGTCGAGGACCGCGGGGGTCACCCACGGCATCGCCGACTGCAGCACCCGGCGGAACATGTTCAGATTCTTCAGATCGGCCCGGACCGCCGCGTCTATCCCCGGGTACTGCACCTTCACCGCGACCTGGCGGCCGTCGTGCAGCCGGGCCAGATAGACCTGGCCGATGGAGGCGGCCGCGATGGCCCGGGGTTCGAATTCGGCGAACACCGCGTCCAGCGGCTGTCCGTAGTCTTCCTCGATCACCGCGCGCATCGCCTCGAACGACACCGAGGGCGCGGCGTTGCGCAGCACCGCCAGCCGTTTCTGGAAGCGTTCGCGATGTTCCGGTGGCACCAGGTCCAGATCCAGTACCGACATCATCTGGCCCAGTTTCATGGCCACGCCCTTCATGGTGCCCAGCACCATGACCAGCTGTTCGGTACTGCGGAGGATGGATTCCTCGGCCATCCGGGCGCGCACGGCCTCCGACCGCCCACGCATCGAAATCCGGGCGCGTTGCCTGCGCATCATCGAGCCGGCCGCGACAGCACCCAGTTTGGTGCCGCGGGTCAGCCGGGATGTCGGCACTTGTTTCGCCATCGAGGTACCTCCGTTGGTGCCGACGCGCGCCTACGACGACAGAAGAACACAGCCGGTTCCTCGTCACCGCACGGGATCAGACTAGCCAAACAGGCCCGGATGTCGAGCCCGGTGCACGCGCCGGCTCAGACGGCCTGGTCGTCGAGGGAGACAGGGGGCAGCACATGCTCCTGCTCGGCGAACCTGGTCCGCGAACCACCCGCCCGGGCCATCCCCTCGATGGCACTCCACACCATCATCGTGAGGTAATCGATGACCTCTTCGCGGGGCAGGGTCTTGTGCATGGTCCACCAGTGCGTCGCGAGCTGGATGCCGCCCACCAGCACATACGACCACAGCATGACGCCTTCGGTCTCGATCCCGCGCTCGCTGCCGCGTTCGGTGATCGCCGCAGCGACCACCTCCGCGAACAGTCGCTCGAAATCGGCCAGCGAGGACGGATCGCCGGAACCGGTCCCCATGATGAACCGGTAGACCTCGGGATCCTCGTCGACCGCGCCCACGTACTCGGCCAGCGCCGAGCGCACCAGCTGGTACTCGTCGGCATCGAGACTGATCGCACCGTAGACACGCGGCATCAGCGTTATTTCGATGAACCGCTGCATCGCGGCATTCACCAGGTCGTTCTTATCCGAGAAGTACCGGTACAGGACGGTCTTCGACACGCCGATCTCGGCCGCGATCTCGTCCATTCCGGCATTCCCGCCGCGCGTGCGCACCGCGGCCAGCGTGCCGTCGACCAGTTCCTCCCGTCGGTCGATCTTGTGCTGCCGCCAGCGGCGCTTACGACCGTCGGTCCGCGGGGTACGCACCGGCGCCGATCGATCGGCGGATTTCCCGATATCGAGCAGGTCTTCGGTGGACAGCGTGGGCTCCTCGGTCGGACGGTTCACGTGCGTTCCACTCTAGGCCCCATCCCCGCCCAGGTGGTTCGTTTGGTCCCGGTAGGCACGGACGGGCGCTCCCATGGGTATGGACCGGCACTCCGGCCGTCCGGAGAAAGCGCCGGCCGTCCGGAGACGGCAGTCGCCGGGCACCAGCCGTGCTGTGAGCCTACCCACGCCGGCCGTGGTGTCGGCATATCCGCAAGAGCAGAACCCACTCTTCACCACATGCACCTCCGCCGGAGCCCGACTACCTCGGCGTCCGGGCACCCGGACAACGGATCGCGCTCGGCCGCTCCGCCCTTCCTGTGTCGGCCGGAGGACCGACTTCGAGCACTGCATCTGCACCGTCGCCCAGCTAACCGAAGGCCCAGGTCACCGAAGCGGGTCCGACCCGACGACGCCTTGCTGGGCACTGACGACACCTTGCTGGGCCCCGCGGAACAAGGACTGCTCCTCCCGGCGGATTCCACCTTCCGTCCACCCGGACGGTCCACCTCCGTGGTCGGGGCCCGCCCCGGTTCTGGAGCGACGGGGCGGGGGAGCGAAGCGGAGGAGCGCAGGAGTGAAGAACCGGGGTCACGAGGGCCCCGACCCCGCGCTGCCGGAGGCAGCGCCATGAACACAGCAGAATGGAGGTATGGAGAAAGCGACCGGTAGTAGCGCGGTGCTCGAATCCGCTGCTGGGGTGTCCGCCCCCGGCAGCCCGGCCGAACCACCGGGCGTATTCGCCACCCTCACCGACGACGCGGCCAAACGCCGGGACCTGTGGCGGATGAAGGCTGTCGCCACCGGGCTGCTCGCCGTCGCCACCATCATCTACCTGGTGTGCCGGTGGCTGGAGTCACGCGGCGGGGCCGGCGACTGGGTGGGTTATGTGCGGGCGGCGTCCGAGGCGGGCATGGTCGGCGCCCTGGCCGACTGGTTCGCGGTGACCGCGCTGTTCCGGCATCCGCTCGGTCTGCCGATCCCGCACACCGCCATCATCCGCCGGAAGAAGGATCAACTCGGCGCCAGCCTGGGCGATTTCGTGGGGACCAATTTCCTCTCCCCGGAGGTGGTCACGGCGAAGGTCAACTCCGCGCAGATCCCGTGGCGGGTCGGGCGCTGGATGGCCGGGCCCGGCAATGCCGCCCGGGTGGCCGACGAGAGTTCGACCATCCTGCGCGCGGTCGTGGGGGTACTGCGCGACGAAGATGTCGAACAGGTCATCGACAACACCATCGTGAAGCGGATCGCCGAACCGCTGTGGGGGCCGCCGATCGGCCGGGTTCTCTCCGAACTGCTGGCCGACAACCGGCAGCTGCCCCTGCTGGACCTGCTCGCCGAGCGCGCCCACCAATGGGCGCTGGGCAGCCAGGAGACGATCGACCGGATAGTGAACGGTGAGGCGCCGCAGTGGGCGCCGAAGTTCGTGAACGTGCTGCTTTCGGAGAAGGTGTACCGGGAACTGGTCGAATTCACCTGGAAGGTGCGTTCCACTCCCGACCACGAGGTCCGGCTGGCCGCCAACCGTTTCCTGGAAGAATTCGCCCACGACCTGCAGTACGACGAAACGATGATCGCCAAGGCCGAACGGATCAAAACCGAGATCATGGGCCGGGAGGAGATCACCGGACTGGCCGAAGCGACCTGGCGGGCCGCCAAACGGCTCATCCTGGAATCCGCCGACGACCCGAACAGCACCCTGCGGCGCAAGGTCGCGGAGAACGTGCAACAGCTGGGTGAACGGCTGCGCGACGATACCGAGACCCGCGCCAAGGTCGACGGCTGGATCGAGCGCGGAGCACGCTATCTGGCGGCCAACTATGCCGACGAGATCGCCACCATCGTCAGCGATACGGTGGCCCGCTGGGACGCGGAGGAGGCGAGCAAGAAGATCGAAGTCCAGGTGGGGCGGGATCTGCAGTTCATCCGGATCAACGGCACTGTGGTCGGCAGTTTGGCGGGGTTGGCGATCTATACGGTGTCGCAGCTGATGTTCGGGGGGTGAGTGCTGACCTGCTCGTGAAGGTGCTGTGTTTTCGGCGCGCTGGCGCGCGCGGGGTTGAGGCCCCCTTGGTCTCGCCGTTCAGGCCTCGAGACTCGCGCCTTCGGCGCATGCGCGCACCGGCCGGCGCCGTCCCGGTGCGCAGTGTCGAATCCGCCGATC